>NZ_KB911779.1:0-520431 GCF_000383655.1 Streptomyces sp. 351MFTsu5.1 | reverse complement strand
GGGTGGAGGTGACCGGTACTAATAGGCCGAGGGCTTGTCCATATTTGCTCGCGTCCACTGTGTTAGTTCTGAGGCAACGACCGTGTCTTTTCCGGTCTAATTTCATAGTGTTTCGGTGGTCATAGCGTGAGGGAAACGCCCGGTTACATTCCGAACCCGGAAGCTAAGCCTTACAGCGCCGATGGTACTGCAGGGGGGACCCTGTGGGAGAGTAGGACACCGCCGAACTCCTTTTGATGGAAAGGCCCACACCTTATGGTGTGGGCCTTTCTGCGTTTATGGTCAATGGCATGCGCTATGAACTCGTCATCTTCGACAACGACGGCGTCCTCGTCGACAGTGAGCCGATCTCCAATCGGCACCTCGCTGCCTATCTGACGGAGCTCGGGCATGCGACCTCATACGAGGACTCCATTCGGGACTACATGGGCTCCGCCATGCACCGGATCCATGAGCTCGTCCTGGAGCGGAGCGGAGAGCGGCTGCCTGCGGACTTCGACGATGTCTTCCACGCGAGGGTGTTCGCCGCGTTCGAGCGGGAGTTGGAGGCCGTGGCCGGCGTCAGCGGCGTACTGGAGAAGCTGGTCGCGGACGGGGTGCCGTACTGTGTCGCCTCCTCCGGGAGCCATGCGCGGATCCGGGTGGGGCATCGGGCGGCCGGTCTCGACCGGTGGTTCGAGGATGCGCGGATCTTCAGCTCCGAGGACGTGGGGCGCGGGAAGCCGGCGCCGGATCTGTTCCTGTACGCCGCCGAGCGGATGGGGGTCGAGCCCGGGCGGTGCGTGGTGGTCGAGGACAGTCCGCTGGGCGTGCAGGCGGCCAACGCGGCCGGGATGGACGTGTACGGGTTCACCGCGATGACGCCCGCCGCCAAGCTGGCCGGCGCCACTCAACTCTTCTCCGACATGGGGGAGTTGCTCGACCTTCTCGTCTGACCCGTCTGACATTTGTCATGCCGGGTTCCGGACGATCGTTTCTACCGGCGCCCCCTCGCCGGACGAGAAGCTGAGGGCATGACGACGAAGACGAACTCGAAGCACGCGAACCTGACTCCCCTCATCGTGGACGTGGCTGTGCCGATCGGGGCGTACTACCTCCTCAAGGACGGGCTCGGTATGAGCACGCTGATGGCCCTCGGCCTCAGCAGTGTCGTGCCCGCGGTGCGGACCGTCTGGAGCGTGGTGCGGGAGCGGACGGTCAACGCTTTCGCCGCGCTGATCCTCGTCGTGAACGTCGTGGGGCTGCTCCTCAGCTTCGTCGCCGGGGACCCGCGGCTGATGCTCGCCAAGGACAGCGGGGTCAGCAGTGTCATCGGGATCGGCATCCTCGTCTCCGTCGCGCTGGGCAAGCCGATGATGACCGCCGGCATGAAGCCCTGGCTGGTGAAGGGGATCGCCGAGCGTGAGACGGCGTGGGCGCGGCTCCAGGCCGGGTCGGCGGACTTCCGGCGGGCGGAGCGGCGGTTCTCCGTGGTGTGGGGTGTCGTTCTGCTGGCGGAGTGCGTGGGGCGGGTCGTGGGGGCGTACACGCTGCCGGTGGACACGATGGTGTGGCTCGGGTCCGTGGTCATGGTCGCGTCGATGGCGGTGGCATTCCTGGTCAGCGGGGCGCTGGGCGCCGGACCGATGGCCCGGATGCTGATCGCCGAGACGAAGAACCACGCTCCCGCGATGCCCGAGGTCGCCCTCGCCAGGTAAAGACCGGTAAAGCTGAGGGAAATTCACCTTTGGCTGGATCTACCCACGAGTACGTTGGGGCCCTACGCTCGCCGCCATGACAGATGTGCTGCGGCGCGGTAGGGCCTCTTTGGCGTTCAGCTTCTTCGCGCAAGGTGTCGCCTTCGCTCTGCTGGTGACGCGGATCCCGGCGATCCAGGACCGGTACGGGGTCTCCGACGCGCTGCTGCCCGCCTTCCTGGCGGCCGTGCCGATCCTCGCCGGGGTCGGGAGCGTGTCGACCGAGCAGCTGGTGAAGCGGATACCGCCCAGCCGGCTGCTGCGGTTCGCCCAGCCGGTCGTGCTCCTGGCGCTGCTCGGGGTGGGGGCCGGGGACTCGACGGTCGGGCTCGGTGTCTCGCTGGCCGCGTTCGGGCTCGCCGTGGGCATGCTCGACGCGTCCATGAACATGCTGGGGGTGAGCCTCCAGCGGGCGTACGGGCGCAGCATCATGCTCAGCTTCCACGCGGTGTTCAGCCTGGGCGGGATCGTGGGGGCCTCGCTGGCGTGGGTGGGGGCGCACTGGCATCTCGCGCTGTTCGTGTCCTACCTGCCGGTCGTGGCGGTGCTGTTGCCGCTGTGCCTGGTGGGCAGCCGCTGGTACGTCGACGGCGACGGGACCGCCGTGGAGGAGAAGGCGGGAGGCGCGGAGCCGATCGTCTTCAAGCTGCTGCTGCCGCTGTGCCTGGTGATGACCTTCGCGTACATCGGTGACTCCACGGTCTCCAACTGGAGCGCGAAGTACCTCCAGGACGTGCTGGGGAGTTCGGAGCAGCTCGCCACCGTGCCGTACAACGTGTACATGGTGACCACGCTGATCGGGCGGGCCGTCGGGGACTTCGGGGTACGGCGGTTCGGGGCGGTGGCGGTCGTACGGCTGGGGGCGTTGGTGGCGGCCGGGGGGTTCGCGGTGGTGGCCGTGGCGCCCGGGCCGTGGGTCGGGATGCTCGGGTTCACGCTGCTGGGGATGGGGCTGTGTGTGCTGGTGCCGCAGACCTTCGCGGCGGCCGGACGGCTGTTCCCGGGGGCGTCGGACGCGGCGGTGGCCCGGCTCAATGTCTTCAACTACGTCGGGTTTCTGGTCGGTTCGCCGTTGGTGGGCGCCCTGGGAGACACGTGGAGCTATCGCGGGGCCATGCTGGTGCCGATGGTGTTGGTGCTGGTGACGCTGGTGTACGCCAAGTCGTTCGCCGCTCAACCGGACCGATACGGTGGCGGGCATGAGCGGCCGCGCACAGCTGATGTGGGACGAGGCAGTAACGGGCTATGACTTCGGTCCGGACCATCCGATGGATCCGGTCCGGCTGGATCTGACCCGGCGCCTGGTGGACGCCTTCGGGCTGGACCGGGACGTGGAGGTCGTGGCCGCGAAGGCGGCGGGCGAGTCGACGCTGCGGCTCGTGCACCGGGAGGACTACGTCGAGGCCGTGAAGGCGGCCTCCGTGGATCCGGGGGCCGCCGACCAGTCGTACGGGCTGGGGACCATGGACGATCCGGCCTTCGAGCGGATGCACGAGGTCTCCGCGCTGATCGCCGGGCAGTCGGTGGGGGCGGCGGAGGCCGTGTGGCGGGGGGACGCGCTGCACGCGGTGAACTTCGCGGGCGGGCTGCACCACGCGATGCCGGGGGGAGCGTCCGGGTTCTGTATTTACAACGACGCCTCGCTCGCGATCGCGCGGCTGCTGGAGCTGGGTGCCTCGCGGGTCGCCTATGTGGACGTCGACGTGCATCACGGGGACGGGGTGCAGGCGGCGTTCTGGGAGGATCCCCGGGTGCTGACGATCTCCCTGCACGAGCATCCCCGGACGCTGTTCCCGCAGACCGGCTGGCCGGAGGAGACCGGGGCGGACTCGGCCGAGGGCAGCGCGGTGAACGTGGCGCTGCCGGCGGGGACGGGGGACGCGGGGTGGTTGCGGGCCTTCCACGCCGTGGTGCCGGAGCTGATCGCTGATTTCCGCCCGGATGTGCTGGTGACCCAGCACGGGGCGGATACGCATTTCGAGGATCCGCTCGCGCATCTCGCGGTGTCGTTGGACGCGCAGCGGGCCGTGCAGGTGGCCTGCCATGAGCTGGCGCACTCGTATGCCGGGGGCAAGTGGATCGCGCTGGGGGGTGGGGGGTACGCCGTGGTGGATGTCGTGCCCCGGTCGTGGACGCATCTCGTGGGGATCGCGGCGGGGCGGGAGATCGAGCCCGAGGCGATGATCCCCGAGGGGTGGCGGCAGGAAGTGTTCGCGCGGACGCGGCAGTTGGCGCCGGCGCGGATGACGGACGGGCGGTGGCCGGTGTCGTTCGCGGAGTGGGATGCGGGGTACGACCCTGCGGATCGGCTGGATCAGGCGGTGTTGGCCACGCGGCGGGCGGTTTTTCCGTTGCGAGGGTTGTTGGCCTGAGCGACGCCCAAGGGGGTGCCTCGCTGTGTCGTCCGGCGGCTGCGGGTGCGTTGTGGCTTGTCGCGCCCACGCGGC
This sequence comes from Streptomyces sp. 351MFTsu5.1, assembly GCF_000383655.1. NCBI lineage: Bacteria > Bacillati > Actinomycetota > Actinomycetes > Kitasatosporales > Streptomycetaceae > Streptomyces > Streptomyces sp. 351MFTsu5.1. The sequence goes on along the minus strand of NZ_KB911779.1, from coordinate 516,248 downwards.
GGAGCCGCATATCGACACAGTCCCGCGCCCCTGACTACTCCGACTGTGCGGTGTTTTCCTGTTCCGCCACCCTCCTCACCCTCCATCCGCCACCATCGCCATCGTGTTGAGCACCGGCGCTCTGCGCGCCCATCTGCTGGCCGCTCGGCTGGCCGGGACCGTGGCCACCTCGCGGGAGGTGAGTCTGCGGAGCTATCGGTTGTTCGCGGCTCGGGATCCTCGGGTGTTGATCGGGATCGACCCCGAGAGGTCGTGGAGTGAGCGGGACTTGCTCGGGCTCATGGCGGACAAGTGCGGGGTTTCGAGCGATCCGAGGTGTACAACTGGCCAGGATGTGATCGATCCTGAGCGGACCCTTGCCGCGCTCGATGCCTTCGCGCTGCGGCTCGCCGCGGTTGCCCAGCGCAGCGGTCCCGTGCTGATCGGGACGGGGCATCCGCACCGGCTGCTCGGGTTCTACGCCGCTCTCGCGGACGCTCTCTCGGCGGCGGGATGTACCGTCCTCACCCCTGCGCATGGTCGCCGTGTCGACATAACGACCCGGTTCGGTCTACGCATGCACAACCTTCGCTACGTACGAGGAGTCGCGCTCGTGCGGGGAGCGGACGGGAAGGGCTCCGGTGGTGAGCCGGGCGCACACACGCACTCACCGCTGCCGGTTCGTACCGCCCTCGCGGCCGCCGCGGAGAGCGGCGGGCCGCTTCCCGGGCTCGTGATCGGGGATCACGGATGGGTCTGCGGAGCAGGTCAGCTGGGGTTTGAGGCCATTGGTCTCGCGGATACGGATGACCCCGCGCTCTTCGTGGGCGAGGCCGAGGGGGTCGTGTCCGTAGTCGTTCCACTTGATGACGCCGTGCGGTCCGCTTACTACCGGCCGCTGACCCGCTACGTACTCAATCGAGCGTGTCTGTCACAGTAGGCCGCCGATGGGTGCACCTCTTCCCCACTTGCATCACCCGCCCCTACATTGGGGAGTGAGCACGCAGCGACGAAGAGTCACCGGAAGGGGAAGCCGGTGGCCGTCGAGTGCGGAAGGTTCAGGTGTGTCATGGCTGCTGAGCAGAGGCCTCTGAGCGAGGTTCAGTTCCTTACCGTGGCGGAGGTCGCCTCGGTGATGCGAGTGTCGAAGATGACCGTGTACCGCTTGGTGCACAGCGGTCATCTGCCCGCGATCAGGGTGGGGCGGTCCTTCCGCGTCCCCGAGAACGCGGTTCACGAGTACCTCCGCGAGAGTTACGTGGGGGTGGAGACAGCCTGACGGCGAGGTTCCGGGGAGGTCATGGGGGCCTCAGGGCACTCGTGGACCCCCTGCCCGATCTCCCCGGTTCACCTCGATTACGACCTCAGCGCTCGGACGGGTAGGCTAGCCCCTCGTAGGTCGTGTGGGCCCATGATGCCCAGCACCGAGTGATGAGAAGTGAGCGAGGGTAGTCGTGGGCTCTGTTATCAAGAAGCGGCGCAAGCGGATGGCCAAGAAGAAGCACCGCAAGCTGCTCAAGCGCACGCGCGTTCAGCGTCGCAACAAGAAGTAAGGCGACGCCGCGCAAGCAGCGTGTCTGTGGCCCCCCACCCAATGCCGGTGGGGGGCCACATGCGTGTCCGGAGGGTGGCGGTGGGCCGGATGTCGTCACCTCGCGCAGTGGGCGGTCATCACAGCGCAACATCGAACCGCTAAGTTGGCGGCACACGGGGAACGCGGCACAGGACCGGTGTCGTATCGGGACGGCACCAGGGCTGGACCACGGCTGGAAGGAAGGCGCTGATCTTGGGAAAGGTCGTGCTCGTGACCGGAGTGGCCCGACAGCTGGGCGGCCGCTTCGTACGACGCATCCAGCGTGACCCGCAGGTGGACCGTGTGATCGCCGTGGACGCGGTCGCGCCCGAACATCATCTGGGCGGCGCCGACTTCATCCAGGCGGACATCAGGCAGCCCGGTATCGCCCGGGTCCTGGCCGAGACGGCCGCCGACACCGTCGTCCACCTGGACGTGACGGCGATGGCGCTCGGCAGCGGGAGCCGGACCACGGTCAAGGAGACCAACGTCATCGGCACCATGCAGCTGCTCGGTGCCTGCCAGAAGTCGCCGAACGTGAAGCGGCTCGTGGTGAAGTCCAGCACCAACGTGTACGGGTCCGCGCCGCGCGATCCGGCCGTGTTCACGGAGACCACGCCGGCCAAGTCGCTGCCCTCCGGCGGGTTCGCCAAGGACGCGGTCGAGGTCGAGGGATATGTGCGCGGGTTCGCGCGCAGGCGTCCTGACGTGGCCGTGTGCGTGTTGCGGTTCGCGAACATCCTGGGGCCGACCACGGACACCCCGCTCGCCTCGTACTTCGCGCTGCCGGTGCTGCCGACCGTGTTCGGGTACGACCCGCGGCTCCAGTTCGTGCACGAGGACGATGTGATCGAGGTGCTCAGGATCGCCTCGCACGAGCCGGCGCGGGGCACGCTCAACAGCGGCACCTTCAACATCGCGGGCGACGGCGTGCTGTTGCTGTCGCAGTGTTCGCGGCGACTGGGCCGGCCCACCGTGCCGCTGCTGCTGCCGGCCGTCACGTGGGCCGGGTCGCTGGTGCGTACGCTGGGGATGACGGACTTCTCGCCCGAGCAGATCCGGTTGCTCACGCACGGCCGGGTCGTGTCGACGGTCCAGATGCGTGAGACGCTCGGATTCCGGCCGAAGTACACGACGGCCGAGACCTTCGCGGACTTCGCGCGCAGCCAGGGCCCGGGGCTGGTGCCGCCGGAGGCCGTCGCGGGGGCCGTCGACCGGATCGCCGCGCTGCCGCCGCTCGCCGGTGCCGGCCACCCCCCGACGCAGAGCGCCAGCTCGACGCAGAGCGCCAACTGAGGAGCGCATCAACGATGGCGGACGCCAAGGTCATTCCGTTCGACGACGACCGGTCCCGCGCGGGCGCCGTGCAGCGGCCGCAGCGGCGCCGGAGCGGGGGGAGCCGGCGCAAGGGCCCCGAGCCCGGGCCGGTCCGTGAGGTCCAGCCCCTGCCCAGCGCGGCCCCGGCGCAGGATGATGTTCCTGTGACGCGTGAGGAACAGCCGCCGCAGCAGGCGAACGACGAGGGCGGTCTGGAACGGCGGATCGCGGGGGGCCTGAACTTCCTGCGCCGGCGGCTCACGGGGGACTACGAGGTCGACGACTTCGGCTATGACGAGGAACTCACCGACCAGGTCCTGATGTCGCTGCTGCGGCCGGTGTACGAGAAGTACTTCCGGGTCGAGGTGAAGGGCGTCGAGAACATCCCGGCGGAGGGCGGGGCGCTGATCGTCGCCAACCACTCCGGGACGCTGCCGCTGGACGGGCTGATGATGCAGGTCGCCGTCCACGACCACCACCCCGCGGGGCGGCATCTACGGCTGCTCGCGGCGGACCTGGTGTTCATGCTGCCGGTGGTCAACGAACTCGCCCGCAAGCTGGGCCACACCCTGGCCTGCGCGGAGGACGCGGAGCGGCTGCTGGGGCAGGGCGAGGTGGTCGGGGTGATGCCGGAGGGCTTCAAGGGCATCGGCAAGCCGTTCAGCGAGCGGTACAAGCTCCAGCGCTTCGGCCGGGGCGGGTTCGTCTCCACGGCCCTGCGTCGCCGGGCTCCGATCATCCCGTGCTCGATCGTGGGCGCGGAGGAGATCTACCCGATGATCGGCAACGCGAAGACGCTGGCCCGCCTGCTCGGGTTCCCGTACTTTCCGCTGACGCCGACCTTCCCGTGGCTGGGTCCGCTGGGTGCGGTTCCCCTGCCGACCAAGTGGACGATCCAGTTCGGTGAGCCGATCCCCACGGACGGCTATCCGCCGGAGGCGGCGGAGGACCCGATGCTGATGTTCAACCTGACGGACCAGGTCAGGGAACAGATCCAGCACACGCTCTACAAGCTTTTGGTGCAGCGGCGGTCGGTGTTCTTCTGAGGGGGTTGGCGGTACGACTGTGGGGGCGCCCTCTCTGCACAGGGCGCCCCCACAGTCGTGCTGGAAGAGCTAGTTGGCTTCCTCGCCGTTGATGCCCAGGCCGGGGAGGAGGCCGGGGAGGAGCGGGGGGAGGGTGACGTCCGGGTCGGCCGAGGGGGACGGGGAGGTCGGGCTGGTGGTGCCGCTGGACTTCGGGGGGTCCAGGAGGCCGCCGGTGCTGCCGCCCAGGAGGCCGTCGTCCTGGTTGCCGGACGGGGACGCGTTGCCGGGGCTGCCGCCCTGGTGCTCGGTGGAGCCGCCGGAGCCCGGGGGCGTGGAGCGGTCGGTGCCTGTCGAGGTGTCCGAGGAGCTCGAACCGGAGCCCTGGCCCGGACCGCCGCCCTTGCCGCCGCTCTGCGTGGGCGTCTCGGGGAGCAGGGACTGGAGCGGGGCGACCTCTTCGTCTATGGCGTCGAAGACCGAGGAGACCTGCTGGCTGACATCGCCGAGCTGCACGGGGAGCCGCTCGCGGAGCGCGCCCCAGGCCTCTCGGTGCGAGCGGGAGAAACCGGCCAGGGCCTGGATGGGCCCCAGCGAGTTCGGGTCGCGCTCGTACGCCTCGTGCAGCAGCCGGTGGCCCTCGGAGGCGTCGTGCTGCATGCCGGACAGGGTGCGGCGGATCTCGCCCAGGGACTCGTGGTCGAGGTGGCCGCCCCGGCCGCGCTCCATGAGCCGACGTGCCTCGTTCAGCCGGGTGGAGGCCTGGTCGAGGTAGGCGACACCGCGCTCGTCGTCCCCGTCGGACAGGTAGTTGAGCTTGAAGTCCTCGATGCCGCGCTTGAGGCCGTACAGGGAGTCCCCCGGCAGCGCGTCCGAGCTGGCCGCGGCGACTCCGCCGAAGGCACCGGCGGCCACGCCGACGCTCAGACCGCCCGCGGCCAGGCCCTTGGTGAGCCGGGAACGCGGTCGCAGTTTGCCCAGCCCACTCGCCCGGTGCGCGCCCTTGGCCCGGTGGGAGCGCTGCTCGGGGACCGCGGGCTCGCCCACGGTGCCCTCCAGCAGCATGGCCTCCATCGCGGCCACCAGCTGGGCCCGCTGGACGACCTTGACCTCGGGGTCCAGCTCGGGCCTGGGCAGCTCGCCGAGACACTCCGCGAGGGTCAGCAGGCGGTCCTGCCCGGAGTGCTCCGCGGCGGCCGGCTGCTGTCCTTCGGACTGCTCGGCCGCCGGGTCCCGGTCGGACTGCTCCTCCAGGGCCTGGGCGAAGGCGTTCGCCCGCCGGTGCGCCGATACGTTCGCGATCACTGGCGGCACCTCCTCTCGTCATGACGGTCGACTCCCCAGGGGGTCCTGAGGGTTGCACACCCTGACCACAAGCACTCGATCGGGTGATCGAAGTCGGCCAGGGAGTGACCACAGGGAGCCTGCATCCCGCACAACGAGCGGCGCGGCACTTGGGTTACGGACTGCGGATGATCGGATCGCGGAGTCAACGGACTTTCACCGAGAGCGAGTTGGCGATTACCGGGTGTGCGCGGACGGGTGCTCTCAGCGGGCGTCGTCCGGGAGGAGCCGGGCCAGGGTGCGGACGGCCCGGTACTGGAGGGTCTTGATGGCACCCTCGTTCTTGCCCATGACCCGGGCGGTCTCGGCGACCGAGAGGCCCTGGAGGAAACGGAGGGTCACGCACTCCTGCTGCTGCGGGTTGAGCCGGCGGACGGCGTCGAGCAGCGCGGCGTTGGAGAGCGACTCCAGGACGGAGTCCTCCGGAGAGCGCTCCACCTCGTTGGCGTCGAGCATCTCGCCGGTGGTGACCTCGAGCCGGAAGCGGCTCGACTTGAAGTGGTCGGCGACGAGGTTGCGCGCGATGGTGACGAGCCAGGCGCCGAAGTCGCGGCCCTGCCAGGTGAAGGTGCCGATCCTGCGCAGCGCGCGCAGGAACGTCTCGCTCGTCAGGTCCTCGGCGGTGGCCTTACCTCCTACCCGGTAATAGATGTACCGGTACACCGTGTCGCTGTACTGGTCGTACAGGCGGCCGAAGGCGTCGGCCTCGCCGGCCTGGGCGCGTTCGACCAGGTCCATCATGCGGGCGCTGTCGCTGTCCGCGGCCGGACGGCGGGCCGTTGCGGCACCGGTCGAACGCCCTCGTCTGCCGACGGCCGCGGAACCTTCGGCCAGTGCGTAGCACGGGCCGATCGGTGCCGTGGCTACGGCGAGGGCGGGGACGGCGTACGCGGTGGGGACGAAGCCGCGCAACAGGTCTTGGACCGTTGCGCGCAGCGTAGCCAGGCCCGAGGCGTCAACCCCGACGTGTGGGTACACGGGACTCCCAGAGGCAGAGCTTCCATCACGTGCAGTGCGGGACCGTTCACCCGTCGTAGCGACGGAAGGGGTACCGGATTGCGTCTGAGGAGAATAACGCTTAGTGCAGGCCCTGCTACACCCAGTTGCTCTATTCATCGATTACGTCGCTTCTGTAACCGATTGATGCCCCATCAAGTACCGCAGAGTGACCGCTTGTTGATCGAAAGCGGTCACGTTCCGTCAGGGAAGGGGGCGTGTTGTGGCCGTGTGCAGCCAATGTCGCTGGACACGGCGTTACGCCGGTAAAACCCGGGGATCGGTGTGTTTGCCTGGCTAGCGGCGGCGCTTGTGCAGAGCGATCGCCGCCGCCGTGCCCCCGGCCACCGCGCCCACTCCGGCCGCCGCGGGGATGCCGACCTTCGCGGCCTTGCGGCCGGTGCGGTAGTCGCGCAGCCGCCAGTCCAGTTGACGGGCGTGCTTGCGCAGCTTGGAGTCCGGGTTGATGGCGTAGGGGTGGCCGACCAGGGAGAGCATCGGGATGTCGTTGTGGCTGTCGCTGTAGGCGGCGCAGCGGGACAGGTCCAGGCCCTCCGCCGCCGACAGGGCGCGCACCGCCTCCGCCTTAGCGGGGCCGTGCAGCGGCTCACCGACCAGCTTGCCGGTGTAGACGCCGTCCACCGACTCCGCGACCGTGCCCAACGCGCCGGTGAGGCCGAGGCGTCGCGCGATCACCTGGGCGATCTCCACCGGCGCCGCGGTGACCAGCCACACCTTCTGGCCGGCGTCCAGGTGGGCCTGCGCGAGGGCACGGGTGCCCGGCCAGATGCGCTCGGCCATGTACTCGTCGTAGATCTCCTCGCCGATCGACTGGAGTTCGGCGACGCGGTGGCCCTTGACGATGGACAGTGCGGAGTCGCGGGCCTCCTGCATGTGCTCGGGGTCCTCGGAGCCGGCCAGCCGGAACCAGGCCTGCTGCCAGGCGAAGCGGGCGAGGTCGCGCGTCTCGAAGAACTTCCGCTTGTACAGGCCGCGCCCGAAGTGGAAGAGGGACGCGCCTTGCATCACGGTGTTGTCCAGGTCGAAGAAGGCGGCGGCCTTGTCGTCGCCGAGGACCGGGAACGCGGGTTCCTCGGCGGGCACCGACTTGCGCGCGGCCTCCGCCGAGGCCTCGCCTGCCAACACGCTCCGCGCCGTGGCGGAGCGCCTACGGGGAGTGAGCCATCCGAGAGCGGCCATGGCGTGAGCATAGCCAGTTTGTTCGGGGGTTCCGGAGTCGTGAGGTTTGGAGGGTGTGAACTCTCCGAGACTCGGCCGTTAATCAGGCGGGAGAATGGGCCGCATGAGTCCCATCTTCCGCCGCAAGCAGGGCCGGGCCCCCGAGGACCGGCTCGTCACCCTGATCCGCAAGCCGGGCTGCCATCTGTGTGATGACGCACAGTCGGTGATCGAGAAGGTGTGTGGAGATCTCGGGGTTTCCTGGGAGTACAAGGACATCGACCAGGATCCTCAACTCCACGACCAGTACTGGGAGCAGATCCCCGTCGTGCTCGTCGACGGCGAGCAGCACACCTTCTGGCGGGTGGACGAGAACCGCCTCCGCAAGGCCCTGACCGACTAGTCTAACTGGTCCCGTTGGTCGCTTAGGATCGATGGCGATGTGGTCCCGGGGGCGAGATTGATGAGGGAAGTGTGCGGTTTTGCCTCCGAGAGAGACGCGCGTGACCCCGGTCACGTTGGCCGGGCAAATCGGACACCATCTTTGTGCACGCGTTCACAAAGACATAGCCTGCATTCGACGGGGCGGTCCGGGGACGCATGACCGCCCACAGCCCCGCTCTACCCGCAGGAGCACCGTGGCAACTGGCCGAACTCACCGACCGGCGACCCGTAGCCGAGGGATTCCCGAGGCCACCGTCGCCAGGCTTCCGCTGTACCTCCGCGCGCTGACCGCACTGTCGGAGCGCTCGGTACCCACGGTCTCCTCCGAGGAACTGGCCGCGGCCGCGGGGGTCAACTCCGCGAAGCTGCGCAAGGATTTCTCTTACCTGGGTTCTTACGGAACGCGCGGTGTCGGCTACGACGTCGAGTATCTCGTCTACCAGATCTCCCGCGAACTCGGCCTGACCCAGGACTGGCCGGTTGTGATCGTCGGTATCGGTAATCTCGGTGCCGCGCTCGCCAACTACGGCGGCTTCGCGTCCCGTGGATTCCGTGTGGCGGCGCTGATCGACGCCGATCCGGCGATGGCCGGCAAGCCCGTCGCGGGCATCCCGGTGCAGCACTCGGACGACCTGGAAAAGATCATCGAGGACAACGGCGTGTCCATCGGTGTCATCGCGACCCCCGCCGGTGCCGCCCAGCCCGTCTGCGACCGGCTCGTGGCCGCCGGGGTCACCTCCATCCTGAACTTCGCGCCGACCGTGCTGTCCGTGCCGGACGGCGTGGACGTGCGCAAGGTCGACCTCTCCATCGAGTTGCAGATCCTCGCCTTCCACGAGCAGCGGAAGGCCGGCGAGGAGGCCGCCGCGGGCTCGTCCGACGGAGCGGGTCCGGTCGCCGCGGCGGGCCGCGGTGCGTCCGCCCCCGCATCCGCTGCCGCCTCCGCATCCGACCAAGGGCCTGACGGGGACGTACCCGCCGTGATGCCGGCATGAGTCTCCTCGTCGTCGGACTGAGCCACCGCAGCGCACCGGTCAGCGTGCTCGAGCGGGCGGCCCTGCATGCCGATGCGCAGGTGAAGTTGCTCCAGGACACGGTCGCCGCGGAGCCGGCCACCGAGGCCGCGGTGCTCGCCACCTGCAACCGGATCGAGCTGTACGCCGACGTGGACAAGTTCCACGCGGGTGTGGCCGAACTGTCCACGCTGCTCGCCCAGCACAGCGGGGTGGGGCTCGACGAGCTCACTCCCTATCTGTACGTGCACTACGAGGACCGGGCGGTCCACCACCTGTTCTCCGTGGCCTGCGGGCTCGACTCCATGGTCGTCGGGGAGGGGCAGATCCTCGGGCAGATAAAGGACTCCCTGGCCCGGGCGCAGGAGCTGCACACCGCCGGCCGGCTGCTGAACGACCTCTTCCAGCAGGCCCTGCGGGTCGGCAAGCGGGCGCACTCCGAGACCGGGATCGACCGGGCCGGGCAGTCGCTGGTCACGTTCGGACTGGAGCAGCTTGCTTCCGGTACGGCCGTGCAGGACTGGGCTCTTGGTAAGAAGGCGCTGGTCATCGGGGCCGGGTCGATGTCCTCGCTGGCTGCGGCGACGCTTGCGCGGGTCGGCGTTTCCGAGGTCGTGATCGCCAACCGTACGGCTGAGCGGGCCGAGCGGCTGGCGGAGATCCTCAACGACTCGGCCGACTCGGACGTGGTTGCCCGTGCGGTACCGATGGATTCGGTGCCGGACGAGCTGACACGTGCCGATGTCGTGGTGTCCTGTACGGGGGCGACGGGCCTTGTTCTGACGGCTGAGGCTGTTGCTGCCGGCCGGGGGCTGGACACACAGCCCGGCGCCGGCGAGGTGCCGCCCCGCTTCGGGTCGGGAGCCGCCCCAGCGGCACGACTGCCCGCAGGCTCCGCGGCCGAAGAGAACTGTCCCCTTGACCTGGCCCCCATCCAGGCCACCCCCGGGTTCTCCGTGCTCGGTGAGGCCGCTGTTGCCGGGATGGCTGCTTCCGAGCTGGAGCAGCATGCCGCCTGGGTGGACAACGCCCCGAGGCCGCAGGGGGCCGTCGCTCTCGTCGATCCGCTCGCGGAGGCCGACGCCATCGCCGCGCTCGCCGCCACCGCCGCCGTCATCGGGCGGGTGCCCGAGCGGCGCAAGCCGGAGCCCGTCGCCGAGATCCCGCGGCCCGTTCCCTCGCTCTTCCTGCTCGACCTCGCCATGCCCCGGGACATCGACGCCGCCGTGCACCGCCTCACCGGCGTGCGGCTCGTCGACATCGAGTCGCTCGCCGAGGCCTCGGCCGACGCTCCCATGGCGGCCGACGTCGACCAGGTCCGCCGTATCGTCGCCGACGAGGTCGCCGCGTTCGGGGCCGCGCTGCGGGCCGCGCACATCACGCCGACCGTCGTCGCGCTGCGGACCATGGCCGCCGATGTCGTCGCCGGTGAGATCGCGCGGCTCGACGGGAGGCTGCCCGGCCTCGACGACAAGCAGCGCAGCGAGATCACGCAGACCGTGCGGCGCGTCGTCGACAAGCTGCTGCACGCGCCGACCGTACGGGTCAAGCAACTCGCGGCCGAGCCCGGTGGTGCCGGGTACGCGGACGCGCTGCGAACCCTGTTCGACCTCGACCCCGAGACGGTGGCCGCCGTCTCCCGCGCCGAGGACAGCACCACCGATGAGGAAGGCCGAGGGTCGGCATGAGTACCAAGGCGCTACGGCTCGGGACCAGGCGGAGCAAACTCGCCATGGCCCAGTCCGGGCAGGTCGCCAAGGCCGTGAGCCAGGTGACCGGGCGGCCCGTCGAGCTCGTCGAGATCACCACGTACGGCGATGTGTCCAGGGAGGCGCTCGCGCAGATCGGCGGCACGGGCGTGTTCGTGACCGCGCTGCGCGAAGCCCTGCTCAAGGGCGAGGTCGACCTCGCGGTGCACTCGCTGAAGGACCTGCCGACCGGGCAGCCGGACGAGCTGGCGCTGGCCGCCGTACCGCCGCGCGAGGACCCGCGGGACGTCATCGTCGCCCGGGACGAGCTGAAGTTCACCGACCTGCCCCGAGGCGCGCGCATCGGCACCGGCTCGCCCCGGCGCATGGCCCAGCTGAACGCGTACGCCCGCGCGCACGGGCTTGATATCGAGACGGTTGCGATCCGGGGGAACATCGACACCCGGGTGCGGTTCGTGAGCGATGGTGAGCTTGATGCGGTGGTGCTCGCCGCGGCGGGCTTGCAGCGCATCGGCCGTATCGACGAAGTGACCGATTTCCTCTCGGTCGACACAGTTTTGCCCGCTCCCGGCCAGGGAGCACTCGCGATCGAGTGCACCGCGGACAACGCGGACCTGATCGCAGCGCTCGGCGAGCTCGACGACCCGTTCACGCGGGTCGCCGTGACCGCCGAACGGTCACTGCTCGCCGCCCTGGAGGCCGGCTGCTCCGCCCCTGTGGGCGCGCTGGCCGACCTTCTGGCCGACGGGCAGATTGTCAAGGAAATGCGCCTGCGGGGCGTCGTCGGCACGACCGACGGCTCTCGCATGGTGCAGTTGTCCACCACCGGTCCCGTGCCCGAGACGTACGACCAAGCAATGGCGCTCGGCCGTGAACTCGCGGCCGGCATGCTTGCCGAGGGCGCGGCCGGTCTGATGGGGGAGCGAGCACAGTGAGCCCCACCACCCTTCCCGCCGGTCCTGAACACGGGCACGTCACCTTCCTCGGTGCCGGACCCGGAGATCCGGGACTGCTGACTCTGCGCGCCGTGGAGGCGCTCACGAACGCGGACGTCCTCGTCGCCGGGCACGAAGTGCTCGACGTCGTGCGCGTCCACGCTCGGTCGGGCGTCGCCGTCGTGAACACGGACACGGAGTCGCCTTCGGCTCCGGTTCCGGGCACGGGCGCGCCCCAACTGACAGTTGTTGACAGCACGTCAACAACCGCCCCTGCCCCCGCTGTACGGGATGCGGCACATCTTGTCATGGAGGCCGCGCGGGGCGGCAGGCGGGTCGTCCGTGCGGTGTCCGGGGACCCCGGACTCGACGCGTACGCCGCCGAGGAGATGCTGGCCTGCGCCCGCGCGGGCGTGCCGTTCGAGGTCGTGCCCGGTGTCGCCGCGGCCGTCGGCGTGCCCGCGTACGCCGGCGTGCCGCTGCGGGACGCGCACGGCGCGGACGTGCGGTTCGTCGACGCGCGCACGGCCTCCGACCGGTGCTGGACGGAGGTGGGGGCGTCCGACGGGACCGTGGTCGTGTCGACGTCCCTGGACTCCGTCGGCGCCGCCGCCGGTGAGCTGGTCGCGGCCGGGCGCAAGCCCGACACCCCGATGACGGTCACCGTCGCCGGTACGACGACCCGGCAGCGGACCTGGACGGCGACGCTGGGCACCATCGCCCAGACGCTCAAGCAGGCCAAGGTGCTGCCCTCGCCCGAGGGCGGGCGGCCGGTGATAGCCGTGGTCGGTGAGCGGTCCGCCGCGGCTCAGCGCGAGCAGTTGTCGTGGTTCGAGTCCAAGCCGCTGTTCGGGTGGCGGGTGCTCGTACCGCGTACGAAGGAGCAGGCGGCGTCGCTCTCCGACCAGCTGCGGTCCTACGGGGCCGTGCCGCACGAGGTGCCGACGATCGCCGTCGAGCCGCCGCGGACGCCGCAGCAGATGGAGCGGGCCGTCAAGGGGCTCGTCACCGGGCGCTACGAGTGGATCGCGTTCACCTCGGTCAACGCGGTGAAGGCGGTGCGGGAGAAGTTCGAGGAGTACGGGCTCGATGCCCGTGCCTTCGCGGGGATCAAGGTCGCCGCGGTGGGGGAGCAGACGGCGAAGGCGTTGATCGCGTTCGGTGTGAAGCCTGATCTCGTGCCGAGCGGTGAGCAGTCGGCCGCGGGGCTCCTTGAGGACTGGCCGCCGTACGACCCGGTGTTCGACCCGATCGACCGGGTGTTCCTGCCGCGGGCCGACATCGCCACGGAGACGCTGGTCGCCGGGCTCATCGAGCTCGGGTGGGAGGTCGACGACGTCACGGCGTACCGGACCGTGCGGGCGTCGCCGCCGCCGGCGGAGACGCGGGAGGCGATCAAGGGGGGCGGGTTCGATGCCGTGCTCTTCACTTCGTCGTCGACCGTGCGGAACCTGGTGGGTATCGCGGGGAAGCCGCACAACGTGACGGTGATCGCCTGTATCGGGCCTGCGACGGCCAAGACCGCCGAGGAGCATGGGCTGCGGGTGGATGTGATGGCTCCTGAGCCGTCGGTGCATCGGCTGGCCGAGGCGCTCGCGGACTTCGGGCTGAAGCGGCGGGCGGCGGCGGTGGAGGCGGGCGATCCGGTGACGCGGCCGAGTGAGCGGCGGCCGGGGGCGCGGCGTCGGCGGTCGACCACCTGAGGTTGTTCGGCGGGTGCGGGTGCGTGGGGGCTGGCGTTTTTTGCGCAGTTCCCCGCGCCCCTGAAATCCGTGGCGCAGGCCGCCTGCACCCCCCAGGGGCGCGGGGAACTGCGCGACGAGCCACAACGCACCCGCACCCGCCCGACTGCCTGACCGGCACCCCCTTGGGCCTCCCGACGTCACGTCGGTAAAGGGGGTCACGGGGCGGGCGTAGCCTCGAGGGTATGACGATGTACGGATCCTTTCCCGGTGCCCGGCCCCGGCGGCTGCGGACCAACCCCGTCATGCGGCGCATGGTCGCCGAGACCCGGCTGGACCCCGCTGACTTCATCCTTCCGGCGTTCGTGCGGGAGGGCGTCAGTGAGCCCGTGCCGATCGCGGCCATGCCCGGGGTCGTGCAGCACACCCGGGACAGTCTGAGGAAGGCCGCCGTCGAGGCCGTGGCCGCCGGGGTGTCCGGGATCATGCTGTTCGGGGTGCCCGAGGAGGAGAAGAAGGACGGCCTCGGGACGCCCGGGACCGACCCTGACGGGATTCTCCAGGTCGCCATCCGGGACGTGCGGGCCGAGGTCGGTGACGAGCTGCTCGTGATGTCCGACCTGTGCCTCGACGAGACGACCGATCACGGGCACTGCGGGGTGCTGGACGCCGAGGGCCGGGTCGACAACGACGCCACCCTCGAGCGGTACGCCGAGATGGCTCAGGTGCAGGCCGACGCGGGCGCTCATGTGGTCGGGCCCAGCGGGATGATGGACGGTCAGATCGGGGTCATTCGCGATGCCCTTGATCAGATCGGGCGGGAGGACGTGGCCATCCTCGCGTACACGGCCAAGTACGCCTCCGCCTTCTACGGCCCTTTCCGTGAGGCCGTCGGGTCTTCGCTGAAGGGTGACCGCAAGACCTATCAGCAGGACCCCGCGAACGCGCGCGAGTCGCTGCGGGAGCTCGCCCTCGATCTGGAGGAGGGCGCCGACATGGTGATGGTCAAGCCGGCCGGGCCCTATCTCGACATCCTCGCGCGGGTCGCGGACGCCGTGGACGTGCCGGTGGCCGCGTACCAGATCTCGGGTGAGTACTCGATGATCGAGGCCGCCGCCGAGAAGGGCTGGATCGACCGGGACCGGGCGATCCTGGAGTCGCTGACCGGAATCAAGCGGGCCGGGGCGCGGAACATCCTCACCTACTGGGCGACCGAGGTGGCTCAGAAGCTGCGCTGACGGGGGCGTTGATACGGCGTGTCACGGCAACGTTTCGAGCTCGGTCCGGATACGGGCCGAGCTCGTTCCGGCCAACGTCAGGACAACGCCGTTCTGTTCGGTCGGTGATCTTCGTATGATCTGTCCCGAATCGGGCTTCTGGCGGGGTGGATTTGTCGGGATGTGACAGGTGCCTGTCTTGATGGACTGCTTACATCCGTCGAATTGACGAGTTCTCGACATCGTTCATATCTTCTGCGCCTGGCCTGATCCATTCGGAACGGTTCCGGATGTCGATTCCTGGGGGGACACCACCATGAGCTGGTTCATCGAGGCACTCAAGAAGTACGCGGTCTTCAGCGGTCGTTCGCGCCGCAAGGAGTACTGGATGTTCGCGCTGTTCGCCGGGATCATCTACGTGGTGTTCCTGGTCCTCGGCCTCGTGAGCAAGCAGTCGTGGCTGCCGATCCTGCCCTACATCGCCTTCCTGCTGCCCGGCCTCGCCGTCACCGCGCGCCGTCTGCACGACACCGGCCGCAGCGGCTGGTGGATCCTCTTCGGCCTGGTCCCGCTCGTCGGTGGCATCACCCTGTTCGTCTTCTCCGTGCTCGACAGCGAGCCGGGTGACAACAAGTACGGCCCGAACCCGAAGCTGGCCCCGGCGCACGTGTGATGCCGTAACTCCGCTTCGAGGCCGCCCGGTCAGTGCCGGGCGGCCTTCGCGTTTTCCGCGGGGGCGACGGCGGCCGGCCCGGCCTTGGCCGGGCCCTCGTCGCGCACGCCCTGGCCGTCTTTGCAGCCCGAGAGGGTGAGGAGGGCGAGGAGGGTCAGCGGAACCATGGCGGTGCGGACGTGGTGCATGTGGGGTCGGGTGGGCATGGGATCAGGTTGCGGGGCGGGTGCGGTGTGCGCCAGACCCGGTGGGGGATTCGGGACGGGGAGCTTGGGGGAGCCCGGCTGACCTGCGCGGATGTCGTGTCCCGAGCGGCCCTCGTGGGATGCGGGACGGGGCATGTCGGGCATCGGGCACCATCAAGTCGCCCTGGGAGTTAGGTTCTTGACCATCGCGGTGGTTGTCCGTTGAAGGACCTACTCACAGGGGAGACGTCCATGTCCGGTGACGCGCTGAGCCAGGATCCGGCCGAGATGGCCAGGCGGATCGACACGACCAAGGCGCACTCGGCCCGCGTCTACGACGTGTTCCTCGGCGGCAAGGACAACTACCCCGTCGACCGTGCGGCAGCCGCCGCCGCGCTGGCCGCCAACCCGCGCGGCTACCTCGATGTGCGCCACAACCGCGACTTCATGCGCCGGGCCGTGAGCCGGCTGGCCGGGCGGGACGGGATCCGGCAGTTCCTGGACGTCGGCACCGGGCTGCCCACCGCCGAGAACGTCCACCAGATCGCCCAGCGCATCCTGCCCGAGACGCGGGTCGTATACGTCGACAACGACCCGGTGGTGCTGGCCCACGCGCGGGCCCTGCTCACCAGTGGGCCCGAGGGGCGTACCGACTACATCGACGCCGACTTCAAGAACCCCGCGCAGATCCTCGAACAGGCCGCCAAGACCCTCGACTTCGACCAGCCGATCGCCCTGGGACTGGTCGCCCTGCTGCACTTCGTCGAGGACGAGCAGGCCTATCCCATCGTGCGGGAGCTGGTGGAGGCACTGCCGGCGGGGAGCCGGGTCATCCTCAGTCATCTCACCGACGAGATGCATCCCGAGCCCATGCGCGCCGTGCAGCGGACGTACACCGAGCGGGGGTTCACCTTCGTGTTCCGGTCCAGGCCGGAGGTGGAGCGGTTCTTCACCGAGGTACCGGGGGTACGTCTGGACGAGCCGGGGGTCGTGCCCGTGCACCGGTGGCACCCCGGCCCGGCGCCCGCGCCGCCCGCCATCGAGCCCGAGGACTTCGAGGCGCTCGACGACATCGAGAAGATCCGCTACCGCGACATCAACGACGTCACGGACGCCGACATCAACGTCTACGGGGCCACCGGCACGAAGTCCTAGCGAGGGTGGTGCGGGTGGCGGAGTCCGTATCGCGGAAAGGTGCTTGTAGACGGCACTTAGTTCCCTAGGCTGCGCTGCACCCTGTCGTCGCAGTCCGCAGCCCAAGGAGCCGTCATGACGGTGCCCACGTTCGCTTCCGTGCCGCCGCTCGCCGCCCGGGCCCGGGCGGTCGGCGGGTCGCCCGTACGGGACATCCTCGCCGTCACCGCCCGCCCCGAGGTGATCAACTTCGCGGGCGGGCTCCCGGCACCCGAGCTGTTCGACGCGGCGGGGATCGCCGAGGCCTACCGCGCGGTGCTGGAGGAAATGCCCGCACGGGCCCTCCAGTACTCCACCACCGAGGGGGAGCCCGTGCTGCGGGCGGCCCTCGCCGAGCGGATGTCGGTGCGCGGGCTCGCCACCGGCGCCAACGACGTCCTCGTCACCACCGGCTCCCAGCAGGCGCTCTCCCTCCTCGCCACCGCCCTGATCGAACCCGGAGACACGGTCCTCGTCGAGAGCCCCTGCTATCTCGCCGCCCTCCAGGCCTTCGGGTTCGCGGGCGCCCGGGTGGTCGCCGTGCCGGGCGACGAGGAAGGGCCCGATCCCGCGGCCCTGGAGGACCTCGTGCTGCGGGAGCGGCCCAAGCTGCTCTACACCGTGCCCACGTTCCAGAACCCGACGGGCCGGACCATGTCCGCCGCACGCCGGGCCGCCGTGGCGTCCGTGGCCGCGCGGTGCGGGCTGTGGATCGTCGAGGACGACCCCTACGGCGAACTCCGCTTCGAGGGCGAGCGGGTGCCGTGGATCGCCGCTCACGAGGAGGCCCGCGACCGGGTCGTGCTGCTCGGCTCCTTCTCCAAGGTGATGGCGCCCGGACTGCGGCTCGGCTGGCTGCGGGCGCCCGGCGAGCTGCGCCGGGCCTGCGCGGTCGCCAAGCAGGCCGCCGACCTGCACACCCCGACCGTCAACCAGCTCGCCGCGGCCCGCTATCTGGCCGACCGGGACCTCGACGCCCATGTGCGCCGGGTCGCGGGGGTCTACGGCGAGCGCCGGGACGCCATGCTGGCGGGGCTCGGCGAGGCCCTGCCCCCGGGCTCGACCTGGACCCGGCCCGAGGGCGGCATGTTCCTCTGGGCGCGCCTGCCGTCGTCGTACGACACCACCGCACTGCTGCCGCAGGTCGTGACCCGGGACGTGGCCTACGTCCCGGGGGCGCCCTTCTACGCCGGCGAGCCCGACCGGTCGACCCTGCGGCTGTGCTTCGTGACGCAGACACCGGAGGAGATCGGGGAGGGGCTGCGACGGCTGGGGGCCGGGTTGCGGGGCGGGGCGTAGGGGCTCGGCCGTCCTGGTGGACCGTGCTTCAGCGGTGATCGAGGCTTCAGCGGGTGATCGAGACGGCGAAGGGCGTGAACCCGCTGGACCGGATCACGTGCGGTACGAACAGGATCGCGGCCTCGGTGGCCCGCGCGGTGCCGATGCCGCCGAGGTCCGTGATCCACTCCTGGTGCCAGCCGAGGTCGGCGAGCAGCCCGCGTACGACCTGCTTGGCCTCCGGGTCCTCGCCGGAGAGGAAGGCGGTCGGTGCCTGGGTGAGCGCGGCGGGCGCGGTCATCACCGTGTAGAGCATCGTGTTGAGCGTCTTGACGACGTGGGTACCGGGGAGCGCTTCCTGAAGTCGCTCCGCGAGGCTCGACCCCGGGTAGAGCAGGTCGGCTGGCAGTCCGTCCGGGCCGTCGACGGTGGCGTTGGAGACGTCCACGAGGATCCTGCCCCGCAGTTCCTCGCGCAACGCCCCGAGCCGTTCCAGCGAGCCGGCGCCCGGGGTGGCGTTGATGACGATCCGCGCTGTCCGGACGGCGTCGGCGGCGGAGCCCGGTGAGCGGTCCGCCACGGTCACCTCGTGCCCGGCCCGGGTGAGGGCCAGGGCGAGGCTGCCGCCGACGTGGCCGTTTCCGAGAACGGCGATCGTGGTCATGGTGAGGGGGTCCTTTCGGCGTCGGTCAACGGGAGAGCGTGGTGACGGCTTCGGTGTGCACGCCGGGCGTTGCGGCCAGGAAGCTCTCGCTCTGCGGGGTCCAGGGGCGGCCCTCGGCGTCCGATATCCGCCCGCCGGCCTCGGTGACGAGCAGCGCCCCGGGAAGCAGGTCCGCACGGGCCCCGGCGAACTGCCAGAAGGCGTCGATCCGCCCCGCGGCCAGGTTCAGCAGGTGCAGGGTGGCGGGCACGGAGGTGCGCACCACGAGCGCGTCGAAGAGCATCGCGGTGATCGAGGCGCCGACGCGCCGCACGACGCCCTCGTCCTCGTCCGGCCTGGCCTGGCTGGTGGCCACGAGGCTCAGGCCGAGGTCCGTGGTCGGGGACACGTGCAGCGGGCGGCCGTCGAGGTGGGCGCCCGCGCCGACGCGAGCGGTGTAGGTCTCACCGGTCAACGGCAGATGGACCGCGGTGAGCACCGGCTGGTTGTCGCGCACGAGAGTGGCGGTCACCGCCCACTCCGGCAGGGCGTGCAGGTGGTTGACGTTTCCCTCGGCCGGATCCAGGACCCACCACTCGCCGGAGGGCAGCGCCCCGCCCGCGAGTTCGTCCTCCACCAGGCGCGCGTTCGGGCGCAGCCGGGTGAGGCGGGGGCGCAGGACGTCGAGCGCCGCGTCGTCGTTGGCGGCGAGCGCGCCCATCAGCTCGTCGCGGGTCTGGTAGCGGACCACGTTGCCGAACCGCTCCCGCAGCACCGCACCCGCCTCCCGCACGGCGATCGCGGTCTGCGCGAGCAGGTCGGCGTCGGACAGGTGGCCGGGAGTCGCGGCGATTCCGGTGGTCCGCGTCGATTCGGGCATGGCGGTGCTCCCGTCGGAGGAGGGGGGGATGAGGGGTGAAGAGGCGGACCAGGTGGAACCGCGTTCGGTTTCCGTGCCCGCATCTCGAAGGTAGGAGCGCCGTTGATTAACTGCAAGTGCATGTAAAGCACGGCTAGCATGACTCTCATGCAACTGGATCTGAACCTGCTTGCCGCGCTCGACGCGCTCCTGGAGGAAGGCAGCGTGGCCGGAGCCGCCGAGCGCCTGCACGTCACCGCCCCCGCGATGAGTCGAAGCCTCGGCCGGATCCGGCGCACGACAGGGGACCAGATCCTGGTGCGTACCGGGCGCACGATGACTCCGACGCCGTACGCGATCGCCGTGCGAGGGCAGGTGCACGAGCTGCTGCGGCAGGTTCAGGGCGTGCTGGCACCGAGCCGTGAACTCGACCTCGCTTCGCTCGAACGCACCTTCACGCTCCGCTGGCACGAATCGCTCGTCGCCCTCGGCGGCCCCGCACTGCTCGCGGCCGTACGGGAGCAGGCGCCGGGTGTGCGTCTGCGGTTCCTCGCGGAATCGAGCGTCGACACCCCCGAGCTGCGGCGCGGCGAGATCGACCTGGAGGCGAACGCGAACCGCCCGACCGCACCCGACATCCGCGCCGAACAGGTCGCCGAGACCCGGCACGTCATCGTCGTGCGGCGCGGCCACCCGCTCACCCGGGTCGGGACGGTCACCGCCGCGCGGTACGCCGAGGCCGAGCACCTCACCGTCTCGCGGCGCGGCAGGCTCGGGAACGCCCTCGACGACGCTCTCGCGCGGCTCAGCCTCACCCGGCGGGTGGTGGCGGCCGTGCCCACCGACGGGGCCGCGTTCGAGTTCGTGCGCGGCTCGGACCTTCTCGTCACCGCCCCCGAGGCGACGACGCGTTCAGCGGCCGCGGTTCTCGGACTGAGCCTGCTCCCCCTGCCGTTCGACCTGCCGCCGGCCGCGGTGTACCTGTCCTGGCATCAGCGCTACGACACCGACCCCGCACACGTCTGGCTGCGCGGTCTGGCGCGGACCGCGTTGGCGCCCGACGCCGATTCCGAGGTGGGTCAGTCCCACCAGAAGGACCAGGTCCGCTGACCGAGCACGGCGTGCTCGGCGTACGCGGCCAAGGTGCTGTGGCTGCCCTGGTGGATGTTGTCCGGGCAGAACGCGAAGTGTTCGGCGGCGACGGCCTCCGCGGCCTCCTGGGTGCTGGGCGGAGCGGCGACCGAGACCTCCAGCCGGTCGAAGTCCAGCGCGATGACGCGTATGCCGAAGCGGTCCTCCCAGGAACGCAGGACCGCGCACAGCCGCGCCACGTCGTTCTCGTGGTTCAGCGGGCCCGTCCAGCCGATCGCCGCCGGGATGTCCGCACTGCGGCGCGCCGGGACCAGCGCCAGACGCGGGTCCTTGAACCACGAGCCCTCGTCGAGAAGGGCGTCGGCGGTCTCGGCGGCCCGCCGGTCGGGGTCGACGGGGAGAGCGGAGGGGGCCTCCGCGAGACCCGGCCAGGACCAGTCGTCCTCCCCGGCCGCCCCCTCGCCGTCGTCGAGTTCGTCCCCGGCGTACGCCTCCCAGAAGTCCGCCAGGACCTCCTCCGGGTCGTGGTCCCCGGGGTACGACATCCTCCCGGGCATCAGCTCCCACTCCTCCGGCCCGCCCTGGCCGCCACCGACCTCTATCAGCACCGGCAGCAGACCCACGCGCGCGGCCCGGCCGCCCAGCGCGGTCCACGCCCCGGACGACGCCGCGTACTCGGCATGCCACAGCAACGGCTCGTGCCACGGACCGTCTTCGGTCTCGTCGATCAGCCTCCCCAGAGGGAGTCCGAGTCCGAGCGAACGACCGCTCGGGTCTGCCGCGAGTCGGGGCAGCGGGTTGGGAAGAGTCGCCATGCCAGTGACTGTAGGGGGAGCCACTGACAACGGGGTGCGGGGCGTTACTTGAGGGCGGTGGTGAAGGTGGTCCAGGTGGTGGGGGAGACCTGGAGGGGGGTCTTTTCAGGGTGCTTGGAGTCGCGGATGTGGATGGCCCGGGGGGAGACAGCCACTTCGAGACACTGGCCGCCCTCACTGCTGCTGTAGGTCGACTTGAACCACTGAAGTGCCGTGCTCATCGCTCTCCTAGCAGACGGTCCAACAGGCGTCTGGAGTCCTCAATGGTGAGGGCCTGAGTCCGCAGCATCGCATATTTGCGCGCCAGGATGGACACCTCGTCCGCGTTGGAAACCCACTGGCTGCCGCGTTGGGACTCGGTGTACGCGAGGTGCTGATGGTCGGGAGTCTCCAGGAGCGTGAAGGGGCCGGCGTCCCCGGCGTGAGAGTGGCGATCCAGCGGCAGGATCTGCAAGGACAGGCAAGGGAGTTCGGAGCACTCGCGCAGGAAGCGCAGTTGGTCCAGATGCGTCTCGCGACCGCCTGTGGGCATGAGGAGCGCGGGCTCCCAGACCACGAAGCTCAGCGTGGGTGGCACCCTGCGCTCAAGGATCTCCCGTCGGCCCACGCGCGCGGCGACCTTCGTCTCCAGTTCGTCGGAGTCGTAGGCCGGGACCCGTCCGCTCAGCAACGCGCGTGCGTACGGCTCGGTTTGCAGCAGACCGGGCACCACCAGGGCGTCGTACCAGGACAGGGCGATGGCCTCGCGCTCGTGCTCCACATACAGCTCCGCCCACATCGGGAACTGGTCGATGTCCGGCAGGTTGGCCACCCCCGCCGCCAACATCCCCTTCGTCTCCAGGACTTCGTCGAGCAGCGCGGCCAGGTCCGGTTTGAGTGTCCTTCTGCCCTGCTCGATCGACGCGATCGTCTCCTCGTCCACGCGGACCAGGCCGGCGAGGGCGATCTGGGTGTGGCCCGCGGCCCGACGCGCGGTGCCGAGTTGCTTGCCCAGCATCTTCAGGGACGTGAGGTTCTTCGGTCGCGGCTTCCTGGCGCTCATGAGATGGTCCATCCCCCTTGGCACGCGTACGTCACCGGGTAAGAGCCCGTACAAAAAATCTGTACGGCTTCACCGAGTGATCCACGGTAGTCACTCTCCGCAACTCTCGTCCCGTGAACGAGACGACCCGACTACCGCCTCTGCGTGAGCGGTTCTTCCGCCGTGAACGCCGATCCGCCCAGGCCGCACGCCGGTTCACGGCCGAGACCCTGGCCGGCTGGGGGCTCGCCGAGACACCGAGAACCGACGACGTGCTGCTCTGCGTGAGCGAACTCGTCACCAACGCGCTGCTGCACGGCGTACCGCCCGGACGGCAGCTGCGGCTGTTCCTGCGTCACGAGGGGCACGCGGTGGTCGTCGAGGTGCACGACAGCGGCCCCGGTGTCCCTCGGGTCGTGTACGACGGCGACGAGGGCGGCCGGGGCCTGCTGCTGGTGTCGGCACTGAGCGACAAGTGGGGGGTGCGGGAGCGGGAGTTGGGCAAGGCGGTGTGGTGCGAGTTCGCGTTGGCGTAGCCCGTCTGTCGGTGCAGCCCGCTACCTTGGGGATCAGTACGACCTAGGGGGACGGGATGGCCGACGGGCCGGGGCTCGCGCAGCTCCACTTCGGGCGTGAGGACGCCGAACGGGATGTGACCGAGGGGCTGTTGCTGCGAGGCGGCTTTCTGCCGAACGCCGCTTACCGGGGCGCGCTCAGCGGGCGCAAGATGCTGATCATCGGGCGCAAGGGGTCCGGGAAGAGCGCCATCTGCATGCAGCTCATGTCCGACGGCGAAGGTGGGCACCGGGGCGGCAAGGTGCTGGTCACCCCCGACGAGGCGGCGGGAGAGGAGATCCGGCGGTTCGAGCTCCAGGGGCTGCCAGGGGACTCCGCCAAGGCGTTGATCTGGCGGTACGTGTTCGCCGTACACGCCGCCAGGCATCTCGTGGACCATGCCAAGGGCGCTCATGACGGCGGCCACAAGGCCGACGCGGTGAAGGCGCTCGCGCGGTTCCTCAAGCAGAACGGCGAGGCGCCGGGTGGGGGCGGCCGGCTCGTGGAGCGTCTGGCGCAGGCCGCCCGTGGGCTGCAGAGCTCGCTGTCCCTGGAGGCGTTCGGGGTCAAGGCGAGCGTGGACCTCGCCCAGTCGCCGTCCGAAGGGGCCCGCGCGGCACGGCAGTTGGAGATCGTCGAGCAGGGCGTGGCGCGGGCCTTCGGCGACCTGGGCTGCGACGGCGCCGTACACCCGCCGCTGCTGCTCATGGTCGACCAGCTGGAACAGGTGTGGTCGGCCGAGCCGGACAGCAACTCCATGGTGATCGGGCTGCTGCTGGCGGCGAAGCACGCGGCGGGCCTGTACGGGCGGGCCGTGCGGTTCCTGCTGTTCCTGCGCGCCGACATCTACGACTCGCTGTCCTTCGGGGAGGGCGACAAGTTCCACGGCGACGAACTGCGCATCGCCTGGACCGAACAGGCTCTGCGGGACCTCGCGTTGGCGCGGGCGCGGGCGTCCGTCGGGGACGAACTGACCGGGGACCGGCTGTGGAAGGAGCTGTTCCCCGAGTCGGTGGCCGGTGAGGAGATCACGGGCCATCTCTTCGGGCGCTGTCTGCCGCGGCCCCGGGACGCCATCCAGTTCCTCAACCTGTGCCAGGAGAAGGCCTGGCTGGAGCACGAGCGGGACCGGATCACCGAGGCGGACGTGGTGCAGGCGGGCCGGCAGTTCTCGGAGTGGAAGCTCAAGGACCTGACCTCGGAGTACCTGGTCGCGCACCCGTTCCTCAGGAACCTCTTCCCGCTCTTCCGGAACACCGGGTACGTCGTCACCCGCACCGCGCTGGCCAGACGGTTCGAGGCCGCCGCCGAGACCCTCCACCACGACTTCCCGGCGTACGCGAACGCGTTGACGCTCCCCGGGATCATCGACGTGCTGTACGGGACCGGATTCCTCGGCGTGCGGCGCGGCAACGACGTGGTGTACGTGGGCGACGACGGACTGCCGGTCCAGCCGCACGAGACGGAGTTCCAGGTCCATCCCTGCTTCCGGGCGGCGCTCGGTGCGACGACCGCGTTCGACCTGCGGCGCTACGAGCCGCAGTTCGCGGGCGCGCGGATCGCCTCAGGCACCGCGGGCCCGCCCGGCTCGGGTCCGTCGTCCCTCAACCGCGACGACCGGCTCCTGATGCAGCTCGCGCGCTCCTGCCACTCGATCCTCGCCCAGGTGGGGCGGGCGGTGGCCCTGACACGGGACGTCCGCGACGAGATCACTGCCCAGGTCACCTGCGTCCTGGACGAGGTCAACGGCATTCCTCCGGGTGGGGCCGCGTCCGCCGGGGTCGACGTCGACGACCACCTCCTCACCACCGCCCACTACTTCACCGGCCTCGCCGCCGAACTCCGCGCCGGCGGCCTCGAGGAGGGCACGGGCATCGGAGAGGTCGCCGGCCGGATGGAGGAAGAGGCACGCAGACTACGCCGCACGGCGGGCGGCTCCTACGGAAGCTCCGGTGAGTCCGGGGGGGCCTGACGCGCCATACTCGTAGGGGACTTGCGGGTCGTGGTGCCTATGGGGGAGGGGACCGGTGCTGAACGAAGTGCTCGCCGGACGATTCAGGATCACCGCCCTGCTGGGCTCCGGCGGCATGGGGCAGGTCTGGGCGGCCGAGGACGAGCGCATGCGGCGGGACGTCGCGGTCAAGGTGGTGCATCCGCAGTACGGCGCGGGCGAGGCCGAGGCCCGGGACCGGTTCGAGCGCGAGGTCCAGCTGGCCGCACGCCTCACCCACGAGAACATCGTGACCGTCCATGACTGGGGAGAGGTCCTCGACGGTGGCCGCCAGACCCTCTACCTCGTGATGGAACTCGTCGACGGGACGTCCCTGGACAAACGGCTCAAGGGACCCGTCCCCACGCTCTGGCCGCTCGCCATCGGATGGGCCGCGCAGATCACGCAGGCGCTGCACGCCGCGCACAGCCAGGGTGTCGTCCACCGGGACATCAAGCCGGCGAACGTACTGCTCAGACCCGACGGGACGGTGAAGGTCCTGGACTTCGGGGTCGCGAAGTTCCTCGGCGACACCGTAGGCGCCCGCAAGCTCACCGCCACCGGAGCCCTGCTCGGCACCCCGGCGTACATGTCTCCCGAGCAGATCGAGACCACCGGGACGATCGACCATCGCAGCGACCTCTACTCCCTGGGCTGTCTTCTCTACCATGCGGTGACCGGCAGACCGCCCTTCGACGGCGACAGCCAGTGGTCCATCGTCGTCAAGCACCAGCAGGAGACTCCCGCCCCGCCGAGCACGCGGGTCGAGGGGCTGCCGCCGGTCCTGGACGACCTCGTCCTGAAGCTGCTGGCCAAGCACCCCGGAGACCGGCCGGAGGACGCCGCCGCCGTCCACGATGTCCTGAGCACGATCCTCGTCGACCAGGCCGTCGCGCTGTCCGATCCGAGCATCCTGACCACTGCCCGGCTGAGCACCGTGGGAAGCCTCGCCGGGCGGCTGGTGACGAGGGCGTGGCAGGTGTGGGAGCGGTCGGAACAGCAGGCGGCGGAGCGGCTGAAGGCCGCCGAAGCCGTCGCGGAGTCGACGGAACGCTCGCGGATCCGCGCCGAGGCCCAGGCCCGGCACCTGATGGAGGAGGCACGCGCCGAGGCCGAGCGGACCCGGGCCGCCGCCCGCGCGGAGGCCCGGAGCATCGTCGCGCAGGCATGGGACAGCACCGGGACCACTGCGCCTGACCGGGCAGACCCGGTCCCATTGACCGACGCACAGTTCGAGATCTTTGTGAAGGCGGCCGTCGAGCGAGCCGTCCGGCGGGACACGGGGGAGGGGGACGCGGGCCCCCTTCCCCACCCCGAGCGGTTCGGTGGGTTCGAGCTGGTGCGGCGCGGTTACGACCGCACGCAGGTGGACGAGCGCCTCCGCGAGCTGGGCAAGGCGCGCGTCCGGCGCCGGGACGAGCTGGCCGCGCTGGAAGGGAAGTTCGTCGAGAGCAGGCTCAGGGCGCGGACCTCGGCGCGCTCGTCCGAGGAGCAACGCGAGGCCGTACTGCGCGATGTCCTGCAGGAACTCGATGACGTCGCCGCCTCAGCCCAGCGGGAACTCGCCGCCCCGCGGAAGGAGCGCCCCAAGAGCGACCTGCCGCCGTTCGAACTCGTCCGCAGAGGCTATGACCGCGAGCAGGTCGACCGGCATATCGAGAGTCTCCAGGCCGAGCAGCACAACCTGCTGTACAGGATCATGACGCTGAACCGGCTTCCGGTTCCTCGAAGGAGCTACCGGAAGCCGGAGGTGCGCTGAACCCATGCCGCGTCAGAGGCGCTCGGGCGTCCTGATGCCCAGCAGGGCCATGCCCTGGTGGAGGGTGCGGGCCGTCAGGTCGCAGAGGAACAGGCGGTTCTCCACCTGGGCCGGGGTGTCGGCCTTCAGGACCGGGCACTTGTCGTAGAACGACGTGTACAGGGACGCCAGTTGGTACAGGTACGCCGCCAGCTTGTGCGGGGCGTACTCCGCAGCCGCCTCGAAGACCGTGCTGCCGAACGCGTCCAGGTGCAGGCCCAGCGCCCGCTCCGCGTCGGCCAGTTCGAGCTCCGGGTGCGCGGACGGCCGTACGTCTCCCGCCTTGCGCAGGATCGACTGGATACGGGCGTACGCGTACTGGAGGTACACGGAGGTGTCGCCGTTCAGCGAGACCATCTGGTCCAGGTCGAACTTGTAGTCCCGGTTGGGGGACGTCGACAGGTCCGCGTACTTCACCGCGCCGATGCCGACCTGCGCGGCCCGCTCCTGGATCTCGTCCTCGGTGAGGTCCTGGGCCTTCTCCCGGACGACCTCGGCGGCCCGCTGCACCGCCTCGTCCAGCAGATCCTCCAGCTTCACCGTCTCGCCCTCGCGGGTCTTGAACGGCTTGCCGTCCGCGCCCAGGACCGTGCCGTAGCCCATGTTGTGCGCGGTGACCTCGTCGGTCAGCCAGCCGGCGCGGCGGGCCGTCTCGAAGACCATCCTGAAGTGCAGGGACTGCCGGACGTCGACGACGTACAGGAGCGAGGTCGCGTGCAGGTCGGTGACCCGGTTCCGGATCGCCGTCAGGTCGCTCGCCGCGTAGCCGAAGCCGCCGTCCGCCTTCTGCACGATCAGCGGGACCCGCTGGTCGTCCTTGCCGCGGATGTCGTCGAAGAAGACGACGAGCGCGCCCTCGGAGCGCTCCGCGACACCCATCTCCTCCAGGAGGCGGGCGGTCTCCGGCATGCCGTCGTTGTACGCCGACTCGCCGACGATCTCCTCGTCCCGGATCTCCATGTCCAGCTTCTCGAAGACCGAGTAGAAGTAGACCTTCGACTCGTCCACGAACTGCTGCCAGAGCTCCAGGGTCTCCTTGTCGCCGGACTGGAGCGCGACGACCCTCTTCCGGGCCCGCTCCTTGAACTCCTCGTCGGAGTCGAAGACCACGCGCGACGCCTTGTACACCCGGTTCAGGTTCGACATGGCCTGCTCGCCGTCGACCTCGGCCGCGGGGGCCAGCTCGCCCGGGTTCTCGATCAGGTACTGGATGAGCATGCCGAACTGGGTGCCCCAGTCGCCGATGTGGTGCCGGCCGATCGTCTTCTCGCCGGTGAAGTCGAGCATGCCGCGCAGGGCGTCGCCGATCACCGCGGAACGCAGGTGACCGACGTGCATCTCCTTCGCCACGTTCGGCTGGGCGTAGTCGATCACCGTGATGCCGGGCCGGTCCTTGACCGGTACGCCGAGACGGTCGCCGTCCTCGTACCGCGCGGCCAGGTTCTCGGTGATCGCCCGGTCGGTGAGCGTGATGTTGAGGAAGCCGGGGCCGGAGACCTCGATGTCCTTGATCACGGCACCGGCGACCACCTGCGACACGACCTGCGTCGCCAACTCCCGGGGGTTCGCCTTCGCCTTCTTGGCGAGCGCCAGGACACCGTTCGCCTGGAAGTCCGCCCGGTCGCTGCGTCGGAGCAGGGGCTCGGCGTCGGCCTCCGGCAGGGTGGCGGAGAGCGCGGAGGTGAGCTGCTGGTTGACGGCGTCGCTGAGGGACGTGACCGGGGCCATGGGAGTGGGTGCCGTTCTCCTCGGGGGATCAGATAGACACGGTCAGTATCCCATGGGGGGTAAAGCGGTTTTCTCCGGCGCGGGGCCGTCTGGGAGAATGGAGCCTCCATCAACGCCATCATTAAAAGAGGACGTGCCGATCGTGGGTCAGAGCGCTGAGACCACCGACTGGGTCTCCCGTTTCGCGGATGAGGTCATCGAGGAGTCGGAGCGTCGGGCCCCGGGCAAACCGGTCGTCGTCGCGTCCGGGCTGTCCCCCTCCGGGCCCATCCACCTCGGGAACCTTCGCGAGGTCATGACCCCGCACCTCGTCGCCGACGAGATCCGGCGCCGGGGCCACCAGGTGCGCCACCTCATCTCCTGGGACGACTACGACCGGTACCGCAAGGTGCCCGCCGGGGTCCCCGGTGTCGACGAGACCTGGGCCGAGCACATCGGCAAGCCCCTGACCTCCGTGCCCGCGCCCGCCGGGTCCGCACACCCGAACTGGGCCGAGCACTTCAAGGCCGCCATGGTCGACGCCCTCGCCGAACTCGGTGTCGAGTTCGACGGGATCAGCCAGACCGCGCAGTACACCTCCGGCGTCTACCGCGAGCAGATCCTGCACGCCATGGCCCACCGCGGGGACATCGACGCGATCCTCGACCAGTACCGGACCAAGAAGGCCCCCGCCGCTGCGAAGAAGCAGCAGAAGCCCCTCGACGAGGCCGAGGTCGAGGCCGCCGAGGGGTCCGGCGCGGCCGCCGAGGACGACGGGTCCAGCGGCTCCGCCGGGTACTTCCCGTACAAGCCCTACTGCGGCAACTGCGAGAAGGACCTCACCACGGTCACCTCCTACGACGACGCCACGACCGAGCTGTCGTACACCTGCAACGCCTGCGGTTTCTCCGAGACCGTCCGGCTCAACGAGTTCAACCGCGGCAAGCTGGTCTGGAAGGTCGACTGGCCGATGCGGTGGGCGTACGAGGGCGTGATCTTCGAGCCCAGCGGGGTCGACCACTCCTCTCCCGGCTCCTCCTTCCAGGTCGGCGGCCAGATCGTCGGGATCTTCGGCGGGAAGCAGCCCATCGGGCCCATGTACGCGTTCGTCGGCATCTCCGGCATGGCCAAGATGTCGTCCTCCCGCGGTGGTGTGCCCACGCCCGGGGACGCGCTGAAGATCATGGAGCCGCAGCTCCTGCGCTGGCTCTACGCCCGCCGCAGGCCCAACCAGTCCTTCAAGATCGCCTTCGACCAGGAGATCCAGCGGCTCTACGACGAGTGGGACAAGCTGGACGCCAAGGTCTCCGACGGCTCCGCGCTGCCGGGCGATGTCGCCGCCCACTCGCGTGCGGTGGGCACGGCTGCCGGCGAGCTGCCCCGCACCGCGCGCGTGCTGCCGTACCGGACGCTGGCCTCCGTCGCCGACATCACCGCCGGGCACGAGGACCAGGCGCTGCGGATCCTCAGCGAGCTGGACCCCGACAACCCCATCTCGGCGCTGGACGAGGCGCGGCCCCGGTACGACAAGGCCGAGGCCTGGATCAACACGCAGGTGCCCGCCGACCAGCGGACCATCGTGCGCGACGAACCCGACGCCGAGCTGCTGAAGTCCCTCGACGAGGCCTCCCAGCAGTCCCTGCGGCTGCTCCTCGACGGCCTCGCCTCGCACTGGTCCCTCGACGGGCTCACCCACCTCGTGTACGGGGTGCCCAAGGTGCAGGCCGGGTTCTCCGCGGACGCCACGCCCAAGGAGCTGCCGGCCGAGATCAAGACGGCCCAGCGGACGTTCTTCGCCCTGCTGTACCAGCTGCTGGTGTCCCGTGACACCGGTCCGCGGCTGCCGACGCTGCTGCTCGCGGTCGGGCAGGAGCGGGTACGGGCGCTGCTCGGGGAGTAGGCGGTACGGCGGTACGGCTTAACGGGAAGGGGGCCCTCCGATGTGGAGGGCCCCCTTTTTCATGCCTCTTACGCGATGTGGTCTTCCTGGAGCTCCGCCGTGTGGCGGTTCGTGAAGCGGTTGACCATGCGCTCGGCGTCGCGCTGCGAGAGGACCACGCCGTACGTCGCCTCCACGTCGCCCCTGAGCTGGCCGGGGGACGGGTAGCTGCCGTCTATCGACTTCTTGAAGACCTGGTAGAAGTCCTCCTCGGTCGGCTCCGGGGTGCCGCCGCCCTCGCCGAGCTCACGGGTGCGGCCGCTGGACACCGGAATGGGGAAGCTGCCGGTCTCCTCCATCGAGGGCTCGACGGCGGGCTCCCTGGGCGGCTCCTCGTACTGGATCTGCTGGAGCTCGTACTGCTCGGCCTCCAACTGCTCCTCGTACCAGCGGTTGTACTGCTCCGCCGGGTCGTAGTCGGGGTTGTAGCCACCCTGGTACTCGACCTGCTTGGGAGTCTCGAACCAGGGGCTCTGGTCGGGCTCGGGCTCAGGTTCCGGAGCTGCTCGCGGAGGGACGGGGGCCGCCACCGCGGGACGACTGTCCGCAGCCGCGGCGACCGGGGCGGCCGAGGGCAGTTCCGCCTGCACCGGCGCCGGGGGCAGCAGGACCGGCTCGATGCCCGCCGCCGCCAGACCCGCCGGGCCCGTCTCCGCCAGCGGGACGCCGTAGCGCGCCAGCCGGAGCGGCATCAGGCTCTCCACCGGGGCCTTCCGACGCCACGCCCGGCCGAAGCGGGAGTGGAGACGGGCCCGGTAGACGAGACGTTCCTGCTCCAGCTTGATGACCTGCTCGTAGGAGCGCAGCTCCCACAGCTTCATACGGCGCCACAGGAGGAACGTGGGGATCGGGGAGAGGAGCCAGCGCGTGAGGCGGACACCCTCCATGTGCTTGTCCGCCGTGATGTCGGCGATCCGGCCGATCGCGTGCCGGGCCGCCTCCACCGCCACCACGAACAGCACCGGGATCACCGCGTGCATGCCCACGCCCAGCGGATCCGGCCAGGCCGCCGCGCCGTTGAAGGCGATCGTGGCGGCCGTCAGGAGCCAGGCCGTCTGACGCAGAAGAGGAAAGGGGATACGGATCCACGTCAGCAGCAGATCCAGGGCCAGCAGGACACAGATACCCGCGTCGATGCCGATCGGGAACACGTAACTGAAGTTCCCGAAGCCCTTCTTGATGGCGAGCTCACGGACGGCCGCGTACGACCCCGCGAAGCCGATGCCGGCGATGATCACGGCGCCGAACACGACCACGCCTATGAGCACGCGGTGCATTCGAGTCAGCTGCATGGGCGCGGCCACCCGTACTCCCCTCCCTGTGCGTGTTGTTGCGCGCAACAGAGTGGCACATATGTGCTGCGCACGGGTGGCCGGATCAGGCCCTCAGTACTGCTTCAGCTCTTCTTCGCGGCCGACTTGGACGGAGAAGCCGACGTCGAGGCCGACTTCGACGCGGTCGGGGACGGCGACGCCGACTTCGACGGAGCCTTGGACTGAGGGGCCGACGGGGCCGGGTTCGCCCCTCCCTCGCCGTTCGCCGCCGACACCGCGGCCACGGTCTCCTTGGCTGCCCGCTCCGCCAGCTTGCTGAGATCGTCCGCGTTCGGCGTCTTGTCGCCGGCCAGACCCGCGCCGTTGTAGTCGACCGTCACCACGACGTTCTCCACCCGGGCGACGACCGTCTGCTGCTTGAAGGCGCCTTCCTTCTTCTTCAGGTCGTAGCGCACCAGCGTCGCCACGTCACCCGTCCCCGCCACCGCCTGCGACTTGGTGTTCTTCGCACCGGCCACCGACTGGGCGTCCTGGATCTGCTGCTCGTAGTACTTCGCCGCCTGCGCCTCACCCGTACCGCGCGAGGTGTCCGACTCGAAGCGCAGCAGCGAGACGTTCAGCCAGCGGAACTGGGAGCCCTTCACACCGTTGTTGTCGAGGCTGCTCCACGAGCAACTGCCCCGCGTGCCCGCCTCCGCCGTGCCCTTCTTGCCCTTGGACGTCTCCGGGGTCAGCGACTTCAGGGTCTTCTTCGACAGCGTCCCGCACGCGTCGGGAAGCGAGTTGTACGCCGCCGCCTGCACCGTGGGAGCCGCGGACGCCGAGGCACCGCTCTCCGCGCCCGGACCGCTGCTCGCGCTTCCGTTGCCGCCGCCGGCGCTGTCACCGCCGGATCCGGAGCCGGAGTCGGAGGAGCAGCCGGCGGCGATCAGCATCACCGGGACTGCGGCCGCGCAGACAAGGACGCGGTGAAGACGCTTCGCTCGCTGGGCACCCTGGTCACGCTCTGCTCGTCGCTGCATGGTTCCTTCACTCAAGACGCTGTGGTTCCTGCCGTCGGATCGGGTCCGAGGGGCCACGGTACGCGGTGAGGATGCCGTGCGGTCCAGCTTCGAACGCCTCGCGCGCATGCGTGAGAGGTGTGTGGAGAGCGCTCAACCGGACAGCGACCCGTCCAGCTGAGAGGCCAGTTTCCGGGCGTTGTCCTGCATTTCCTCACTGTCCGGAGTGACGCCGATCGTCGTCGGCTGCTCCTCGTACTCGATCGTCACGATCACGTTGGACGTGCGGAACGCCACAGTCACCTTGCGCTGCTTGGCCGTCGAACCCGACGTGCTCAACGCGTCGTCCAGGAACGCCTCGTCACCCAGATCGTCCAGCAACCGGGGCTGGACATCGGCCGGGGTGACGGAGGACGACCCGCTCGGGGAAGCGGAGGCCGAGGCGGAGGCGGAGCCGCTGGGCTTGGCCGCCGGGGACGCCGTGGAACCGGCGGCCGTGCCGCTCTCCTCCACGTCCGAGGTGGCACCCGCGGTCGCCGATGCCGGCAGATCGGCCTTCTCCTCGGCCTGCGCGAACACCTCCTGCGCCTTGCTGTCGTCGCTGACCGCGTTGTCGTACGACACCACACGCTCGAAGTCGACCGAGAGGTACTCGGTGGCGTCCGCGGCCTCCACCTTCCAACGGCAGCCGACCTTGCGGTCCGTGTCGTAGGTGAGGGTGGCCTCGCCCTCGTAGGCCTTGGCGCGCTGGTCCTCGTCGGTGATCTGCTGGATGCCGGGCAGCAGCGTGTCCAGGGTGCTCTGGCTGACCACACCGCAGGCCTCGGGCAGGGTGCGGTACTTGCCGGGCTGGGCCACGGCGGAGGCGGTGCCCGCGTCTCCGGGGTTGGCGTCGTCCGTCGTGCCGTCGCCGCCCGAGCTGCCGGTGCAGCCGGCCAACAGCGCCGCGAGGAGGGCGGCGACGCCGGGTACGTAGGCCTTCCGCTGCACGGTGGGGCTCCTCTCGGATGTCTCCGACTCGTGGGGATCTCAGTGTCCCCGCAGGTTATTCGCTTGCCGCGCGGGGGCGTCCCCAGCAGACAATGTGTATCGCACGCACAGCCGTGAACGCCGGTCCGTCATCCCATACGTCGACCTTGGCGCCGGTTTTGCGCTATGAGACTTCTGTTTGTTTCCGGGGGAATGAGGACGATATGTCGTACGTGGAGATGCCGGGCGCCAAGGTCCCGATCAGGATGTGGACCGACCCGGCGACGGTCGAGGACGTGGCCCTCCAGCAGCTGCGCAACGTCGCGACCCTGCCGTGGATCAAGGGCCTCGCGGTGATGCCCGACGTCCACTACGGCAAGGGGGCGACGGTCGGGTCCGTGATCGCGATGCAGGGTGCGGTGTGCCCGGCGGCGGTCGGTGTGGACATCGGCTGCGGAATGTCGGCGGTGAAGACGTCCCTGACGGCGAACGACCTGCCGGGGGATCTGTCGCGACTGCGGTCGAAGATCGAGCAGGCCATTCCGGTGGGGCGGGGGATGCATGACAGTCCCGTCGACCCCGGGCGGATGCACGGCTTCGCGACGGCCGGGTGGGACGACTTCTGGGGGCGGTTCGAGGGAGTGGCCGAGGCGGTCAAATTCCGTCACGAACGCGCCGGGAAGCAGATGGGAACGCTCGGATCCGGCAATCATTTTGTAGAAGTGTGCACGGATACGACCGATTCTGTCTGGCTGATGCTGCACTCCGGTTCCCGGAACATCGGCAAGGAACTGGCCGAGCATCACATCGGCGTGGCCCAGAAGCTTCCGCACAACCAGGGGCTGGTCGACCGGGATCTGGCCGTCTTCATCGCGCAGACTCCGCAGATGGCGGCGTACCAGAACGATCTTTACTGGGCCCAGGAGTACGCGAAGTACAACCGGTCGATCATGATGGCGCTTCTATCGGATGTGATCCGCAAGGAGTTCAAGAAGGCCAAGGTGGTCTTCGAGCCCGAGGTGAGCTGCCACCACAACTATGTGAGCCGCGAGCGGTACGAGGGCATGGACCTGCTTGTCACCCGCAAGGGCGCGATCAGTGCCCGGGCCGGCGAGTACGGCATCATCCCGGGATCCATGGGGACGGGCTCGTACATCGTGAAGGGCCTCGGCAACGAGAAGGCCTTCAACTCGGCGTCCCACGGCGCCGGTCGGCGCATGAGCCGCAACGCGGCCAAGCGGCGGTTCTCGACGCGGGACCTGGAGGAGCAGACGCGGGGCGTGGAGTGCCGCAAGGACTCCGGCGTCGTGGACGAGATCCCGGGCGCCTACAAGTCGATCGACCAGGTCATCGACCAGCAGCGGGACCTGGTGGAGGTCGTGGCGAAGCTGAAGCAGGTCGTGTGTGTGAAGGGTTGAGTTGTACCTGCGTTCACTTCGGGGCGTGCATTGCCGCGTAGATCATGACGAACGCCACGATGTGGATGCCGAAGAGGAAGTAGGCGAGCCACCACCACATGTGGCGTTCGTCGTGGGGGTCTTTTCTGTCCTTCTCGGGTCCGGTCACAGGTCGCGGTGGACCTTCGTGTTGGAGGCCTGGGCTCGGGGGCGGAGGACCAGGAGGTCGACGTTGACATGGCTGGGGCGCGTCACCGCCCAGGTGATGGTGTCCGCCACGTCGTCGGCCGTCAGGGGGGCCGCCACGCCCTCGTAGACCTTGGACGCCTTCTGCTCGTCGCCGCCGAAGCGGGTCAGGGCGAACTCGTCGGTCTTGACCATGCCGGGGGCGATCTCGATCACGCGGATCGGCTTGCCGACGATCTCCAGGCGGAGCGTTTCCGCCAGCACGTGTTCGCCGTGCTTCGCGGCCACATAGCCTCCGCCGCCCTCGTACGTGCCGTGGCCGGCCGTCGAGGAGAGGATCACGATCGTGCCGTCCTCGCTCGCCTCCAGCTTGGGGAGCAGGGCCTGGGTGACGTTCAGGGTGCCGATGACGTTCGTCTCGTACATCGTGCGCCAGTGGGCCGGGTCGCCGGTCGCGACCGGGTCGGCGCCCAGCGCTCCGCCGGCGTTGTTGACCAGCACGCCGATCGTCCTGAAGGCCGTCGCGAACTCGTCGACCGCGGCCCGGTCCGTGACGTCCAGCTGGTAGGCCGTGGCCTGGTGGCCCGCCGCGTTGATCTCCTCCGCGAGCGCCTCGATCCGGTCCTTGCGGCGGGCGGTCAGGACGACGCGGTAGCCGGCCGCGGCGAGCTGCCGGGCCGTCGCGGCGCCGATTCCGCTGCTCGCACCGGTGACGACGGCGATGCGGGACGCTGCGCTGGGCATGGGTGCTCCTCGGGCGGGGGACGATCCGGCTTCGTCAGCCAGGATAGGCAGGCGCTCCGGCCTCCTCTCCGGCGGTCCGTATCGCGGGCCGGTGGGAGGATGGGAGGGGTGATCCTCCGAGCCGAGGAGGTGGATCATGGGAGAAGCGCGTGAGGTCATGGACCGGCTCACCGATGCGCTCACCGAACACCCGGACCTGAAGGTCATCGCCGAGCTGTACGCGGAGGACGCGGTCGCCTCCACCCCGGACGAGGGGGCGCTCCACGGGCGGGACGACATCGTCGAGTACTGGCGGCGGATGACGGAGGCGGTGCCGGACGCCAGGTTCGAGTCGCTGCACTCCTACGAGGTCGGGGACACGGCCATCGACGAGGGCTTCTACCACGGGCGCAACACCGGGCCCATCCAGCTGCCCGACGGAGGCACGCTGCCCGCCACCGGGAAGGAGATCCGGATCCGCGGGGTCGACATCGCCACCGTGAAGGACGGCCGGATCACCGACTACCGGCTCTACTTCGACGAGATGGAGTTCCTGGGGCAGTTGGGGCTGCTGCCCGACGAGGCTTCGTGAGTACGGCTCCCAGCAGTACGGCTCTCAGTCGCGCGGCGCGTACATGATCACGGCCATGCCCGCGAGGCAGATCAGCGTGCCCGCGATGTCCCAGCGGTCGGGGCGGTAGCCGTCCGCGGCCATGCCCCACAGGATCGAGCCGGCCACGAAGACACCGCCGTACGCGGCGAGGACGCGGCCGAAGTGGGCGTCGGGCTGGAAGGTGGCGACGAAGCCGTAGGCGCCGAGGGCGAGGACTCCGCCGGCGGTCCACATCCAGCCGCGGTGCTCCCGTACGCCCTGCCAGACCAGCCAGGCGCCGCCGATCTCGAAGAGGGCGGCCACGACGAACAGGGCGGCGGAACGGGCTACGAGCATGGCGCCCAGCTTCGCACGCCGTCCGGCCGGGACCTGTGTCACCTGATGGAGGGCGCCTGTCGTTCGCCGTACGTGGGATACATCCCTGCGACCACGCGGTTCGGGCGGCGGGAGCGAGGAGTGGGTGGCATGCGGGTGCTTGCGGTGCGGGGTGCGGCGGCGGTGGCGGCTGCGGTGCTGGTGGGTGGGGGTACGGCGGTCGCCGTCGGCGGGCCCGAGGCGGATCTGGCGTATCACGGGGCCGCGTCCCTGGCCGGGGGGCGGGTGGACCTGCGGTTCACTCCGCGCAATCACGGGCCGGCGGCCGTACCGGACGCGACCGTGCGGCTGCGGTGGTCGGAGCCGTTGGAGGACCGGCTGACGTTGCCGGACGGGTGTGCTCGGGCGGAGGAGCGGGTGGTGCTGTGCCGGGTGGGGGCGTTGGCCGCGGACGCGGTGGGGGAGCGGGTGGAGATGCGGGTGCGGTTGGTGGGGGTGCCGTCGGAGGTGCTGCTGGAGATCGACACGGTGTGGAACGGAGGGACGGTGGATCTGAACCGGGCGAATGACCGGCAGCGGGTGTTGGTGCTGGACAGTGGGGACGAGTACTACTTCTGACGGCCGGGGAGGGACGAGGTGGGGGGCGGTGCGGTCGTCGGTCGGCTGCGGCCCGGTGGGGGTTTGTCGCGCAGTTCCCCGCGCCCCTGAGGGAGTTACCTGGGCCGGTGTCGCATGGGAACCTCAGGCCGTTTCCGCGTCGTAGCGGTCTCTTGCTTCGTGGACCTCTTCGATGTGGGTCTCCGCCCACGTTTTCACTGCCGTGAGGAGGCCCGCGAGGCTGCTTCCCAGAGGCGTCAGGGCGTAGTCGACCCTTACCGGGACCGACGGGGTGATCGTGCGGGTGAGGATGCCGTCGCGCTCAAGGGTGCGGAGGGTCTGGGTGAGCATCTTCGGGCTGACGCCGGCGATCTTGCGGCTGAGGTCGCTGTAGCGCATGGGGCCGCCCGAGAGCGCCGCGACGACGAGGCTGACCCACTTGTCGCTGAGGCGGTCCAGGAGCTGGTTGGTGGGGCAGCCCTTGATGAACGCGTCGTACTCCACGCGTGCCTGTTCGCGCCGCTGGGCCGCTGTCGTGGTCGGCATGGCTCACCTCCGGGGGACCTACGCACTTCCAGGTAACTACTTACCGATAGATAGTAGCTCTTCCTAGGGTTGCCGTCAGCGGCGGAGGTTCCGGCGCTGACAGTGACCGATGGGAAGTGCTCAGTCATGCGTGCTGCTGTGGTGAGGACGTTCGGCGGACCCGAGGCCGTGGAGGTGGTGGAGACCGCGCTGCCGGAGCCGGCGGCCGGGCAGATACGGATCAAGGTGGCCGGTGCCGCGCTGAACCCGGTGGACCTGGGGGTCCGGGGCGGGTTCTTCGGCGGCGAGGGCAAGGACCTCGGGCTGGGCTGGGACGTCGCCGGGACCGTGGACGCGGTGGGGGCGGACGGTCCCTGGAGCGTGGGGGAGCCGGTGGTGGCGCTGTACCACGGGCTCACGAAGGACGTGGGGACGCATGCCGAGTACGTCGTCGTCGACGCGGACGCGGTGGCCAAGGCGCCGGTCACGGTCGACGCGGTGCACGCCTCGACGCTGCCGCTGAACGCGCTGACCGCCGTACAGGCCCTGGATCTCCTGGAGTTGACCGAGGGGCAGTCGCTGCTCGTCACGGGGGCGGCGGGGGCGGTCGGTGGGTTCGCCGTGCAACTCGCCTCCCGGCAGGGGGTGTCGGTGACCGGGCTGGCCCGGGAGGGGGACGAGGAGTTCGTACGGTCCCTGGGGGCCGCGGAGTTCACCACCGCTCCCGGTGCGGGTGTCTACGACGCCGTACTGGACACGGCCGTGCTGGGGGAGGCGGCGCTCGCGTGCGTGCGGGACGGGGGTGCCTATGTCGGGGTGCGGCCGGGGGCGCATCCCGGGTCGGTGCGTGGGGTGCGGACGGCGTCCGTGTCGGTGACGGCGGACGGGGCGCGGCTCGCGGAGCTGGTGGGGCTGGTGGATGCGGGGGCGCTGACGCTGCGGGTGGCCGAGACGTATGGGTTGGACTCGGTGGCCGAGGCTCATGCGCGGTTGGAGAAGGGTGGGGTGCGGGGGCGGCTTGTGCTGGTTCCGTGAGGCGTGGGGCGCCTAGGGGGGGTGCCGGGTTCGGTTGTGGGGCGGCTGCGGGCCGGTGGGGGCTTGTCGCGCAGTTCCCCGCGCCCCTGAGTGGCTTGGTGGGGGCGTGGGGCGAGGCTGCACCGCGTCCCTGGGTGGCCCCCGGAATATGTGCGGGTGGGTCCTCGTTCTCCTGGGCGTGCGGTTATAGTTTAACCGTCAACTACTTGGAGGGTGAGCGACCATGCAGTTCGGGATCTTCAGCGTCGGTGATGTCACGCCGGACCCGACCACCGGACGTACGCCGACCGAGCGCGAGCGGATCAAGGCGATGGTCGCGATCGCGCTGAAGGCGGAGGAGGTCGGGCTCGACGTCTTCGCGACCGGGGAGCACCACAACCCGCCGTTCGTGCCGTCGTCGCCGACGACCATGCTCGGCTACATCGCGGCGCAGACCGAGAAGCTCGTCCTCTCCACCTCCACCACGCTGATCACCACCAACGACCCGGTGAAGATCGCCGAGGACTTCGCGATGCTCCAGCACCTGGCCGACGGGCGCGTCGACCTGATGATGGGCCGCGGGAACACCGGGCCGGTCTACCCCTGGTTCGGGCAGGACATCCGCGAGGGCATCAACCTCGCCATCGAGAACTACGCCCTGCTGCGCCGGCTGTGGCGCGAGGACGTCGTGAACTGGGAGGGGAAGTTCCGCACGCCGCTCCAGGGGTTCACCTCGACGCCCCGGCCGCTGGACGGGGTCGCGCCGTTCGTCTGGCACGGCTCCATCCGGTCGCCCGAGATCGCCGAGCAGGCCGCCTACTACGGTGACGGCTTCTTCCACAACAACATCTTCTGGCCGGCCGACCACACCAAGCGGATGATCGAGCTCTACCGCAGCCGGTACGCCCACTACGGGCACGGCACCGCGGAGCAGGCGATCGTCGGGCTCGGTGGACAGGTGTTCATGCGGAAGAACTCCCAGGACGCCGTCCGCGAGTTCCGCCCCTACTTCGACGTCGCCCCGGTCTACGGTCACGGGCCCTCCCTGGAGGAGTTCACCGACCAGACCCCGCTGACCGTCGGCTCCCCGGAGCAGGTCATCGAGAAGACGCTGAAGTTCCGCGAGTACGCCGGCGACTACCAGCGCCAGCTGTTCCTCCTGGACCACGCCGGGCTGCCGCTGAAGACCGTCCTCGAGCAGCTCGACCTGCTCGGCGAGGAGGTCGTCCCGGTGCTGCGCAAGGAGTTCGCGGTGAACCGGCCGGCGGACGTCCCGGAGGCACCCACCCACGCGTCCCTGCTGGCCGCCGCGCAGAACGAGGCCGGACAGGCCGTGCAGAAGAAGGAGGTCGTCGCATGAAGCTCGTCGTCGTGTCCGCGGGGCTGAGCGTCCCGTCGTCCACCCGTCTGCTGGCCGACCGGCTGGCCGCGGCCGTGGGGCGTACCGCCGAGGTGGACGTCCAGGTCGTGGAGCTGCGGGAACTCGCCGTCGACATCGCGCACCACTTCACCAACGGCTTCCCCGGCCAGGCGCTGAGCGCCGCGCTCGACGCCGTGACCGGGGCGGACGGACTGGTCGTCGTCACACCGGTGTTCTCGGCGTCGTACAGCGGGCTCTTCAAGTCCTTCTTCGACCTCGTCGAGCCGGAGGCGCTGGCGGGGAAGCCGGTGCTGATCGCCGCGACCGGCGGGACCGCACGGCACTCCCTGGTCCTGGACCACGCCCTGCGGCCGCTCTTCTCCTACCTGAAGGCCATCGTCGTGCCGACCGGGGTGTACGCCGCCTCGGAGGACTGGGGTGCGGAAGGTCTCGACGCGCGGATCGAGCAGGCGGCCGGGGAGCTGGCCGCGCTCATGAGCGGGCTGTCGGCGGGCCCCGGGGCCACCGGCCGGCGCCCCTCGGCGGACAGCTTCGAGGACGTCGTGCCCTTCGAGGAGCGGCTCGCCGCGTTGCGGCCGACGGGGTGAGAGGCCAGTAAGAAGGGTGCCGGGTGAGCTACGCATCACGTCGCGCGACTCGGCGGGCACGGCACACTGAGGGGGTGCCCCAAAACGTGCTGCTCGCCGAAGACGACCGCGCCATCCGTCACGCCCTGGAGCGCGCCCTGATCCTGGAGGGCTACCAGGTCACCGCGGTCGCCGACGGGGTGGAGGCGCTGGCGCAGGCCCACAGGACGCCGCCGGACGTGCTCGTCCTCGACGTGATGATGCCCGGCATCGACGGACTCCAGGTCTGCCGGGTGCTGCGCGCCGAGGGCGACCGCACACCCATCCTCATGCTCACGGCGCTCGTGGAGACCCAGGACCGGATCGCCGGCCTCGACGCGGGCGCCGACGACTACGTGGTCAAGCCCTTCGACGTCGAGGAGGTCTTCGCCCGGCTGCGCGCCCTGCTGCGGCGGACCAGCCCCGACGGGATGGCCCCGGTCGGCGCGGCGCCCAAGGCCGTGGCGCCCGAACTGCCCGCGGGGCGGATCGAGGCGGCCGGGCTGCGCATGGACATCCAGGCGCGGCGGGCCTGGCGCGGGAACCGCGAGCTGGAGCTGACCCGCACCGAGTTCGAGCTCCTGGAACTGCTGGTGCGCAACGCGGGCATCGTCCTCGACCACTCCACGATCTACGACCGGATCTGGGGCTACGACTTCGGGCCCGGCTCCAAGAACCTCGCCGTCTACGTCGGCTACCTGCGCCGCAAGCTCGACGAACCCGGCGCGCCGCAGCTGATCCACACGGTGCGCGGCGTGGGTTACGTGCTCCGGGAGGACTGAGTGGGGCGGCTGGCTCAACTCTGGGCCCGGCCGCGGCCCCGGCTGCTGTCCCTGCGGACCACGTTCGTGGTGTCCTTCGCCGCGGTGACGGCCGCGGTGACCGTTCTCGTGGGTGTGCTGT
This sequence comes from Streptomyces sp. 351MFTsu5.1, assembly GCF_000383655.1. Taxonomy (NCBI): domain Bacteria; kingdom Bacillati; phylum Actinomycetota; class Actinomycetes; order Kitasatosporales; family Streptomycetaceae; genus Streptomyces; species Streptomyces sp. 351MFTsu5.1. The sequence goes on along the minus strand of NZ_KB911779.1, from coordinate 474,604 downwards.
CCTACAGCGCCGCGGCCCGTCTGGTGCGGGTCGACCAGGAGTCCGTGTTCGACCAGGTCGTGCAGGATCTGCGCGGTGAGGTCCGCCAGCAGCGGATGGCGACGGAGGACTTCTCGTCCTCGGCGCCCGGGCACGACCTGGTGCGGCCCGCCCGTACGGATGTGCAGGTGCTCGGGGCCACCGGGGCGGTCGCCGACCCCGGGCGGCCGGGACTGCCCGTCACCGCCGGGGACCGGGACATCGCGGGTGCGCGGGTCGCCGGGCGGATGGTGCTGCACAAGGAGGTCTCGGTCGGCAGCGACGTGTACCGGATCGCCACCGTCTCCCTCGGCGGGGGGCGGGGGGCCGTGCAGGTCGCCCAGGAGTTCAGCGACACCGAGGATCTGCTGCGGGCGCTCCAGCAGCGGACGTTTCTGCTCATGGCCGCGGTGGTGATCGGGGCCGGGCTGTTCGGCTGGTGGCTGGCCCGGCGGATCACCCGGCGGCTGGTGCTCCTCACCTCCGCCGCGGAGGACGTGGCCCGGACCCGCCGACTGGAGATCGAGGTGCCGGTCACCGGGTACGACGAGGTGGGGCGGCTGGGGCGGGCCTTCGACCGGATGCTGGGGCGGCTCGCGCAGTCCGAGGAGGACCAGCGGCGGCTGGTGCAGGACGCGGGGCACGAGCTGCGGACGCCGCTCACCTCGCTGCGTACGAACATCTCGCTGCTGCGGCGGATCGACGAGCTGCCGCCCTCGACCCGAGAGGAACTGGTCGCCGATCTCACGCAGGAGGCGCGCGAGCTGACCGACCTCGTCAACGAGCTGGTCGACCTCGCGGCGGGGCAGTCGGACAACGAGCCGCCGCAGCGGGTGGATCTCGCGGATGTCGCCGAGGACGTGGCGGGGCTGGCCCGGCGGCGGACCGGGCGGGAGATCGTGGTCCACGCGAAGGGGTCGACGGTGACGGACGGTCGGCCGGGGATGCTCCAGCGGGCGGTGTCCAACCTGGTCGAGAACGCGGCGAAGTTCGACCGGGAGGGGTCTGCGCCGATCGAGATCTCAGTGTCCGGGTTCACGGTGGCGGGGCCGGTGCGGGTGGAGGTCCTCGACCGGGGGCCGGGGATCGCGGACGCGGATCTCGTGCGGGTGTTCGACCGGTTCTTCCGGGCCGCGGATGCGCGGTCCCTGCCGGGGTCGGGGCTGGGGTTGTCCATCGTGCGTGAGGTTGCGCTGTCGCACGGCGGAGCGCCGTTCGCGTTCTCCCGGGACGGGGGCGGGACGGTGATCGGGTTCACGGTGGGTGGGGATGCGTCCGGCGGTTGAGCGGTGTTGCGTCTGCGGCTCGGTGGGGCGGGCGTGACTGCAACTCCCTAGGGGCGCGGGGAACTGCGCGACCAGCCACAACGGACCCGCACCCGCCGAACAACCGAACCCGGCACCCCTCTAGGCGCCCCGCCCAAGCTCAGCGCAGCGGGACCGTCTCCAGGGACGTCCGGGCCGCCTGCAGGGCCGGGTGGGTTTGTTTGGCGACCTTGTAGAAGGTGTCCTGGGCCGTGTGGGCCGGCCAGGTGGGGGGAAGGTGGCGGGCCGGGAGTCTCGGGTCGGTGCGGATGGTCCACAGCCACTCGCTGACCAGGCGGAGCCGGGTGCCGATCGGGTCGGCGTCGGGGGCGTGGCCCAGCCGGTCGCTCCAGCGCTTGTCGAAGGTGACGTAGCGGGCGGCGATGGAGTCCAGGTCCCAGGTGTCGCTGATCATCTGCTCGATGTCGGTCACCTCGGCGGCCCGCGCGTGGAAGATCTTCACGTGCGCGGTGAGGCCGAGTTCGGCGACCACCGCGGAGACGTCCACCTCGCCCGGAGCGATCCACAGGCCGCTGTACAGGGCGCCGAAGCCGGACCAGGTCAGCCGGGAGCGCAGGTCGTGGCGCTGGCGCTTCCAGGAGTCGGGCAGGGAGAAGCCGAGCAGGGTCCAGGAGCCGTCCCAGTCGTCGTTGACGGCACCCTGCTCCCAGATCCGGGTCCGGCCGTCGATCAGGACACGCGTGGCCTGCGGGGTCAGGCCGAAGAACATCTTGCGCCCCTCGCGCTGCCGCTGGAGCAGGCCCCGGTTGACCATGCGGGTGAGGGTGGAGCGTACGGCCTGTTCGCCCACGCCCACGCGGCCCAGGACGTCGATGATGCTGCCCGAGTAGACGGCCAGGTCTCCCTCCTCCAGGACGTGGTTGCCGAAGAAGGTGAGCATGAGCGACTGCGGGCGTGACTGCGGCCCCTCCGCGGTGTCCAGGATGTCGTCGTCCTCCACGGGGGCAAGCGTACGACCGCCCACCGACCGTGCGGCAGGCGGTCGTACGAGGTCATCGGCGGTCGGCGGGGTGGGCAAGGTCGTACGGGCGCAGGTAGGCGGTGGGGCGGTACCGGACGTAGCGCGTGGGGGTGGTGGGGTCGGCCGCGGTGGCGCGGGCGTTGAGGGACGCCGGGTCGGTGCCCTGCCAGGTGCCGGTGGTCAGGCGGTCCTCCAGGGTGTGCAGGGCGGCGAGCTGTTCGGCGGGGCTGAAGGTGCAGTGGCCGGCGTTGTCGACGTACGCCTGGCGCAGCAGGGAGCCGGAACCGGCCGCCGTGACCGCCCGCTTCAGGGCGCTCTCCGTCTGGACGGGGACCAGGGGGTCGCCGATGGTGTGGATGGTGAGCTGGGGCTTGGCCAGCTTGCCGGTGAAGCTGCTGGTGCGGCTCATCCAGTCGGCGGCCTTCGGGTCGGCGCTGATGCGCGGGGCGCGGTTCAGGGCCGCGAGGTCCTTGCGCAGGGAGAGGCCGGCCTTCTTGTACAGCTCGGTGACCTCCTTGCGGACGGAGGACTCGGCGAGGAGCCGGGTGTAGTCGACGCCGGTGTTCCAGGACATGTTGCCGCCCGCGCGGACCTCGGCCTCCTGGCGCCGGTTGAAGGCGGCGATCTTCAACAGGCCCTTGACCGCGTCGTACTGGTTGGCCTGCTGGGCGTCCCAGTCGGTGGGGGCGGGGCGGGTCTGGGCGGTGGCGTTCCAGACCGGGATGTTGTGGAGGGCGGCGGCGAGGGCGATCCGGGCCCGGCCCTCGGCCGTCGACTGGGCGGAGTCGACCGCGGCGGTGAGGGTGTTGGCCGCGTCGGTGGCGGCCTGCTGCGTCGGGAGGCCGACGAGGGGGACGTCGGAGCCCAGGAGCGTCTTGAGGGCGAAGGCCGGGTCCAGGGTGTTGTTCCAGTTGGCCACGCCGCCCTGGACCAGGCCGCACATGGAGATCGAGCCGTCGATCTCGTCCGGGGCGCGTTCGGCGATCGCGGTGGTGACCAGGCCGCCGTACGACGATCCCCACGCGATGGTGCGGGAGGCCTCGCCGAAGCGGTCGGTGAAGGTCTTCAGGGTGGCCAGTTGGTCGGGGACCGCGTCGGTGACCGCCCAGCCGGTGCTGGCGTAGGAGGAGCCGACGAGGGCGTAACCCTGCTGGAGGAGCAGGGACTGGGCGGCGGCGCTCGGGGCGTCCTGGGCGGGGTTGGCGGGGCCGGTGGCGTAGCCGTGGCTGAAGAGGAGGACGGTGCCGTTCCAGGTGGTGGGGACGTCCATCATGTACGTGGCCCCGGAGGGGAGTCGGCCGTCCACGTGGGTGGTTGCCGGGTCGGCGGCCGCCGTGGCCGCCGGTGCGGTGGTGAGGGTGAGCAGCAGTGCGGCCGCGCAGGCGATGCGGGTGCTGGGCCTCATGCGGTGATCTCCTCGGTGTGGGGGGTGGGGAGTTCGGGCGCCGGGTCGGTGAGGGAGGTCCGGCTCGTCTCGCGGACCAGGAACACCGTCAGCGCGGTGATCAGCGAGCCGCCGCACAGCAGCAGGGCGACCGGGGTGCCGTTGCCGCTGCTCGCGACCAGGCTCGTGGCGATCAGCGGGGAGAAGCCGGCGCCGACCAGGGTGGCGCCCTGGTAGCCGAGGGAGGCGCCGGTGTAGCGGACCCGGGTGCCGAACATCTCGCTGAACAGGGCGCCGAGCGGGCCGTACATCAGCGACTGGGAGATGCCGTGGCCGATGACGACGGCCAGGATCAGCGCCCCCGAGGACTTCCGGTCGACCAGTGCCAGGACGGGGAAGGCGGTCGCGGCGGAGAGGAGCGCGCCGGCGAGGACGACCGGGCGGCGGCCGATCCGGTCCGAGAGTGCGGAGGCGCACGGCAGCACGACCAGGGCGACCGCGGCGGAGACGGTGAGCGCGGTGAGCACCTGCGGGCGGGGGTGGCCGATGCCGGTGGCGTACGAGATGAGGTAACTGGTCAGCAGGGACTGGGCGGTGAAGGCGCCGATGCCGACGCAGCAGGCCAGCAGGACGGGACGGGGGCGCTTGAGGACGTCGAGGATCGGCAGCCGGGACTCCGCGCGCTCCTTCTTCACCTCGGCGAACAGCGGGCTCTCGACCACCTGGAGGCGGACGAACAGGCCGACGCCGAGCAGCAGCACGCTCAGCAGGAACGGCACCCGCCAGCCCCAGGCCGCGAACTGGTCCTTGGGGAGGGTGGAGACCAGGGCGACGACGGCGGCGGAGATCAGGGAGCCGAGCGGGGCTCCCATCTGGGTGAAGCTGGACCACAGACCACGGCGCTTCTCGCCCGCGTGCTCCACGACCATCAGGGTCGCGCCGCCCCACTCACCGCCGATGGCGATGCCCTGGACCACGCGCAGGGTGATCAGCAGGACGGGCGCCCACACGCCGATGGTGTCGTAGGTGGGCAGCAGGCCGATGAGGAAGCTGGCGCCGCCCATCAGGCCCATGGTGAGCAGCAGCATCTTCTTGCGGCCGAGGCGGTCGCCGAAGTGTCCGAAGACGATGCCGCCGATGGGGCGGGCCACGTATCCGGCGGCGAAGGTGCCGAACGCGGCGATGGTGCCGACGGCGGGGTCGGCGCCGGGGAAGAACAGTTCGCCGAAGACGAGGGCCGCGACCGTGCCGTAGACGAGGAAGTCGTAGAACTCGACTGCGGTGCCGAGCAGACCGGAGAGGGCGACTCGGCGGAGCTGGCGGGTGCGGTCGGATGCGGTGGGGGACGGGGGCATCTCGCTCTCCCTTGAGCGGGGGAAGGACACCGTGAAATTAGGCTGTCTGGTGACTGCCGTCAATAAAGTGCACAACATTGACAGGTGCGTGATGGGCGAGTGTGACGTGTGTCACTGGAACTCGGCGATCCGGGCGCGCAGTTGAGGACGTGACCACAGATATGCGAACCCGGATACGGGCCGGAGATCCGGACGCCTTCGCGGAGCTCTACGACCAGTGCGCCCGCTCGGTGTACAACCACGCCTTCCGGCTGACCGCCGACTGGTCCGTGGCCGAGGACGTCATGTCGGCCACCTTCATGGAGGCCTGGCGGCGCCGGACCTCCGTCGACGCCGACGGGGGGTCGCTGCGGCCGTGGCTGTTCGGCATCGCCACCAACGTCGCCCGCTCCCACTGCCGCGGCAACCGGCGCTACCGCGCGGCGGCCGGAGCGGTGGCCGCGGCGGGTGTCCCGGAGATCGCCGACCACGCGGACGAGACCGCCGGGCGCGTGGACGACCGGCGCCGGATCGCCGCCACCGTGACCGCGCTCGCCGCACTGAGACGCCCCGAGCGTGAGGTCCTCGTGCTGTGTCTGTGGGAGGGCCTGGAGTACGCCGACGCGGCCCGCGCCCTCGGCATCCCCGTCGGGACCGTCCGCTCCCGGCTCTCCCGGGCCCGCGGCCGGCTGCGGAAGCTGGCCGAGGCGGAACTGGCTCAACCGGCGGCTCAACCGGCGCGAAAAAAACGGGAACTCACCCGGACGAACCGGCAGACAAAGGGTGATCGCGACTATGTGATCCGGTCCGCACAGGAAGGAAACCGATGAACGCCAGCCCCTCCCAGCCGCACCCGGCCGAGTGGACGGAGACCCAGGGTCTGCTGTCCGCCGAGGAGCGGGACCTGCCGGCGGGCCGCCACCAGTTCCACAAGGAGCAGATGATGGCCCGGATCCACGAGGACCTTCGTACGACCGCCGTCGCCCCGGCCGTTGCCGCGCGTGACACCCCGTCGGCCGGAGCCGCCCCCGCCCGTTCCCGCCCGTTCCTGCGCCGCGCGGTCCTGCTGCCCGCCCTGGCCTGCGCCCTGGCCGGCGCGGTGGTGGGCGGTGTCGCCCTGACCGGCGGCGGGGACGCCGGCACCTCCCCGGCCGCCGGACCCGTGCTGACGACCCGGATCGGCGCCGCCGACGCCCGGGGCGCCGAGCCGCTGCTCGACCACATCGCCCTGGCCGCCGCCGACACCTCCGAAACCACCGTGCGGGCCGACCAGTTCCTCTACATCGCGTCCAAGGTCGCCAGCACCTATCCCAGGACCGTCGGTGACAAGACCACGATCGTGAGCCAGAAGCTGCACTCCCGTCAGGTCTGGCAGTCCCCCGACGGCCGCGACGGCTGGCTGATCGAACCCGGCAACACGGACAAGGACGGCACCACCCTGGCCGGACCGAACCCGGTCAGCTCGGCCTACGACCGGCTCGCGAAGCTGCCCACCGACCCCGCGGCACTGCTGCGGAAGATCTACCAGGAGTCGGACGCCGTCCGGGACCCCGAAGTCCCGCGCGACCAGGCGGCGTTCGTCGCCATCGGCGACATGCTGACCGAGAGCTACCCGCCCGCGAAGCTCACCCCCGCGCTCTTCAAGGCCGCCGCCCGGATCCCCGGGGTCGTCGCGGTGAACGACGCGGTCGACGCGGTCGGCCGTCACGGGGTCGCCGTCGCGCGGCTCGACGAGCAGAGCGGGCAGCGCACGGAGTGGATCTTCGACAAGAAGACCTACGCGTTCCTGGGGGAGCGCAGTGTGCAGGTCGGGCCGAGCGACACCTTCAAGAAGGGGACGGTGACCTTCACGGTCGCGATCACCCGGAGGGCGGTCGTGGACGGGATGAAGGAGGTGCCGGGGCAGGAGGGCTGACGGGCGTGAGGGGGCGGCGGGGTGCCTTTGGGACGGCGGCGTGCCTTTGGGGCGGCGGGTGAACGCGCGTGGGGGTTCACCCGTACCCCCAGGCGACCGTGTGTCCCCGATCGGGCCGCCAGCGCCTGGATACGGAGCAAACGACGTGCCTCTCCCGCAGCCGCCGTCACGCACCGGCCGCACTCCCGCCGTCACCGTCACCCGCCGTCTCGCCCGTGGTGCCGCCGTCGGTGCCGGGCTCGCCCTGATGCCGCTGACCGCGGCCTGCGGCGGCGGGGCGGACGAAGCGTCCGGCGAGCGCAAGGCGTCGAAGAGCCCCGCGATCTCCGCGGTGCGGGCGGGAGTCGTGGCGCCCGCGAAGGTCGAGGTCATCGCGGGACTCACGGGCTGCAAGGCCAAGATCCGCATCGAGGCGGACGAACTGCGCCAGGGCGTCTGCCACACCGAGGACGTCGACTATCTCGTCACCACCTTCCCCGAGGAGCGGTTCAAGGAGGCGTGGCTGGAGTCCGCGTCCGTGTACCGGGCGGACTTCCTCGTGGGCCCCCGCTGGATCGTCAGCGCGAAGATCGACGCGCTGAGGAAGTTCCGCGAGCGGACCGGCGGGGAGATCGTCAGCCACTCGGGCATGGGGCCGACCGGGGGCCGGTAGACGGACGTCCGCGCTGGGCCGGACCCCGGGATGAACCACGGATCGGCGGGACCCGGCACTCCGGGTCCCGCCGCTCCGTCACGCGGTCACGAGCAGGTGGAGCGCCAGCGGTGGGAGCGGATCTTGGTGTTGAACTCCGAGCCGAAGCCGCCGTTCTGCGCCCAGCAGTAGTGGTCGCCGGTGTAGTTGGCACCGGTGTAGAGGACGACCCAGTTGTACGAGGACGAGGTGCCGCGGTTGTAGATCGACCGGACGACCTGGTTGTCGGCCCACGAGCACTGGATGTCGCCGCTGTACCAGTCCGGGTCGGCGTTGCTCCACGAACACCGGCTGCCCGTGCCGTTGTTGCCGCTGTAGACGCACACGTTGCCGCTGTTGCACTCCCACGCCTGCGCCGTGGCGCTCGCGGAACTCGGTGCGACCAGACCCAGGGCGGCGGTGGCGAGGGTGAGCGCCGCGGCGACGAGACCCAGGCGGCCCCGACGGGTGCGGCTGGACGTACGGTCGTGCTCCAACGCGGACGAGATCATGTCGTACCTTCCTGGTGGACTGCGCCAACGGGCCTACGGCTGGCGGGAATTCATGCTTCCCGGCCCGGCGCCTAGCTGTCATGCTCATGCGAGCCCAGTGACACGTCGCAGGTCGGCACCACCGCTCCACGGGGAAACGGATGCTCCGCTTTCACTTCACGTCCGAGGACCTCACCAGAGTCAGAGTGGCGACCGAACCGCACGCCCTCTGGGAGATCGCGGTCAGTCTGCACCGGCTCCAGACCCGCGAAGGCCGCTGGGCCTACGCCCCCTGGTTCCGCACCGCCTGTGACGCGCTGCGACTGACCGGGCTCGAACGGACCGTGAAGACCTTCCTGTTGCCGCTCTTCCCCCGCGCCAGCTACTTCCCGGACTTCCTGACACCGCCGGAGGGCATCCAGGGACTGGACGCCGGTCTTGAGGCGGTTCTGGCGACTCCGTGCGAGCGGGTCGCGCGCGAGGTGGACGCGCTCGGCCGGGCCGTCGGAGCACCGGCCTGGACCCGTCGGCTCACCGAGCCCGACCTGCGCGCACAGCTCGTGGACGCCCTGCGCGCCTACCACCGGGCCGTGATCGCCCCGTACGAGGAGTCCATCCAGGAACGCCTGCACGCCGAACGGGCCCGGCACGCCCACACCCTGTTCCACGCGGGGACCGAAGGCCTGCTGGCCGGACTGGGCCCCACGATCCGCTGGCGGCCACCGGTCCTGGAGATCGATCCGTACCCGGACCACCGCGACGTCCACCTCGACGGGCGGGGCCTGCTCCTGATCCCCTCCTACTTCTGCTGGCAGGCGCCCGTCGCGCTGGCCGACCCCGGGCTCCCGTCCGTGCTCCTCTACCCCCTCCACCACCGGCCGACGACGACCCCGCACACGGACTCACCACCGCTGAACGCGCTGCTCGGCCCCACCCGCGCCGCCATCCTGAGAGCCGGTGCGACCGGCTCCACCACCACCGAGGCCGCCCGCCGGGCCGGCGTGACCCCCACCACGGCCAGCCATCACACCGCCGTACTGCGCGACGCCGGCCTGATCACCAGCCACCGCCACGCCAACACCGTCCTGCACACCCTCACCCCGCTCGGAGCGGCCCTGCTGGAGAACGGGCGAGAGCCGGGCGGACGGAGGCCCGGCAGTTGACCGTTGCGCCGACGGCCACCACCCCGGGCCTGTCGTCTCCAGCCACTCGGCGGGGGTGGTCCCGACAGTCGTCGGATGTGCGGACAGCGCCCGGGTGTCCAGGCTGGGGACATGACACCACACGTGCATGACAAGGAGCCCGGCACCGTTCCGGGGGCGTCGGCCGACGTCGGCGTGCCGGACCGTGACGTCCCGCCCCGCAAGGGCGAAGTGCGGGAATTCCTCGGCCTGGCGCTGGCGGCGGGCGCCGGTGCCCTGTTCGTCGTCCGTCCCGAGTTCTACGCAGCAGGGGTGCACGTCCTCGCCACGCAGGCGGCCGCACTGGTCCACTGAGCCGGCGGTCGCAGATCGGCGGGATCTCACGCCGGGTGCCGGGTGCCGGGTGCCAGGTGCCAGGTGCCGGGTGTCCGCAGTGGCCGTGCCGCCGCCCGCCGAGCCGGACGTAGTGTCGACGACAGCGGTGGACAGAGCAGACGAGTGTGAGGCGACGCGGTGATCCGGGTAGTGGTGGTCGACGACGAGGCGCTCGTGCGGTCCGGGTTCGAGCTCATCCTGAACTCCGCCGACGGCATCCAGGTCGTGGCGACCGCGGCAGGCGCGCAGGCCGCCGACGTGATCCGGCGCGAGCACCCGGACGTCGTGCTCCTCGACATCCGTATGCCGGACGTGGACGGCCTGACCGTCCTGAGGCAGGTCCAGGAGCTGCCGGAGCCGCCCACGGTGGCCATGCTGACCACCTTCGACACCGACGAGTACATCGTGACCGCACTGCGCTCGGGAGCCGCGGGCTTCCTGCTCAAGGACACCGAGCCCGGACAACTCGCCCACCTCGTACGCACCCTGGCCGCGGGTGGGGTGGTGATGTCCCCGAAGGCCTCGCGGGCCCTGCTGCGCGGTCATCCCGGTCCGGGCGGGCCCCAGGACGCGGACGCGGCGCGCGTGAGGCTGCTCAGCGACCGCGAACGTGACGTCCTGGTCCTGATCGCGGAAGGACTGTCCAACGCCGACATCGGCAGCCGCATCCATCTGAGCGCGGGCACCGTCAAGGACCACGTCAGCTCGATCCTGACCAAGCTCCGGGTCGCCGGCCGCGTCCAGGCCGCGCTCCTCGCGGAGCGGGCCGGACTTCTCGGCGGCGGCGGCGGCGACGGTGGCGACGGCGCCGATGTGGCTCGGGGCCACAGGTGATGAGCACGGGCCGGGGACCGTGGCGGCGGGTGCCGCCCTGGGCGGTGGACGCGGGCCTCGTCGTGCTCGCCGCGCTCGACGCCTGGATCAACCTCTACGACGAGGCGACACCGTTCATGTGGGCCTGCGCCGCCCTCGGCTGCGCCGGACTGCTGCTGCGCAGACGCTTTCCCCTGACCGTCTTCCTGCTGACCCTGCCCATGACCCTGTTCATGGACGTGGCGGTCGCACCGCTCTCCGCCCTGTACACACTGGCCACGCACACCCGCAACCGCCCGCTGCTGGCCGGCTGCGCCCTGCTGAACGCGGCGGCGGCCACCCTCGCCTGGCCCCTGTCCGACACGTTTCCCGGCGACCCGACGTCCGGCGACCGGACCTGGACGCTCATCCAGTTCGTCTACACGCTGGCCACGGCCTTCGCGCCGATCCTGTTCGGCCAGCTCGTGCAGGCCAGGCACGACGTGGCCCGTCAGCTCGTCGAGGTCGAAGTGGCCCGCGAACACGAACGCGCCCTGTACGCCCAGACCGTCCTCGCCCGCGAACGCGCCCAGCTCGCCCGCGAGATGCACGACGTCGTCTCCCACCAGGTCAGCCTGATCGCCGTACAGGCCGGAGCCCTCCAGGTCGCCGCCAAGGAACCCGACGCCCGCGCCGCCGCCCGCACCATCCGCACCCTGAGCGTGGACACCCTCGACGAACTCCGCCACATGGTCGCCCTGCTGCGTGCCTCCGGTGGCAAGGAGACCGAACTCACCCCCCAGCCCACCCTCGCCGACCTCCAGCAGCTGGTCGCCCACAGCGGCATCGAGACCACCCTGACCGGCGGCCTCCCGCCCGGCATCAGCACCACCGCGCAACGCACCGTCTACCGCACGGTCCAGGAAGCCCTCACGAACGTACGCAAGCACGCCCCCGGCGCCCGCGCCGACGTACGCCTGTGGCACGACACGCAGGACTTCGGCGTCACCGTCACCAACACCGCCCCCACCCGCCCCTGTGTCGCCCTGCCCAGTGCCCGACACGGCCTGATCGGCCTGAGGGAACGCGCCGACCTGCTGGACGGCACCCTCACCGCGGAACCCACTCCACAGGGCGGATACCAGGTCGAACTACGGGCCCCCGCCCGGCCCGCCTAGCACCACCCGCCCGACGGCCCTTCCGGCACGGAAAAGGGCGAGGCCCACGCGTTCTCAGGCAGGCTCGTCGGATCTGGGCCTGTCGGAGTTGAGCAGGCTGCTGTGGATGTCCTTCCGGCCGGTGCCCAGTTTCGTCAGGACGCGGGCCACGTGCTTCTCGACGGTGCGGGGGGACAGGAACAGGGCCTGGGCGATGTCCTGGTTGGTGGCGCCGTCGGCGAGCAGCTTGGCGATCTCCAGTTCACGGGGTGACAGCTGGGTTCCGTAGCCGCGACGCCCGGGTCGCTGCGACGGCCGGGCACCGAGTTTGCGCAGGCGGCGTTGGCAGCGTGCGGCGTCGCCGGTCGCGCCGAGCTCGGTGAAGCCGCGCGCGGCGTCGGCCAGGTGGGTCGCCGCGTCTTCGGGAGACGAGCAGGTCAGGGCTTCACCTCGGCGTTCGGCGGCCTTGGCGGCCTCGTAGGGCCGGCCGATGTCCTGCCATCTGTGCTGCGCCTCGGCGAAGTGCTCGGCGGCCCGCGCCGGTTCGGTGGAACGGAGCAACACGCCTCGGGCCAGCGCCAGTTCGGCCGAGGCAGCCGGTGCGTCGCGGTCGCACAGGTCCGACTCGGCCTCCGCCACGAGTCGTTCGACCAACGCGTGGTGTCCACAGGCCAGCGCGGCCTCGGCCGCGACCGGGACGAGGTCCAGGGTCCGAGCCCAGGACCTGAGTCCTCGCAACGTGGACAGCGCGGGTTCGGCGATCGCCCAGGCCGCCTGCGGGGCACCCTCGGCGAGCCGGAACCCGGCGAGCGCGGCGGCGACTCTGACGCTCACGTCCACCTCGCTCGTGCCGTCGGCTACCGCCGCCGCGGTGGCGAAGTGGTCGTGGGCCAGGGAGGGCCGCCCCTGGGCGAGGGCGAGGTGTCCCCGGCACAGAGCCCGGTCCACGTTGATCTGCTTCACGTCGGGGTGGGCATCCGCGAGGGCCGCGTAATCCTCCTCCAGCCGGGTCCAGCGCCCGGCCAGCCAGTCCAGGCGTAGCTCCGCAACGCGGGGGAGGCACTCGATGCGCCCGTGGGTTGCGTGTTCGACCAAGTCCTCGACCTCGACCAGTAAAGCGCGGGCCCGCCGGTCGTGGCCGACCTGCATCGCAACCTCGGCGAGGGCATACAGCGCGTAGGCGGCGTGGCGCAGCACCGCTCCGGCGGCATCTCGGCGCGGCAGCCGGTCCAGCAGCGGCCAGACGGCGGGATCGCCGTCCCGGGCCATCAGGATGAGCCGGTTGATCCGGACCACTCTCCGGCTCGCCTCGTCGGCGCTGTCGTGGACGGTCCGCTCGGCTCGGCCTTGCCACTCCCACGCGTGCGCGGCGGCACCGTCCCGCTCGTAGAGGGCCAGGTTGATCATCGCCACAGCCGCCTTGTGCGGCTGTGTGGCCAGCTCGTCGACGGCGTGGGTGATTTCGCGGAAACCGGCCGGGTCGGCGTCGACGATGAGCATGACCAGTCCGAGCCCCAGGCGGATCTCGCCCCGGGTGGCGTCCGGCAATGTCGGATCGTCCAGCACGGTCCGCAGCTCGCGGACGGTCACGGCGTAGTCGACGCCGTAGCTGACGATCCGGGCGAGCATGAGCGCGGCCCGGGACCTCCGTTCGGTGTCCACTCCGGGCCGGTCCAGGATCTGGTGCAGGAGGAAGGCGGCGGTGCCGGTGTCGCCCAGGGCGACGGCCTGGTCGGCGGCCTGCTCGATGCGCTCCAGCCACCCCTTCTGGTCGCCGGTGGCCAGGGTGTGGTGGGCGATCTGCACCAGCGGGAGCGGGTCCTGGCTCTGGAGGCGGTCGATCGCCCGCTGGTGCAGGCGCCTGCGGTGCGGCCCGGGGATGTGCCGGTAGGCGACCTGCTGGGCCAGCACGTGACGGAAGCCGTAGAGGCCGCTTGCGGTCTCGCGCAGCACGGCCGCCCGCAACGCGTCGACCAGCCCGTCCGCGGCCTCGTCGCCGCCCAGAGCGGCGACCTCGGCGAGCAGCGTCTCGCTGGACGGCACGGCCAGTACGGCCGCCGCGTTCACGACCGCCGCACCGGCCGGCGACAGGGCGGTCAGCCGCTCGCTGACCGCTTCCCGCAGGCCGCCCGGCACCTCGGCCCGCTCCAGCTCCGTGCTGTCGCGGCAGCCCTGGTCCCGTAGCGTGATCAGGTCTTCCTCGGCAACCAGCGGCAGCCCCTCGCTGCGGCGGTGGAGCGCCGCGCACAGCTCGGGCGAGGCCTGGTCGCCGAGCGCGGCACCGGCCAGGTCGGCCACATCGTTCTCGGTCAGCGGTGACAGCCGGATCACCGTGCCGCCGGCGCCGGGCGGCGGACGGTAGGCGGCGCCCAGGGCCGCGGCCCCGGGCGGCAGGTCCTCGGCCCGGTAGGTGCCCACCAGCGCGAACTGGTCGGGCAGGTCGCGGGCGAGCAGCAGGAGCAGGTCGCGGGTGGCGTCGTCGGCCCAGTGCAGGTCCTCGACGACCATGATCACTCGTCCGACGTGCGCCAGCACCGAGCGCACGGCCTGGATCAGCTGGTGGCGGGCGGCGCCCGGGCTCTGCGGCGTGCCCGGCGCCGGCGGCAGGCGGTCGGCCAGGTCCGGGAGCAGCGAAGCCAGCGCCCCGGTGCTCGGCGGCAGCGCGGCGTCCGGCAGCCACGGACCGATCTTGCCGAGCGCGTCGATCACCGGCCCGTACGGCAGGGGCTCGCGCAGCGGGTGGCAGAAGCCTGTCATCACCCGCCAGCCTTGCGACTTGAGGATCGTGGTGGCTTCGCGTACCAGCCGGGACTTGCCCATGCCTGCGTCGCCCTCGACCATCACCACGGCCGGTGGCTGCCGGATGGCGGCGAGCACCTGGTCGAGTTCGTGGCGGCGACCGACGAACGCGAAGCCCCGGCCAAGTCCCGAAGAGCCCTGCTGGGCCGCCATACCATCACCGTCCTGTACGGGACGCCCTGCCTCGGTCACGCACAGGGGCCGCTCGGGCCGACGTCATCGGCGATCCCCATCTTAATGGCGGCACTACCCACTAAATGCGTCGCACCCCCCACTAAATGCGTCCTCCTACCCACTAAACGCGGCCCCCATTGTTTCGGCCTCACCTGCACCGGCATCGTCATTGCCATCCACGCAGGTGGAAGCCGCGACAACAGCGTTGTTGCCGCATGGCACACAGCACGAGGGGCCGAGCCCATCGCAGCGGAACCTCTGATCCGGTGCCGCTCAGACCCTCACGAGCACTGAGAGCCCCACACCGCCTGGTCCACTCCGGGTACCGGTCTCCGGTCACGTCGGAAAACGATGGCCCGCACGCCGTTCGACACAGTTCATCTCCTTCCCTGGGCCGGCCCACCGGCCACGCACAACGGAGCGCACACCATGTCCCGAGCACACATCTTCCGCAGGCTCAGCACATCGGCCGTACTCTCGGCGGCCGTCGCCGGCGCCGTCGCCTTCGCCGGTCTGGGCGGCAACCTCACCACCGGTGCGCAGCACCAGTCACTGGGCGGGCACGTCCAGCTGGCCAACGCGACGACCCCGACCGATGGCATGACCTTCGACATGGCGAGCGCCACCCCCGACCAGTACGACGCCATCATCAACTTCATCCGCGAGCGGGGCGGCGGCTGGTCCATCTACAACAGCATCCGTGTCACACGGACGAGCGACGACTACTTCCCCGTCACCCTGCAGAACAACGGGAACCGGGTCACTCTGATCTTCAACGCGCGGAACCTGTACGTGACCGGCTGGTACAACGAAAACACCCACACGTACATCCGGCTGGGTACCGGACCCCAGACCATGCCGGGGCAGCGGGGTGATACGCAGAACCGGAACTGGCTCAACTACACCAATATGGAGTCTGCCGGTCAGGTCGACCGCGGCTCCCTCAGCATCACCCTGGGTTCCATCCGGAATGCGGTCACCGACCTGGCAAACGGCAACTGGCGGGACAGCGCGCGGGGCCTGCTCGTCCTCACCCAGGCCCTCTCCGAGGGTGCCCGCTTCGACTTCATCTCCTACCGGATCGGCCACGCGATGCGCAACAACGGCAGCTTCTACGCCGGGTCCTCGTCCGCCGTCAACGGCGGGGGGCGCAGCCTCACTCTGACGGCCCTGGATCTGGAGAACAACTGGGGAGGCCTGTCCCAGGCAGCCGAGAACGCGACACAGCACGGCTATCCCCTGAACTACCAGATCGGCGATGGGGCCTTCACGACGATGCAGGCGCTTGACGAGCAGCTGGCCCTGGCCCTGTACATCAAGATGGACTAGCTCGAAAGCGCGCAAAATAGCCCAAACTGTAAGCGGGCTCGGGAGTGGGACAGTGTCCGCCCTCGAGCCCGCTTACCGTCGCCGGGCGGTCCTTCCCGCGACCGTGCAACGTGAGACGGCGCACGGATCCGGTCGGAGACGCGTCCGAAACTCCCAGGTCGTGTGCCACGAACGCTGAAGGAGGCGTTGATGTAGGAGCCACCACTCACTGCGTCGGTTAAGTGCCGGTCGTGGTGAGCGCAGCGGGAAAAGGCGCGGCAATGACTGCGCCAGGTATGGGTCGGGAAGGCGAGCGTGAGGGTGTGCTGATCGGTTCGTACGAGCCGCTCGCCCGAGGGCCTCTCTCCGCACGTGACGTGGGCGGGGTGGATAAACCCCGCCCGAAGCCTCTTAAACCCCGGCTCACGGCCACACAAGGCAGTACGGCTGATGCTCCGCCTCATGCAGGCGATGGCTGAAGTCCTGCCATTCGTGCAGCGAATGGGGACGGGAGGCCGCTGAACCGGGGTTTCGCAGCGAAATGTGCGTTGAGCCGGGAAAACTCCTCTCGGTAGTTCTCATCTGTCGACGCCGTTTCCCAGGCTCATGTGCCCTGGATGTGCCCTGGGTCCTCTCGCCGGACGGCCCATTGCCCAGTGAGTCGCAGGCGTAGCCTCTCCGAATTCCTCGCAGCGGCGAGATCCGGCCAAAGAACCCAAGATTCCCCTGGTTGTGTACATTGCCGCGTTTGTGCTCTAGCGCTTTGCTCGCCGTGCAGTGAGGATGCCCGCCGTACTGAGAACCGGGGGGCGGTTAATGGGGTTCGGTTGGGGGTCGCGTGTACGGGAGCGGGCCGAAGGAGGGCTGTCCCACTGGCCCGAAGTGCCGGTCCAGGCCGGTCCTCCGACGGTCGAGGACGGACGTTCCGATGCAGGGGATCCGACTTCTTCAGAAGTGACTGGGTTGCTGTGCCAGGCCGTGTACACGCGTCCTGACCGCATCGGGGCTGTCAAGGCATGGTGGCGCAAGGTACGCGGCAAGGGTGGTAAGGCCGATAAGCCGCGGCGTAGTACGCGTCGGCGTATCTATCTGGAGGGGAGTGACGACTGTCCTCCGCTGGGCGAGCCGATGGCGCGCTGGGTGATGGATCACGTTCTGCATGGGCCGCCGCTGGCTGTCCCGTCCTACGGGTTCGACCTGGTGCCGGTGGTGGCGCACAGCCTCCGCGCACGAAGGGGCTGGTGGGTGAGAAGGCTTGGCGTGCTGCTGGTGGCTGCGGCCTTGGCATACCTGACACCACGAGCCGGCGTGGTGTGGGCCGTTGCAGTCCTCGTAGCCCTGTTGATGCGGTGGGTTGCACTGCGGGCGCAGAGAAAGTCGAAGAAGTCACGGCTGGCGGTCTCTCCCCGGTCGGCGTATCTCGTGCTGTGCGTGCCGTGGGTGCTCGCGGTCGTGCCCTATGCGTCTACCGGCGCGGAGGTGGTGGGCCTGCGGGTCGGCCTGGTCGTCCTGCCATTCGCGCTGCTGGCGGGTGCCGCGCTGGTACATGCCGGTGACCGGTTCGTGGCTCGGGCTGCTCTGAGAGAAATCACCCGTGAGGGGGTGTCCTCGGACCGGTTGCCCTGGGTGGCCCCGATAGGTGGGCGCCGGATGGCGAAACTCGGCCGAGAACAGACGTGGTTGGAGCTGCCGTACGACGATCCCGAGCGCTTCGTCGGTGCCGGCCGCGATGTCTGGGGCGCTGCGGACATCGGCATCCCGCTCGTACCCAAGGACCCCGAGGTGTCGGTCAAACAGTTCGGGGAGGAGGAGCTGCTACGGCGGATGGGCACGGCTCTGAGAGATCTCGGACGTGGAGCGCGTGAGATCACCGAACCGCTGCCCGGCCTGACCGTAACGAAGGTGCAGGGGCTTCCAGCTGCCCTGTGGCTGCAGCGCACCCGCGCGTCGAAGTTGGAACTGCCGGATCTGCGCGGCCGGGGTCGCCGGTCGCCGTCGAGTATCCCTGATCGGCTCTACCTGCGCGCCCAGTGCGTCAGTTGGGACGGGCAGGTCGTGGTGAGCGTCTTCGTGCACGCCGCGCTTGAGGCGGGAGAAGTCCGTCTGACAGTACGACCGCACGTGATGACGCCCCTGTACAACGAATTACGGGTGACCGCCGCTCCGGTCGCCAAGCGTGGACTCCGCCTGCTCGGCTGGGTCGCTGTACAGGCGCTACTGGACGCCCTGTCGGGGCCGCTCGCGCTCTGGAGGTCCGTGTCCCGGCTCGCCCTCGGAGAACCGGGCGAAGACGGACGGGCGGAGGAGAAGGACCCGGTCAGCCTGCGCGACCGGTACTCCACCGAGGAGGTCACCGACATGCACCAGAACGACGACGCCAAACGGCACGTGGTACTGATCCAGACCTGCATCTTCCGCACCGTCTCCGAGTACCTCGACGAACTGGGCGTCGACACGGCGCCGTACGAGCGTCAGGTGGCCGCGGTCATTACCAACATCCAGGTGTACGGCGACAACAACGCTCCCATCCAGAACGTCGCGGGCAGCGACATCCACGGCGTGGGCCAGAGCAACGGATCTTGAGGAGGGAAACGATGATCGTGGGACGTGGCCGTCGTGGGGAGGAGCTGCCTGGGCACGGCTCGGGCATCCATGTGGGCGGCAACAACAATGCCCCCATCCAGAACGTCGCGGGTCAGAACATCTCCCACGTGTACCAGCACGCCCCGGTCCAGGGAGCCGTCGATATCGAGGCCGTACGGGGGCTCCTCACGTCCTTCCGGGCCGAAATCGACCGTAACGAGGGAACCCTGGACCACGCGACGGCGCTGCGGGCGATGACGAACACCATCGATGCGTCCTTGTCGGCTCCCGACCCCCAGGCTCGGGCCGGTGTGCTCCGGGGAGTCGTCCAGGCCCTGCCTGCACTGGTGGCAGGAACGGTGGTTGAGCAAGGCGGCGAAGCACTCGTCCACGCCATTGCCGGCTGGTTGACCTGAGGTGCGGTGGCCCGTGCCGTCCTGATGGCGGCGAACCGCCCTGCCGACGCAGGCTGCTGGCGCGGCAGGGAAACCGGAAAGCCCCTCTCCTGGCGCGACGTGGTTTCGACGCCGTCGCACGGGAGGCGATATAACCGAGATCGGCGCCGGTGAGGGCAAGCTCCACCCCGCGTCCGGCCACGATGCGTTCGCCCATCGGGCACCTGGATACACCATGGGCCCGACGCGGCACCGTCCTCGTCGGCTTTTGCACTGCAGAGGGCGATGACCAACTGGGGCGGCGAAGGGAACCGCGTAGTCTTCCGCTCCGACCGCGGCCCGGAATGCGGCAGGTGCCGGTCCGATGGGGCATCGCCCCCGGGCGTCGCTGAACGCATCATCGGTGGGTTGGTTTTCGCCTACGGCTGCTTGGCCGCCGTGGCAACGTTCTGCGCCCGTCTCGCGCAGATCTTTGAACTCTGGTCCGAGCAGTGCGCTGTCACGGCAGCGCAGACCCGCGGCCGATTGGTTGCGCGTCCGCCTGCCCTCATGGCCCGCGTCATGGCTGCGGCGTCTGCGGCGGCAGCTGGCGTGGCCGAGCTACTGGCCTCTCTCTACGGCTGGCGATCCTTCGGAGGCGAAGTCTCACGACGCGCCCACCTCGCCCGGCTGAATACAGCGGCAAATGCGAAGAGGGCCCGAGCCGCAGCGCAGAGGCCCAGAGCTTGTTGGTGAGCAGGACTGCCCAGCGTCCTTGCTGCGGCGAGATCTACATGCTGGTGCCGGTGAAGCCGTAGTGGACCCAGATGTCCTCAGCGGCACAGAGCGGTGTGTCGCGTACACGCATGTGCTGCCATCCAGCGAGACCCGCACGCGTAAGGCGATCGACGACGTCTGAACAGAAGCCGAGGGAGAAGCCGACGCAGAAGGCGAGGACGACCGGCCCGGCACCAAAAAGGGCGAGGCCCGAAGACCCCGCCCGAAACCACCGAAACCCTAGGTCACGGCCACACAAGGCAGTACGGCTGATGCCCCGCCTCATGCAACCGATGGCTGAAGTCCTGCCACTCGTGCAGCAGTTGGTACACGTTGAACGCGTCCCGCGGGCCGCCCCGGTCCGGGACCGTCGACCAGATGAAGGCCGCCGCGCCGACCGCTTCCTCGCCTATGCCGCGCAGCGGGTCCACCACCGTCATGGGCAGCTTGACCACCGCGTAGTCGGGGTGCAGGACGACCAGTTCGAGCGGGGGGACCTTGTGGAGGGGGACGCCTTCTATGCCGGTGAGGACCATCGCCGCCATGGTCTCCGGCTTGATCTTGGTGAACATGCCGTTCATGCCGAGCTCGTCGCCGCCGAGTTCCTCGGGGCGCATCGAGATCGGCACGCGGGCCGCGGTCGCGCCGTCGGGCGCGCCGAAGTACTTGTACGTCACCCCCACCCGACCACCATTCCTGCTTCCCGCCCTCAACGGATCGATACGACGTTCGATACGTCGCTCGTCGCGATCCGACTCACCCGGCGCCACGGCGCCATGACCCTGGCGTGTCTCGCCGGCTTCCTCCGCCTCGCGCCGGTGTTTCCCCCGCCGGGCACGTCGAGGACCCAGGTCGTCAGTCCCCTCGCCCAGTCCGCCACCGCGATGCATATCTCCACCCGACTGCTTTTCTAGGACGCGCAGGCCCCGCCGCGCAACCCGATCATCGTGTCAGTGACCTCCCCCACGGCCGCCCGCCGAAACGTGCGCTGAAACACCTGTCCGCAGGATCTTCGCAGCCCCCGGACAAACGGCTCGCCGCCATCGTCCCCGTGAGCTGTGTGTATCTGCATCCAGTTTCGCAGATCGCCGGACGCCGGAGGGTTCCGAGGCCTGGCCTACTCTGAGGTGGTCACCGGCAACGGAGTCCGAGAAAGCAGAACGAACCG
The DNA here is from genome assembly GCF_000383655.1 of Streptomyces sp. 351MFTsu5.1. Taxonomy (NCBI): domain Bacteria; kingdom Bacillati; phylum Actinomycetota; class Actinomycetes; order Kitasatosporales; family Streptomycetaceae; genus Streptomyces; species Streptomyces sp. 351MFTsu5.1. Next base: position 453,857 of record NZ_KB911779.1, on the reverse strand, counting down.
GAGAAGGTCGGAGTAGTCGCAAGTTATGAGTGAACTGCCCTATTCGTACGATGCGCCTGTCTCGCAGGCCCTGTTCGACCGCGCGTCGGCCGTCACGCCCGGCGGTGTGAACTCCCCGGTCCGCGCCTTCCGTGCCGTGGGCGGCACCCCCCGCTTCATGGTGTCCGGCACCGGCCCGTACCTGACGGACGCCGACGGGCGCGAGTACGTCGACCTCGTCTGCTCCTGGGGCCCCATGATCCTCGGGCACTCGCACCCCGAGGTGATCGCCGCCGTCCAGGAGGCGGTGTCCAGGGGCACCTCCTTCGGCACCCCCGGTGAGGGCGAGGTCGCGCTCGCCGAGGAGATCGTGGCCCGGGTCGAGCCCGTCGACCAGGTGCGGCTGGTCTCCAGCGGCACCGAGGCCACCATGTCCGCGATCCGGCTCGCCCGCGGCTTCACCCGGCGCACCAAGGTCATCAAGTTCGCCGGCTGCTACCACGGTCACGTCGACTCCCTCCTCGCCGCGGCGGGCAGCGGGGTCGCCACCTTCGCGCTGCCCGACACCCCCGGCGTCACCGGCGCCCAGGCCGGCGACACCATCGTGCTGCCGTACAACGACCTCGAAGCCGTCCACGAGGCCTTCCACCGGCACCCCGGCGAGATCGCCTGTGTGATCACCGAGGCCTCGCCCGGCAACATGGGCGTCGTGCCGCCGCTGCCCGGCTTCAACCAGGGGCTCAAGGACGCCTGCGCGCAGAACGGCGCCCTCTACATCTCCGACGAGGTGATGACCGGGTTCCGGACCAGCCGCAGCGGTTGGTACGGCATCGACGGCGTCCGGCCCGACCTCATGACCTTCGGGAAGGTGATGGGCGGTGGCTTCCCGGCCGCCGCCTTCGGTGGCCGCGCCGACGTCATGGCGCACCTCGCGCCCGCCGGGCCCGTCTACCAGGCCGGCACCCTCTCCGGTAACCCCGTCGCCACCGCCGCCGGCCTCGCCCAGCTGCGGCTCCTCGACGACGCGGCCTACGAGAAGGTCGACGCCGTGTCCCGGCAGATCCAGTCCCTGGTCTCCGAGGCGCTCGGCAAGGAGGGCGTCGCGCACACCGTGCAGAACGCCTCCAACATGTTCTCCGTGTTCTTCACGGACCGCGCGGTGCGGAACTACGAGGACGCCAAGGCGCAGGAGTCCTTCCGGTTCACCGCGTTCTTCCACTCCCTTCTGGAGAACGGCGTCTACCTGCCGCCGTCCTCCTTCGAGTCCTGGTTCGTGTCCACGGCCCACGACGAGCAGGCGGTTCAGCGGATCGCCGACGCCCTTCCGGCGGCGGCCCGAGCGGCGGCGGAGGCCACGGCGGCATGAGCAGCGACCACACCAGCGACATCACCGTCGTCCACCTCATGCGGCACGGCGAGGTCGCCAACCCCGACGGGGTCCTCTACGGCCGTCTCGCGGGCTACCACCTCTCCGAGCTCGGCCGGCAGATGGCCGACCGGGTCGCCGAGCACCTCGCCCCCCGGGACATCACCTACGTCTGCGCGTCCCCGCTGGAGCGGGCCCAGGAGACCGCCACGCCGATCGCCAAGGCGCACGGGCTCGACATCGCGACCGACGAGCGGCTCCTCGAGGCCGAGAACGTCTTCCAGGGCAAGACCTTCGGGGTCGGGGACGGCGCCCTGAAGAACCCGGAGAACTGGAAGCACCTCGTCAACCCCTTCAAGCCGTCGTGGGGGGAGCCGTACGTCGACCAGGTCGTCCGGATGAAGGGGGCGCTGGACGCTGCGCGGGACCAAGCGCGGGGGCATGAGGCGGTGCTCGTCAGTCACCAGCTGCCGATCTGGATCGTGCGGTCGTGGGTCGAGAAGCGGCGGTTGTGGCACGACCCGCGGAAGCGGCAGTGCACGCTGGCGTCCCTGACGTCCTTCACGTATCAGGGGGACCGGATCGTGTCCGTGGGGTACAGCGAGCCGGCGATCGATCTTGTGCCGGTTCATCTTCGGGCCGGTGCCAAGCCTGTGAAGGGTAAGTCCAAGGCCTTTGGGGCCTAGCGGTTCGTGGGGGACTGCGGGTCCGTCGTGGCTGGTCGCGCCCACGCGGCGGAGCCGCAAATCGAAACAGGCCCGCGCCCCTGACGGGGCGCGTTCCTGTTACCGAATCCGCAAATAGTGGCGGAACCCTCCCCCCTCCCCGTCACCTCTGACTGGGTGACCACCCAGGAACGTGATGAATCGGGGAAGCATGCCCACTCTCAGTCGAAGGGGAGCACTCGGACTCGGGGCGGGGGCCGCGGCCGCCGTCGGACTGTCGGGGTGCGGGACCCTCACCGGGTCGGACGGGTCGGACGGCGTGTCCCACCCTTCCAAGGGCTCGGATCCCAAGCCCTCGCCGAAGCCCACGGCTCGCCCCATCGGTGACGGCTCCACCTCCTTCACCGGCAAGCAGCCCCACCAGCCCGGCAAGCCCGTGCCGTTGGAGCCGGGGCAGACCCCACCGCAGTTCGTGATCTTCTCCTGGGACGGGGCCGGCGAGGTCGGCAACGGGCTCTTCCCGCGGTTCCTGGACCTCGCCAGGAAGCACGACGCCCATATGACCTTCTTCCTCTCCGGGCTGTATCTGCTGCCCGAGTCGAAGAAGCGGCTCTACGACCCCCCGAACAACCCCCGCGGCGCCTCCGACATCGGCTACCTCACCGACGAGCACGTCAAGGCGACCCTGGCCAACGTCCGGCGTGCCTGGCTCGAGGGGCACGAGATAGGCACCCACTTCAACGGCCACTTCTGCGGCGGCTACGGCACCGTCGCGCACTGGACCCCGGCGCAGTGGCGCTCGGAGATCCAGCAGGCGAAAGCATTCGTCAAGGAGTGGCGCACCAACACCGGCTGGACCGATCTGCCCTCCCTGCCCTTCGACTACGACAAGGAGCTCATCGGCGGCCGCACCCCCTGTCTGCTCGGCCAGGACAACCTGCTGCCCACCGCCCGCGAGCTCGGCTGGCGCTATGACGCCTCCTCGCCCGGCGGCCGCCAGGTCTGGCCCCGGAAGACCAAGGGGATATGGGACCTGCCGCTCCAGGCGATACCCTTCCCCGGCCGCGGCTTCGAGGTCCTGTCCATGGACTACAACATGCTCGCCAACCAGTCGATCAACTCGACCAACGCGCCCGCCTACCGCTACCCGGCCTGGCGCGAGCAGGCGGCCGGCGCCTACATCGCGGGCTTCCAGCGGGCCTACGAGACCAACCGTGCCCCCTTCTTCGTCGGCAACCACTTCGAGCACTGGAACGGCGGCATCTACATGGACGCCGTGGAGCAGGCCTTCACGCACATCGCGCGGGAGAGGGAGAAGGGCGCGGACATCCGCATGGTCTCGTTCCGGCAGTTCGTCGACTGGATGGACGTACAGAAGCCCGAGGTGCTGGAGAACCTGCGGACGCTCGATGTCGGGCAGCGGCCCGCCGGTGGCTGGAACACCTTCCTCAGGACCCCCTCGACGCCCCCCTCGGCACCCACCTCCACAAGCTCCTCGAACGCTGCCTGAAATGCGGGTTTCCGCCCGCAAGGGGGGTGCGCAAGATCCCCAGAACGGGCATGCGAAACTTTTCACATGAGTGCCGCCAGCCGTAGCCGCTCCCGAGTCCGTGCCAGCCTGTTCAGCGCAGGTGCCGCAGCCGCAGCGCTGATCCTTTCCGCGTGCAGCTCGGGCGGCACCTCGGGCGGAGGCGGCGACACCAACTTCATCATGGGCGCGGACGGCATCTCCACGGCCAAGCAGGGCGACCGGGGCACCGCCCCCGACCTCTCCGGCAAGACCGTCGACGGGGCACAGCTCGACGTCGCCGACTACAAGGGCAAGGTCGTCGTCCTGAACATCTGGGGCTCCTGGTGCGCCCCCTGCCGGGCCGAGGCGCCCAACCTGGAGACGGTCTACAAGGACCTCAAGTCCCAGAACGTGCAGTTCGTCGGCATCAACACCCGCGACACCAGTATCCAGAACGCCCGCGCCTTCGAGAAGGACATGGGCATCACCTTCCCCAGCCTCTACGACCCCACCGGCAAGCTGATGCTCCGCTTCCAGAAGGGCACCCTCAACCCGCAGGCCGTGCCCTCCACGCTCGTCATCGACCGGGAAGGGAAGATCGCCTCCCGCTCGCTGGCCGCGCTCAGCGAGAGCAAGCTGCGCAAGATGATCGCCCCGGTCCTCGCGGAGAAGTGACGTGAGCGCAGTCGTCACGCTCGCCGCCGACACCGGCTACAACGGCACCGTCCTCAACGGCGCCCTGCTGCTCGCGCTGCCCATCGCGGTCCTCGGCGGCCTGGTCTCCTTCTTCTCCCCGTGCGTCCTGCCGCTGGTCCCCGGCTATCTGTCGTACGTCACCGGCGTCACCGGGACCGACCTGGCCGAGGCCCGGCGCGGCCGCATGGTCGCCGGGGCCTCGCTGTTCGTGCTCGGCTTCACCGTGGTGTTCGTCTCCAGCGGGGCGCTGTTCGGCTACTTCGGGCAGACGCTCCAGGAGAACCAGGGCGTGCTGTCCAAGGTGCTGGGCGTGCTCATGATCCTCATGGGCGTCTTCTTCATGGGCCTGATGCCCTGGATGACCCAGCGGGAGTTCCGCTTCCACAACCGGCCCGCGATGGGCCTGGTCGGCGCCCCGCTGCTGGGTGCGCTGTTCGGCATCGGCTGGACCCCCTGCATCGGCCCGACCCTCGCCTCGGTGATCGCCCTGTCCTCCCAGCAGGGCAGCGCGGGCCGCGGTGCCATACTGACCGTCGCCTACTGCCTCGGCCTCGGCCTGCCGTTCGTGCTCGCCGCGGTCGCCTTCCGCAAGGCGCTCGGCGCCTTCGGCTGGGTCAAGCGCCACTACGTCTGGGTCATGCGCATCGGCGGCACCATGATGATCGTGACCGGGCTCCTGCTGCTGACCGGTGTGTGGGACCGCCTCGTGCAGGACGTCCAGTCCTGGTCCGCCGGCTTCTCTGTGGGGATCTGATCCATGAGCAAGACCACACCCGACACTCCCGCCACGGACCAGGACCTCGGGGCCGCCGGCTCCCAGCTGTCCACCGCGCCGGTCGAGGGCCCGCCGAACCTGCCCTCCCTCGGTGTCGTCGGCTGGGCCCGCTGGTTCTGGCGCCAGCTGACCTCCATGCGGGTGGCGCTGCTGCTGCTCCTGCTGGTGGCGCTCGGCGCGATCCCGGGCTCCCTCATCCCGCAGTCCGGCACCGACGCGACCAAGGTCGCCGACTTCGTCAAGAACAACCCCACCCTCGGGGACGTCTACGGCAAGCTCGGCCTCTTCCACGTCTACAGCTCGGTGTGGTTCTCCGCGATCTACATCCTGCTGTTCGTCTCCCTCGTCGGCTGCATCATCCCCCGCACCTGGCAGTTCGTCGGGCAGCTGCGCAGCCGGCCGCCGGGCGCGCCCAAGCGGCTGACCCGGCTGCCCGCCTACACCACCTGGCGCACCGAGGCCGAGCCCGAGCAGGTCCGCGAGGCCGCGCTCGCCCTGCTGAAGCAGAAGCGCTTCCGCGCCCACCTCGCCGGGGACAACGTCGCCGGGGAGAAGGGCTACCTGCGCGAGGTCGGCAACCTCGCCTTCCACATCGCGCTCATCGTGCTGCTGATCTCCTTCGCCTGGGGCCAGCTCTTCAAGTCCGAGGGCAACAAGCTGGTCGTCGAGGGCGACGGGTTCTCCAACACCCTCATCTCCTACGACGACTTCAAGTCCGGCAACCTCTTCGACACCGAGGACCTGGTGCCGTTCAGCTTCACCCTGGACAAGTTCACCGGCACCTACGAGACCAGCGGGCCCAACAAGGGCACTCCGCGCCTCTACCAGGCCGCCATCACCTACAGCAAGGGCGCCTACGGCAAGGAGCGCAAGACCCTCGTCAAGGTCAACGAGCCGCTGGAGATCGACGACGCGAAGGTCTACCTCACGGCCCACGGCTACGCCCCCCTCATCACGGTCCGGGACGGCAAGGGCAACGTGGTCTTCCACGACGCGGTCGCGATGCTGCCGCTCGACTCCAACGTCACCTCCACCGGTGTGATCAAGGTTCTCGACGGCTACCGGAACGCCAAGGGCGTCGCCGAGCAGCTGGGCATCTCGGCGTTCTTCATCCCGACCTACACTCCGGGCAGCGAGACGGCCTCCACCTTCCCGGCCCTGAACAACCCGGTGCTCAACCTCACGCCCTACCACGGTGACCTCGGGGTCGACTCGGGCATCCCGCAGAGCGTGTACCAGCTCGACAAGTCGCATGTGAAGGACTTCAAGGACGCCAAGGGGCAGGAGCTCAGGAAGAACCTGCGGCCCGGCCAGACCATGAAGCTCCCGAACGGCGCCGGGTCGGTCACCTACGAGGGCACCCGGCAGTGGGCGAACTTCCAGGTCGTCCAGCAGCCCGCCAGCGGCTGGGCCCTCACCGGCGCCCTCACCGCGATCTTCGGCCTCGCCGCGTCCCTGTTCATCCAGCGCCGCCGGGTGTGGGTGCGGGCGGTGCGCGGGGACGACGGCGTGACCGTCGTGGAGATGGCCGGCCTCGGCCGCAGCGAGTCCGCGAAGGTGCCGGAGGAGCTGGGCGAACTGGCCGGGGTCCTGTACGACCGGGCTCCCGGGGCCCCCGACCCCCAGAACGACCCCCCTCAAGACGACACCACCCCCGAACCCCGAGCAACACCCTCCGAAGGGGCTGAGAAGTGACTCTCGCCGCCGCAACCGAGTTGGCCACCGCCACCAACGAACACCTCGCCAACATCAGCAACACGCTGATCTACTCGTCGATGGCCGTCTACACCCTGGCCTTCTTCGCGTACATCGCCGAATGGCTCTTCGGCAGCCGCAGCAAGGTCGGCCGCACCGCCGCCGCGCTCACCGCCGACGCCGGGAAGACCGGGGCCAAGAAGTCGCCGGCGGTCACCGTGAACCAGGGGGGCAGTACCGCCGTACTGGAGCGGCCGCAGGTCGTGGTGCGGTCGGCGTCGGGCTCGCGCGACGTGCCGGACGGGCCGGGGGCGCACGGCGGGGACGAGCAGGGCGACCTCTACGGGCGTATCGCCATCTCCCTGACGGTGCTGGCCTTCCTGGTCGAGCTCGCCGGGGTGGTGGCCCGCGCGGCCTCGGTGGAGCGGGCGCCCTGGGGCAACATGTACGAGTTCAACATCACCTTCTCCACGGTGGCCGTCGCCGTGTACCTCGGGCTGCTGGCCCTGAAGAAGAACGTGCGCTGGCTCGGGCTGTTCCTGGTCACCACGGTCCTCCTCGATCTCGGCCTCGCCGTCACCGTCCTGTACACCGCCAGCGACCAGTTGGTCCCCGCCCTTCACTCGTACTGGCTGTACATCCACGTCTCCACCGCGATCTTCTGCGGCGCGGTCTTCTACGTGGGCGCGGTCGCCACGATCCTGTACCTCTTCAAGGACAGCTACGAGAACAAGATCGCGAACGGCGGCACGCCCGGCCGGTTCGCGAACTCCGTGCTCGACCGGCTGCCGGCCTCCGCGAGCCTCGACAAGTTCGCGTACCGGGTCAACGCGGCCGTCTTCCCGCTGTGGACGTTCACGATCATCGCGGGCGCGATCTGGGCGGGCGACGCGTGGGGCCGCTACTGGGGCTGGGACCCCAAGGAGACCTGGTCGTTCATCACCTGGGTCGCCTACGCCTGCTACCTGCACGCCCGCGCCACCGCCGGCTGGAAGGGCCGCAAGGCCGCCTACCTCGCGATGATCGCCTTCGGCTGCTGGCTGTTCAACTACTACGGCGTCAACATCTTCGTCTCCGGCAAACACTCCTACGCCGGCGTCTGAACCTCCGTACGGCGAAGGCATGGTGCAGGGCCCCGGATCAACCCGGGGCCCTGGACATTTCGCGGCGAATTTTGACACGGTGGGGTGCGCCGGCCCGTATTCGAACACGTGGTCGATGACGCCTTTCGGGAGGCCGCCGCCGTGTCCCTCTCCTTCTACGCCACGCAGAGCGTGTTCTCCGACCCGGGGGAGATGGCCCCGCTGTACGCCGGGCTGCCCCGCGACCCCGCCCGACTCGCCCGGATCGTCCGGGACCTCATGATCCACCGGGTCGAGGGCGAGCTCTTCGGACACACCCACCCGACCGACCGGCTCCACAACGACGCCGAGTCCCGGTACATCGACGACATCCTGCGGCTCCTCGCCGGGCGGAACGACGCGCCCCTGACCGAACGACGGGAGCCGGGCGACCGGTTCGTCGGGATCTGCCGGGACTTCGCACTGCTGCACGTCTCCCTGCTGCGCGACGCCGGTGTGCCGGCCCGGCTGCGGTCCGGGTTCGCCGACTACTTCGGTACGACCGGCTTCCACGCCGACCACGTCGTCACCGAGTACTGGGACGAGGAGCGGGGCTGGCTGCTGGCCGACGCGCAGCTGACCGACCCCGCCGTCACCGCCCACTGGCCCGTGGACTTCGACCCGATGGACGTACCCCGGTCGCGGTTCCTCGTCGCCGGGGAGGCCTGGCGGGCGATCCGGGAGGACGGGGCGGACGAGACCGGGTTCGGGCTGCACGGGCCCGAGGACGGGCCGTTCTTCGGGGAGCGGTTCGTGGCGGGCAACATCCGGCTCGACCTTGCCGCGCTGAACAAGGTGGAGACGTTGCTGTGGGACGTGTGGGGGGCGGATGACGGGGAGCCGGGGAGTGCGCTGCCGCGGGGTGTGCGGGAGCTGTATGACCGCGTCGCGCCTGTGGTGAGCGGGGAGGTGTCGTTCGAGGCGGTGCGGAAGGTGTTTGCCGAGGAGGATTTGTTGCGGACGCCGTCTACGGTGACTTGTTATGCGCCCTTCAACGGAACCAGTTCGGTGACCTTGCGGGAGGCGGCGGTTCGGAGGTAGTTCGTCTGCGGGTGTGTGGGGGCTGGTCGCGCAGTTCCCCGCGCCCCTGAAGGGCGTTGAGCGACCCGGTATGCGCATGTTGCTGTCAACAACTCACCCAGCAGGTCGGGATTGTTGATCTCAAGGCCCAGCAACGACTCGATGCGTTCCAGGCGCTGGTAGAGGGACTGGCGGCCTATGTGGAGCAGGGCGGCCGTGCGGGTCGGGGAGCAGCCGTTCCGCAAGTGGGTCTCCAGGGTGCGGACCAGGTCGCTCGGGTGGGCGGCCTCCCAGGTCAGCAGCGGGCCCAGGGTGTGCTGGACCAGGGCGGTCAGGCGGTCCCGGTTGGCGTCGATCCCGCCCCGGGTCAGCTCCCGTTCCAGGGCCAGAGCCCTCGACGAGGTCACCAACGGGCCGTCGGGGGCGGCCGGTTCCGCCGCGGGCACCGTCAGCGCCAGTTCCAGGGTCGTACGGGCCGTCCGCAGGGTGTCGCTCCAGCGCAGCCAGCCGGCGTCCCCGGCCACCGCGTGGCCCACCGCCACCGTGAGGCCGGGGTCGGCCACCGTGCGGAAGACCTCCTGCACCCCCTTCACCGGGTCACCGGAGCGGGTTCCGGGCAGGGACAGCAGGGCCAGGACGTCCCCGGCGAACGCGGCCCGCATCGCCCCGGCCCCGCCCAGCAGCCGTACCGCGCGGTCGACGGTGCCGGCGTCCCGGGTGCCGTGCAGCGACACCCCGATCAGGCGGGCTCCGGGCCCCGGGTGGAACCCGGCCAGCGCCGCCCGCGCCTCCACCTCCGGCTGGTTCAGCGCCGCCCCGTCGGCGAGGTCGGCCAGCAGGGCCGCCGTATGGTCGTCGCCCCACGGCCGTACGACCGCACGGCCCGACAGTCCACGGGCCACGATCGCCCGGTTGGCGGCCTCCGTGATCCGCACGAAGGGCACCACCCGGTGCAGGGCCACGAGGGGCAGTTCGCGGCGCTGGGCCTCGTCCACCACCTCGGCGGGCATGGCGGGCAGGGACCGGCCCACCTCCACCGCGAGGCCCGCCGCGCCCCGGGCGGCCAGCTCGCGGACGTAACGGCGGCGGGACTCCTCGTCGGGGTCGGCGAGGCCGAAACCGTTGGTGAGCAGCAGCTCACCGCCGTCCAGGAAGTTGGCGCCCTCGTAGACCTCGCTGGAGTGGACCCAGCGGACGGGGCGGTCCAGGCCGGTGTGGCCGGCGAGCAGCTCGGGCTCGGAGGCGCGGACCGGATCGAGCGCCAGGATTTCGCGGAGGGTGAGCGCGGGCATGGATGCCTCCCGACAGTTCGTCCGGCTGTGGGCTGCCCGGAGAGTACTTTCCGCACGTTGCCCTCGTGTTTCGGCCACAGGAGAGTGAGGACATGAACACTCCGGACCCCTTGGACCAGGCGACGGCACGCCGCTGGCTCGCCACCGCCGTGGCGGAGGCCCGCACCGGGCTCGCCGAGGGCGGCATCCCGATCGGCGCCGCGCTCTACGGCGCCGACGGCACCCTTCTCGGGCGCGGCCACAACCGGCGCGTCCAGCACGACGACCCCTCGGTGCACGGCGAGACGGACGCCTTCCGGGCGGCGGGGCGGCAGCGGTCGTACCGTGGCACGACCATGGTGACCACGCTCTCCCCGTGCTGGTACTGCTCGGGGCTGGTCCGCCAGTTCGGCATCTCGCGTGTGGTGATCGGCGAGGCCGCCACCTTCCACGGCGGGCACGACTGGCTGGCCGAGCACGGGGTGGAGATCGTGCTGCTCGACGATCCCGAGTGCGTCCGGATGATGACCGACTTCATCGAGAAGAACCCCGCACTGTGGAACGAGGACATCGGTGACTGACACCTCCCGGCCGCGCATCCCGACCATCGACCTCGGGCCCTGGCTCTCCGGCGACCCCGACGCTCGCGCCGCCATCGCCCGCACCCTCGACGAGGCCCTCCAGACCGCCGGGTTCTTCCTGGTCACCGGGCACGGTGTCGACCCGGCGCTGCGTGCGGGCATCCGGGAGGCGGCGCGGTCCTTCTTCCGGCTGCCCGCGGAGACCAAGCAGGCCTACGAGGCGAAGGTCGGCGGCCGGGGCTGGCTGGGACCCGGCGCCGAGGCCAACGGCTACTCCGAGGGCACCGAGACCCCGCCCGACCTCAAGGAGTCGCTGACCTTCGCCACCCACGAGCCCTTCGAGGACCCGGTCGTCAACGCGGAGTGGTACGCGCCGAACGTCTGGCCGACCGAGGTCCCCGGACTGCGTGAGCTGTGCGAGGAGTACCTGGGGCGGATGGCGGAACTGGAGAAACAGCTGCTGACGCTCCTCGGGGAGGCCCTCGGGCTCGAACCCGACTTCTTCTCCCGGCACATGGACCATCCCACGTACGGCTTCAACATCAACTGGTACCCCGGTACCGAGGTGATCGGGGAGCCGCAGCCGGGGCAGTTCCGCATCGGCCCGCACACCGACTTCGGCACGGTCACCATCCTCGACCGGCAGGCCGGCAAGGGCGGGCTCCAGGTCTTCACGGACGAGGGCGGCTGGGAGGACGCCCCCTTCGACCCCGACGCCTTCACCATCAACATCGGTGACCTGATGGCCCGTTGGACGGGCGACCGCTGGTGCTCCGGCCGCCACCGGGTGCTGCCGCCGCCCGCGGACGCGCCCGCCGAGGAGCTGATGTCCCTGGTCTACTTCGGCGAGTGCACCCCCGGCACGATCGTCGAGTCCGTCCCGGCCCCGGTCGGCCGGGTGCCCCACGAACCGGTCGACTCCCACGAGTACTTGAGGGCCAAGCTGGACTCGATCACGGTCGACTGAGGGCCCTTGCAAGCCCTCCGGCAAGGGCGGATACAGTTCGACGGCCGTCTTCCGAGGCGGCCGTCGAAGCTGGGGGAGACATGAGGAAGCGTGCCGTCGCGCGTGGCCTGGTGTACGTGGCGATCGCTCTGGTCGCCGGGGCCGCGGGCGTGGGTGGCACGCTGCTGCGCCAGCGGCTCACCGCCCCTGACACGACAGCCGTCGACGCGCAGGCCGCCGCCCTCGCCCAGGACCTGCGCAAGGACCTCAACGCCGGCTTCTACTCGGCGGGCGGCGGCACCTACGGCGGCCCGTTCACCGAGGGCACGCTGGTCGCACAGACCGAGGAGCACGGCGGGGTGTTGCTCAGCGTTCGGTCCGCGGGCCTGACGCACACGGCGGAGGTGATGCTCGGGCTGGTGCCGCCCACCGGGGCCACCGTCGACGCCGACGCCTACCCGGTCCGCTGCTACCGCATCGCCTTCGCCCGCGGCCCGGGCAGTGTGCGGCGGACCCCCTCCACCTGCCCGGCCGTCCGGGCGGACGGCCGACCGGGCAGTCCCGTCGCCCAGTTGGGCGCGCTGCTCGCCCGGCTGCCCGCCAACCCGTACCGCGCGACGTCGGCCGCCGGTTACGACCACACCCGCCGGGGCGCCACGGACTTCCTGAAGGGCGGGGAGCTGGTCTCCGCCTGGGACACCGTGACCGATGTCGCGGGCCGGGAGACAGGCGACGACGTGTACGCCGTCGCCCTGCGCGTCAACGGTGTCTGCCACTACCTGCGGATGTCCTCCGACGCCGACCTGGTCCCGCTGTGGACCGCCCCGGCCGACGAACAGCACACCTGCACGGCCCGACAGGCGGTCACGGCCTCCGCGTTGTACGGGAGCGACCCGGCGAAGGAGGGCTGACCCCCCTCACCGCTGGGGCGACCGCCTCCGCAGCGCCGCGTACAGCAGTGCGCTCAGGGCGAAGCCCACCACCGGGGTGATGTCGCCGAACGACGGCCAGTGCTTCGGTACGTAGCCGACGTAGTCCTCCTGGTTGGAGAAGAGCGGGACCGAGACCGCCACGCCGATCAACAGGGCCGCGAACCCCGGCCAGTTGGTGAAGGAGCGGTCGGTCAGGCGGGCGGACAGGACCTCGTCGGCGTCCCGGCGGCGCAGCAGCCGTTCGACCAGGACCACGCCCAGCCAGGGCGCCACCCAGTACGCGATCACCAGCAGGAACGCCTCGTAGGCCGCCCCCGCGTCGGAGAGCGACGCCCACGCCGCCGCCGTACCCGCGACCCCGGACACCACCACGAGCACGCTGCGGCTCAGCCAGGCCGGGAGGTTCAGACCGAAGGAGGCGATGGAGATCGCGCCGGAGTACACGTTGAGGGCGTTCGCCGAGACCCCGCCCAGGATGATCGCGATCAGCACCAGGTCGCCGAGCCAGCCCGGCAGGTGCCCGGTGAAGGCCGCCGTCGGGGTGGCGTCCTTCGGGGCCACGATCGTCGCCGAGGCCGCACCGATCACGGCCACCACCGAGACCGACAGGAACAGGCCGAGCGCCGGGTAGAGGATCGTCCGGGCCCTGTTCGCGGTACGGGGGAGATAGCGGGAGTAGTCCGCGGCGTACGGGTTCCAGCCCGCCGCGTAGCCCCAGGCCGCGCTGAACGCCAGCAGGAAGCCGCCGACGCCGCCGCCCGTGCCGCCCCCGCCGAGGTGGGCGTCCTTGAAGGTCCACACCCCGGCCAGCAGGAAGATCACCGCGAGGGCGGGGAAGGCGTACTTCTCGAAGACGTGCACGAAGTTGTGGCCGATGAAGCCGATGAGGATCTCGGCGGCCACCACGAGCAGCAGCGACGGCAGCGGTCGCAGGCCGGTCAGGGTGTTCAGCGCGAAGGCCGCGCTGACGCTGTTGACCGCGAACCAGCCGACGCCCGCCACCAGGCCGTTGGCCGCGGCGGGCAGGATGTTGCCGAAGTAGCCGAAGGAGAGGCGGCCGACGACCATCTGCGGGACCCCGAACCTGGGCCCGTCCAGGGACAGCACGCCCTGGGTGAGCGCGCCGAGCGCGGTGCCGAGCACGATGGCGGCCGTGGCCTGCCAGAAGCTCAGTCCGAAGAACAGGACGGCGATCACGCCGATGAAGACGGTCGCGAACTCGATGTTCGGGGAGGCCCAGGTCCACAGCAGCTGGAGCGGGCTGCCGTGGCGTTCGGACTCGGGAATCGCTTCCGAGCCGGCCGATTCGACGGCGATGACCTTGTCGCCGTAGGCGGGGGCGAGAGTGCCGGCGGAGTCGGCGGGAGCTGTCGTCATGCGAGGTAAGTGTCCGGCCCCCGCCCGCCTCCGCCCAGGGGCGAGATGTCCGCTTCGGGGGGCTCGGCGGCGTACAGCTTGTCAGTCGCCCTTCGGCTCCTCGCCGGCCTCCCGGCGCTTCAGCTCCTCCTCGCGGCGGCGCAGGTCCGCCTCCCAGTCCTTCAGCAGGGCCTCGTCCTTTTTGTTCTCGGCCTTGAGGGAGTTCAGGAACTCGGGGTTGTCGTCGGGGGCGACGTACTCCATGCGGTGGTTGCGGTGCCACTCGGAGGGGGTGCGGCCGCCCGTCGGCGGGGTGCGCAGCTTGCCCGCGGCGAGCCAGGCGATCGGGCCGACGATCCAGAACAGCAGGATGATGAAGACCCAGGCGATCTTGGGCAGGTGCTTCGCCTCGTCCTCGGGGGTGTTGAGGCAGTCGATGAACGCGTAGATCGTCAGCGCCAGCGGGATCAGGTACATCAGCAGCCGGAACATGTGCTTTTGGCCCCCAGGGAAGTATGTGCGAAGCCTGTGACAGGCCCCCCGACGGGGTCAGGGTAGCGGCTCGACACCGCACCCTCGCCTTCGCCGGCGGCCGGCTTCGCGGCCGGGGCATCGGGCTGCACCGTGCCGCGGCCCGGGCGGGGTCCGCGCCGAGGGTGAGCGGTGGGGCGGGCGTCGGGGTCGGGCGGGGCTCGGCGATACTGGGGGGCATGGCTTACGACGATCTTCGCTCCCTGCTCAGGGCACTGGAACGCGAGGGAGACCTCAAGCGGATCAAGGCCGAGGTCGACCCGTATCTGGAGGTCGGGGAGATCGTCGACCGGGTGCAGAAGGCGGGCGGGCCCGCGCTGCTTTTCGAGAACGTCCGCGGCTCCGCGATGCCGCTCGCCATGAACGTCTTCGGGACCGACCGGCGGCTGCTGAAGGCCCTGGGCCTGAAGTCGTACGGCGACATCTCCGACAAGATCGGCGGGCTGCTGCGTCCCGAACTGCCGCAGGGCTTCGTGGGGGTGCGCGAGGCCTTCGGGAAGCTCGGCTCGATGGTGCACGTCCCGCCGAAGAAGGTGAAGTCCGACAACGCCCCGGTCCAGGAGGTCGTCCTCACCGGCGACGACGTCGACCTCGACCAGCTGCCCGCCCTGTTCACCTGGCCGCAGGACGGCGGGTCCTTCTTCAACCTCGGACTCACCCACACCAAGGACCCCGAGACCGGCATCCGCAACCTCGGGCTCTACCGGCTCCAGCGCCACGACAAGCGCACGATCGGCATGCACTGGCAGATCCACAAGGACAGCCGCAACCACTACCAGGTGGCCGCCCGGCGCGGTGAACGCCTGCCGGTCGCGATCGCCTTCGGCTGCCCGCCCGCCGTGACCTACGCCTCCACCGCCCCGCTCCCCGGCGACATCGACGAGTACCTCTTCGCCGGGTTCATCGCGGGCAAGCGGATCGAGATGGTGGACTGCAAGACGGTCCCGCTCCAGGTCCCGGCGCAGGCCGAGGTGGTCATCGAGGGCTGGCTGGAGCCGGGGGAGATGCTGCCCGAGGGGCCGTTCGGCGACCACACCGGGTTCTACACCCCGCAGGAGCCGTTCCCCGCGCTGACCATCGACTGCGTGACCATGCGCAAGCGCCCGCTGCTCCAGTCGATCGTGGTGGGCCGCCCGCCGACCGAGGACGGCCCGCTGGGCCGCGCCACGGAACGCTTCTTCCTCCCCCTGCTGAAGATCATCGTCCCGGACATCGTGGACTACCACCTTCCCGAGGCGGGCGGCTTCCACAACTGCGCGATCGTCTCGATCGACAAGAAGTACCCCAAGCACGCGCAGAAGGTGATGCACGCGGTCTGGGGCGCGCACATGATGTCGCTGACCAAGCTGATCGTGGTCGTCGACGCCGACTGCGACGTCCACGACCTGCACGAGGTCGCCTGGCGCGCGCTGGGCAACACCGACTACTCCCGTGACCTGTCCATCGTCGAAGGACCGGTCGACCACCTCGACCACGCCTCCTACCAGCAGTTCTGGGGCGGCAAGGCGGGCATCGACGCCACGAGGAAGTGGCCCGAGGAGGGGTACACACGGGACGGCGGCTGGCCCGAGATGGTGCTGTCCGACCCGGAGACGGCGGCGAAGGTCGACCGCCGGTGGAAGGAGTACGGCCTGTGAGCCCCATCCCCGCGGGCGGCCCGGCCCTGTTCATCGGCACCGACACCGACTACGTGGCGCTCGTGCGGCCCCAGCTGGACCCGGACGACCCGGGTGTGCGGGAGGCCGCCGAGCAGGCGGGCGTCTCCCCGGAGGAGCTGGCCGGCCCCGGCGACACCTGGGCGGTCCTCTTCGAGCGCGGCGGCGACGGTGACGGCTTCGAGCTGCCCGGTGTGCGCGACGCGGAACCCGCCGACTTCGCGGAGCGGCTGCGTGCGGAACTCCTCGCGGCCTCCGGTCCCTTCACGGTCGACGGGGGAGCGGCGCTGCGGCTGGAGGCCCGCCCGGCCGACGCGGACGCATACGCCTTCACCGCGTACATCACCCCGCCCGACGACGTCCTGACACCGCTGACCGTGGAGACGGGACCGCTGCCCGCCGCCGCACTCCTGACCGACCTCGACGCCTTCCTCGGGAGCCTCGCATGATGACCACCGCCGACGGGGTCGTGGGTCCGGTACCGCAGCCGACCGGCAAGGTGAAGGGCTTCCTGCGGCTCGTGATGATCGAGCACTCGGTCTTCGCGCTGCCCTTCGCGTACATCGCCGCGCTGACCGCGATGTACGAGTGGGACAAGAACATCCACTGGGGGCGGCTGCTCCTGGTGACGATCTGCATGGTCGGCCTGCGGACCTTCGCGATGGCCGTCAACCGGATCATCGACCGGGAGATCGACGCCCGCAATCCCCGTACGGCCCAGCGGGAGCTGGTCACCGGGGCGATGTCGGTGAAGCACGCCTGGACCGGGGCGCTGGTCGCGGTCGTGGTGTTCCTCGGCTCGGCCGCCCTGCTCAACCCGCTGTGCCTGGCCCTCGCTCCGGTCGCGGTGATCCCGATGGTGGTCTACCCGTACGGCAAGCGGTTCACGAACTTCCCGCAGGCCATCCTCGGCCTCGCCCAGGCGATGGGCCCGGTCGGCGGCTGGCTCGCGATCACCGGGGAGTGGTCCTGGGACGCGGTGATCCTCGGTCTCGCGGTCGGCATCTGGATCGGCGGGTTCGACCTGATCTACGCCTGCCAGGACGTGGAGACGGACCGGGAGACCGGCGTCATGTCGGTACCGGCGCGGTTCGGCATCCCGGCGGCGATCCGGGGAGCGCGGGTCTGCCACGTCCTGACGACGGCCCTGCTCGTCTGGTACGCGGTCGCCACGGACGCGGGCGGGTTCTTCTGGGTGGGACTGATGATCGTCGCGGGCGCGTTCGTGTACGAGCACTCGATCGTGCGGCCGCATGATCTGTCCCGGCTGAACCGGGCGTTCTTCAGCGTCAACGGGTTCATCGGGATCGCGTTGTTCGTGTGTGCGCTGCTGGATCTGCTGGTGCGGGGGCTCACGGTCTGAGGCGGGTTCGTTGTGGGCTGCGGGCCGGTGGGGGCTGGCCGCGCAGTGCCCCGCGCCCCTAAGTTGCTACAGGTCCCCGGCGTCGAAACGCGAACGCCGCCGCGACCCCTGCCGCGAGGCCCAGCAGGTGGCCCTGCCAGCTGACTCCCGACTGGGTCGGAGCCAGGCCGATCACGATCGACGTGCCCCAGACCGCGGCCACCAGCAGGCCGACCAGGACGCCCAGCGGGCGGCGCTCCACGAAGCCCGCCACCACCAGGAAGCCGAACAGGCCGAAGATCAGGCCCGATGCGCCCGCCGTGTTGGTGTGGGCCGGGGCTATGAGCCAGACGCCGAGGCCGTCGGCCACGATGATGGCCGCGCAGACCATGGCGAAGCGCCGGATGCCGCCGAGGGCCGCGAGGAACCCCATCACCAGCAGCGGGACGCTGTTCGCGGCCACGTGGGCGAAGCCGAAGTGGATGAACGCGGCCGGCACGACGTCGACCAGCTCGGACGGGGTGCGCGGGGTGATGCCGAAGCCGTCCAGGGCGTGGCCGCTCGCCACGTCGACCACTTCCAGCAGCCACAGCAGCGCGACCCAGCCCAGCATCAGCTTGGCCGCGGCCTTAGCCCGGTCTCCGCGCGACCACTCGAGTTCTGTGCCCGTCATGACAGTCCCCTCCCCGTGTTCAGAAGAACGCCCGGCCCCCCTTGACCGGTTCCCACCCTGCGACGCCGGATAGGCTCGGGGGTGTGAACCCAGTCAAGCCAGGAGAGACACGGCGTACACCTTGGATCGTAGGGGTGTCCGGCGCCTCCGGCACCCCGTATGCCGCGTCTGTGCTGCGCGCGCTCCTCGCCGCCGGGGAGAGCGTCGACCTGGTGGTCTCCCGGGCCTCGCGGCTCACCCTCCTCGACGAGACCGGCATCTCCTTCAGGGACGCGCACTGGCGTGAGGACCTGGGGGAATGGCTGGCCCGCGGCGCCGACGGCAAGCCCGCGAGCTTCGACGCCGACCTCGACGCGGTGCGGTACTGGAGCGCCGGGGACCTGGCCGCGGGGCCGTCCTCGGGGTCGTACGCCACGAAGGGGATGCTCGTCGTGCCGGCCTCCACGGCCTGTGTCGCGGGCGTCGCCCTCGGTCTGTCGAAGGATCTGCTCCAGCGCGCGGCGAGCGTCACACTGAAGGAGCGCCGGCCGCTGGTCGTCGCGGTACGGGAGACCCCCCTGAACGGGCAGACCCTCCGGCACCTCGTCACGCTGGACGACGCCGGCGCGAGCGTGGTCCCGGCCTCGCCGGGCTTCTACGCGGGCGCCACCCACATCCAGGACCTGGTGGACTTCGTCGCCGGGCGGGTGCTGGACGCGGCGGGCGTCGAGCACGGTCTGTACCGGCGCTGGCGGGGCGCGCTGGGCGGCGGCAGCGCCGACTGACGGGGCAGGGGCACGGGAGCGCAGCAGCACAGGCCCGCAGGAGCACAGGGTCACAGGGCACGTCGCAGTACCACTCAGCACTTTCAGGAACTTTTTCAGCGGAAGGCATCGATCGCATGGACGCGGTGGACAGGCAGCTCATCCAGGCCCTGAGGGAGAACGGCCGGGCCTCGTACGCGGAGCTGGGGCGCCTCGTCGGTCTGTCGGGACCCAGCGTCACCGACCGCATCAACCGGCTGGAGGCGGCCGGGGTCATCACCGGTTACCGCGCCACCGTCGACGCCGCCTCGCTCGGTCTCGGCGTGATCGCGCTCATCGGCATCTCGCTGTCCGACGCGGCCGACCACGAGGACGTGGCCATGCGGCTGCGGGACCTCACCGAGATCGAGGACTGCTGGTTCATCGCGGGCGACGACTCGTACATGCTGAAGGTGCGGGCGTCGGACGTCGACGGCCTGGAGAAGACCATCCGGCGGCTGTCCGGGACCAAGGGCGTCTCCCGCACCCGGACCACGATCGTGCTCTCCACGAAGTGGGAGAACCGGGTCGGAGAGCTGCCCGAAGAGGCGTAGACGTACGGTGGGACAGGTCGTCGTAGAAAGGGTGTCGCATGGACGTCGGGCTCAAGCGCGAGCTGGAGGAGAAGGTCAGGGCCGGTGAGCGCCTGACCCGTGAGGACGGCATCGCGCTGTACGAGTCGGACGACCTGGCGTGGCTGGGCGGACTCGCGCACGAGGTGCGGACGCGGAAGAACGGCGACGTCGTCCACTTCAACGTCAACCGGCACCTCAACATGACCAACGTGTGCACGGCGTCCTGCGCCTACTGCTCCTTCCAGCGCAAGCCGGGGGAGAAGGACGCGTACACGATGCGCATTGAGGAGGCGGTGAAGCTCGCCAAGGCGATGGAGGGCGAGAACCTCACCGAACTGCACATCGTCAACGGCCTGCACCCGAACCTGCCGTGGCGGTACTACCCGCGGTCGCTGCGCGAGCTCAAGGCGGCCCTCCCGAACGTCTCCCTGAAGGCCTTCACGGCGACGGAGATCCACCACTTCGAGACGATCTCGGGCATGTCGGCGTCGGAGATCCTCGACGAGCTGATCGACGCGGGCCTGGAGTCGCTGACCGGCGGTGGCGCGGAGATCTTCGACTGGGAGGTCCGCCAGCACATCGTGGACCACCGCACCCACTGGGAGGACTGGTCCCGGATCCACCGCCTGGCGCACGAGAAGGGTCTGAAGACCCCGAGCACCATGCTGTACGGCCACATCGAGGAGCCGCGGCACCGGGTCGACCACGTCCTGCGGCTGCGTGAGCTCCAGGACGAGACCGGCGGCTTCCAGGTCTTCATCCCGCTGCGCTACCAGCACGACTTCGTGGACGTGAAGGACGGCAAGGTCAGGAACCGCCTCCAGGCGCGGACGCAGATGGCGACCGGTGCGGAGGCCCTGAAGACCTTCGCGGTCTCCCGTCTCCTCTTCGACAACGTCCCGCACGTGAAGGTCTTCTGGGTCATGCACGGCGTCCAGACCGCGCAGCTGGCCCTCCAGCACGGCGCGGACGACATGGACGGGTCGGTCGTCGAG
Source organism: Streptomyces sp. 351MFTsu5.1 (assembly GCF_000383655.1). Lineage (NCBI taxonomy): Bacteria > Bacillati > Actinomycetota > Actinomycetes > Kitasatosporales > Streptomycetaceae > Streptomyces > Streptomyces sp. 351MFTsu5.1. The sequence continues at coordinate 433,391 of NZ_KB911779.1, read as the reverse complement.
TACAAGATCACCCACGACGCGGACAACTACGGCACGCCCAACAAGCTGACCCGCGAGGATCTGCTGGACCTGATCCGGGACGCGGGATTCCGGCCGGTGGAGCGGAACACGCGGTACGAGATCATCCGCGAGTACGAGGGGCCGGACGCGGGGCGTCGCGAGGCTCCGCAGCCGATGCGGCTCTGAGGCCGAGCCCGGAAGCGGTGGATCGTAAGGGGTATGATGCTGCCGTGCCCCTTACGTTTACTCTCGACCCGCCCGTCACCCCCGCCCTCCGCGACGGCGTCCTCGACCTGTGGACGGACGTCTCCAACGCGGGCGGTGCCGTCGGTTTCGTCGCGCCCGTGGAGCGGGAGACGGTACGCCCCGAGCTGGTGAGGCACTTCGTGGCGATGGCGGAGGGCCGTACCCGGCTGCTCGTGGGGCAGGACGGCGAGGGGAAGGTGGCCGCAGCCGCTTTCCTCACGCTCAACTCGCACCGGCTGATGACCCACTGGCTGTGGCTGTACACCGTGATGGTCCACCCCCGTCATCAGGGCAAGGGCTACGGCCGTGACCTGCTCGGCGCCGCCGCGGACGCGGCCCGCGGGATCGACGGCATCGAGGCGATACGGCTCACCTGCCGCGGCGGCCTCGGTCTGGAGCGCTTCTACGGCTCCTGCGGCTACAAGGAGGTCGGCCGGATCCCCGGTGCGATCCGGGTCGCGCCGGACGACGACCGCGACGACGTGATCATGCTGCTGCCGCTGCACTGACCCCCGTCGAAGATCGGGTGCCCGGCGTGCTTCACTGGACGGTGCCCCTTTGTGGTGTTCAGAACCGTTCGAAACGGAAGAGTGGATTGACATGCTCCGCTACACGCTGATGCGCCTCGGGATCTTCGTGGGCTGCCTCGTGGTCGTCTGGGGCCTCGTCTACGCCGGTCTCTTCCCGCGCGGTCTCGGCTCCTCCAACGGCATGTGGATCGTCCTGCTCTCCCTGCTGATCTCGGCCCCGATCAGCTTCGTCGCCCTGCGCAAGGAGCGCGACCGCGCCTCCGTCCAGGTCGCCCAGCGCGTCGACCGCATGAAGGCCAACCTGGACGCCAACCGCAGCCAGGAGGACGAGACGGCCGACGAGGCCGGTCACTCCCAGGGGCAGGCCCCGCAGGCCTCCTGAGCACAACGGCCCCGCCGCCGCGCGCACATGACCGTACGCTGTGGTCATGGGTGTCGTGAAGAGCAAGCGGATGCCGCGCGCGGTGCGGGAACAGCAGATGCTGGACGCGGCCGTGGAGATCTTCGGGCAGCGTGGGTACATGGCCGCCTCCATGGACGAGATCGCCGAACTCGCCGGGGTGTCCAAGCCGTTGGTCTACCTGTACCTGAACTCCAAGGAAGACCTCTTCACCGCGTGCATCCGCCGGGAGGCCGCCGCGCTCACCGAGGCCGTGCGGACGGGGGTGCGGACCGAGCTGCCCGCCGACCGGCAGCTGTGGGACGGGCTGCTGGCCTTCTTCACGCACACCTCGCAGCACCCGCACGCCTGGTCCGTGCTGCATCTCCAGGCCCGGATCCACGGTGAGGCGTTCGTCGCCGAGGTCACCGCGATGCGGGAGGAGATCGTCGCGTTCGTGACCCAGCTGATCGTGGTCGCCGCCCGTGCGGCGCACCGCGACCCCGATCTGCCCGAGCGCGAGGTCGCCGGGCTCGCCGAGGCCCTCGTCGGCGCCGCGGAGTCCCTGGCGGCCTGGGGCAACGCGACCTCCGGGGTGACGGCACGGCAGTCCGCGGCCACCCTCATGAACTTCGCCTGGGCCGGGCTCGGCAACCTGATGGAGGGCCGGCCCTGGTCGCTCCCGCAGGAGGCGGAGCAGCCCGTCCTGTGACGCGGCCCCGTCGGCGACGTCCACGCCGGTTCCCGCACGACGGACACTGGGGAACGCCTCCCTCCGTCCGTACTTTCATGCCCATGAAGAAGACCAGGGGCGGGGACCCGCAGAAGACCGACACCGCCTCAAGGGCGAGACCCTGCACGAGTGCACCCTCACCGCCTCCCTCGTCGGCGGCGCGGACATCGACCTCACCGACATCGACATTCCCGACGGCGCCGAGCTCCGCGTCACCAAGCTGAGCCTGATCGGCGGCGTCAGCCTCAAGGTCCGCCCCGACGTCCGCGTCTAGGTCCACGGCATCCGTCTCGGCGGGGTGAAGGACGACGGCCCCACCGAGCCGTCAGCCGTGGCTGAACGAGCCGTCACGGCAGGGGCAGGCGCAGGGGGCAGGCGTCGGGGCGGCGCTACGGCAGCGGATCCACCCGCCCGCTGACGTGCACGCGGCCGTCCTCGCCGCACAGTTCGAAGCGCTCCCCGTTCGCCGCGTACGTCACCGTCCCCGGGAGCAGTACCGGCGCCCTGAACTCCGCCCGGACCAGGGACGCCTGGGGGGTGCCGTGGGCCGCCAGGCAGCGGGCCGCCGTCCACATGCCGTGCGCGATCGCCCTCCTGAAGCCGAAGAGGCGGGCCGTGAGCGGGTACAGGTGGATCGGGTTGCGGTCGCCGGACGCGGCGGCGTACCGCCGTCCCACGTCCCCGGCCAGCCGCCACTCGTCGAGTCCGGGCAGCGGCTCATGCGTCTCCCGCGCCCGCTCCTCGCCGGTCGCCTCGGTGCGGTGCCGTGCCAGATACGTGCTCACCGACTCCCATACGACGTCCTCGCCCACCCGCAGTTCGGTGACCACCGAGGCCTCCGTACCGCGTCGGTGCGGCGCCAGTCCTTCGACGTGCACGGAGAGTTCGTACTCCCCGGTCGCCGTCAGCTCCCGGTACCGGGTGACCTCGATCGACGTGTGCACCAGCCCGAGCAGCGGCAGCGGGAAGTCCGGGCCGCTCATCAGGCTCATCGCCAGCGGGAAGCCCAGCACATGCGGATACGTCACCGGCAGCGCGTCCTCCCCGGTCGGGAACCCGCACACCCGCTCGTACGCGGCCAGCCGGGCCAGGTCGACCCGCAGCCCGCGCAGCACGAGCCGGGTCCTCGGGAACTCGGCGCCGGCGGAGGGCCGCTTGAAGGGCGACCGCAGAGCACCGACGACGAACAGCGGCCCGAGCGAGGGCGACCGGGCAAGCACCCGCGCCGGGCTGACGGGGTCCTGCGGGGCGGGAGGCGGGTTCTCGGGGCGCGTGCCTCCGGCGCCGACCGAACCGGCGGTGGTCGAGCCGCCGACGGCCGAACTGGCGGGGGTCGATCCGGTGGAGGCCGAGTCCGCGGTGGCCGAGCCGCTGTTGGTCGAGGCGTCCGTGGGTGAACTGGCGGGGGTCGACTCGGTGGTGGTCGAGTCCGCGGTGGCCGAGCCGTCGGCGGTCGATCCGGTGGAGGCCGAACCGCTGTTGGTGGAGGCGTCCGTGGGTGAACTGGCGGGGGTCGATCCGGTGGTGGTCGAGTCCGCGGTGGCCGAGCCGTCGGCGGTCGAACCGGCGGGGATTGAGCCGTCGGTGGGCGAACCGGCGGAGGCCGAGCCGCTGTTGGTCGAGCCGTTGGCGGGCGGACCGGCGGAGGTCGAGCCGGTGGAGGTCGGCCCAGGTGGCTGTGAACCGTGGGGATGCGAAGCGCGGGACTCCATCACGCCCCCAGCAGGCTCTGGCCGCACACCCGTACGACCTGGCCGTTCACCGCGCCGGAGGCGGGATGGGCCAGCCAGGACGTCGTCTCGGCCACGTCGACCGGGAGGCCGCCCTGGGCCAGGGAGTTCATCCGGCGGCCCGCCTCCCGGATGAACAGCGGGACCGCCGCCGTCATCCTGGTCTCGATGAACCCGGGGGCCACCGCGTTCACCGTGACCCCGTGCCCGGACAGCGCCCGGGGTGCCAGGGAGCGCACCAGGCCGACCACGCCCGCCTTGCTCGCGCCGTAGTTCGTCTGCCCGGCGTTGCCCGCGAGCCCCGCGATCGAGGCGGTGGCGACGATCCGCCCGCCCCGCCGCAGCGCACCCGCCTCCAGCAGCGCGTCCGTCGTGCGCAGCACGCTCGCCAGGTTGACGTCGAGCACCGAACTCCAGCGTTCGGCGGGCATGTTGACCAGTCTGCGGTCCCGGGTGATCCCCGCGTTGTGGACCAGCACGTCCAGCCCCTCGGGCACCGCCTCGGCGATCCGCTCGCCCGCGTCGGCGGCCGTGACGTCCAGCGTGAGCGACCTGCCCCCGAGCCGCGTGGCCAGCCGTTCGGCGTCCGCCGAGGCCCCCGGGACGTCGAGGACGACCACCCGCGCCCCGTCCCTCGCCAGTGTCTCGGCGACCGCCGCGCCGATGCCCCGGGCACCGCCGGTCACCAGGGCGGTCCGCCCGGCCAGCGGCAGCGACCAGTCGACCTCGGTGTCCTGGACCGTCTCGCCGACCTCGATCACCTGCCCGCTGACGTACGCGGACTTGGGGGAGAGCAGGAACCGCAGGGTCGACTCGGCGGCGGACGCGTCGGTGAGCCGGACCAGGTTGACCGTCCTGCCCCGCCCGATCTCCTTGCCGAGCGAGCGGGTGAAGCCCTCCAACGCCTGCTGGGCTGCGGCCTGGTGATGGTCGACGGACGAGAGGGGCGATCCGAGGACGACGACCCGTCCGCTTGCCGCGACCGTCCGCACGACCGGGTGCAGGGCCGCGTGGACCTCCGCCAGGTCCTCGACGTCCCGCACTCCGGTGGCGTCCAGGAGGACCCCGGCGGGCGCGCCCGCGGGAGAGGCGAAGTCCAGTCCGGACAGCTGTGACTTCCCCGCCGTGAGCAGCAGCACCCCACTCTCGAACCCAGGGGACGCCGTCGACCACCGCCGCAGCTCCGCCGGTTGCGGAAGGCCGAGCCTGCGGGTGAGGAACCTGCCCGGCGCGGTACCGGTGAAGCTCAGATAGCGGTCGGCCATGTCCATCTCCCGGGTCGGTCGCAGATTCCTTACTCTGGAGTAAGGTTACCGCAGGTAAGTCAATCTCCAAGGTGAGGAGCCGGCGGAAAATGAGCCCTGTGAACCCACCGGTCGCCCGGCGCGTGGCGGTCGTCGCCGGTGCCCGTGTGCCCTTCGCCCGCTCCGACGGGCCGTACGCCACCGCCTCCAACCAGGAGATGCTCACCGCGGCCCTGGACGCCCTCGTGGAGCGACAGGGGCTCGAAGGGCCGGGCGCGGTCGGGGAGTTCGTCGCCGGCGCCGTCCTCAAGCACAGCCGGGACTTCAATCTCGCCCGTGAGACCGTCCTCGGCTCGAAGCTGGACCCGCGCACCCCGGCGTACGACATCCAGCAGGCCTGCGGGACCGGCCTCCAGGCCGTCATCGCCGCCGCCAACAAGATCGCCCTGGGGCAGACCGAGTCCGCGGTCGCGGGCGGCGCGGACACCGCGAGCGACGCCCCCCTCGGCGTCAACGACCAGCTGCGCCGCATCCTGCTGGAGGCGCGGCGGGCGAAGTCGGCCGGCGCGCGGCTGAAGGCGCTCGCCCGCATCCGGCCGGGCCATCTGGTCCCCGACATCCCGCGCAACGCCGAGCCCCGCACCGGCCTCTCCATGGGCGAGCACGCCGCGGTGACCGCCGCCGCGTGGGGAGTGACCCGGCAGGACCAGGACGAGCTGGCGGCGACGAGTCACCAGCGGCTGGCGGCGGCGTACGAGCGCGGTTTCTTCGAGGAGTTGGTGGTCCCCTTCCGCGGCCTCACCCGCGACCAGAACCTCCGCCCCGACTCCACGCCCACCAAACTCGCCGCCCTCAAGCCGGTGTTCGGCCTCAAGGGCCCCGACCCGACCATGACGGCCGGGAACTCGACCCCGCTGACGGACGGTGCCGCGGTCGTCCTGCTGGCCTCGGAGGAGTGGGCGGAGGCGCGCGGCCTGGAGGTGCTCGCCCACCTCACCGCCTACGAGACGGCGGCCGTGGACTACGTGGACGGCGAGGACGGCCTGCTGATGGCCCCCGCCTACGCCGTCCCGCGCATGCTGGAGCGCGCAGGTCTCGGTCTCGATGACTTCGACCTGGTCGAGATCCACGAGGCCTTCGCCTCCCAGGTCCTCGCGACCCTCGCGGCCTGGGAGAAGCAGGGGCTGGGCACCGTGGACCGGGACCGCCTCAACATCGCCGGGTCCTCCCTCGCCACCGGGCATCCGTTCGCCGCGACCGGCGCCCGGATCGTGGCCACGCTCGCCAGGCTGCTGGCCGAGCGGGAGGGGCCGGGCCGCGGGCTGATCTCGGTGTGCGCGGCGGGCGGACAGGGGGTGACGGCGATCCTGGAGCGGCCGTAGGAGCAAACAGCTGACAAACTCTCACTTTGCGGTCGAGGTTGCACAGTCCCGGCTCCGGACCATCAACAAACCCGCACGGACTCGCCACTTGTGACCCATAGGATCACCCTCCTAACCCGCGGTAACCCTTCCAGGCGCACTCGCGGGTGAACGCCCCGGTACGTCCCCTGCGTACCTCATGCAGGAGCGGTATCGAGCTGTACGTCCCAGGAGCTGACATGTCCCTCTCGTACGTGTCCGGACACGACTACGACGGCGCCCCCGTCCTCGTGGAACCAGAGATCGTGCGGCTGGACGGTGAGGTCCGCGAGGTGGCGGTGCCTCCGCTGGTCGCGCCCCTGACCCACGGCTCGCTGGCCGACCTGCCCTTCGACAACGCCGAGACGGCGCCGGAGCAGCGGGTGATGAGCCGCCGTACCGAGGACGGCCGGTGGATCGACCTGACGGCGGCGGAGTTCGCCGCGCAGGTCCTCGCGCTGGCCAAAGGGCTGATCTCCGAGGGCCTGATGCCGGGCGACCGGGTCGCCATCATGGCCCGGACGACGTACGAGTGGACGCTCCTCGACTTCGCCGCCTGGGCCGCCGGCCTGGTGACGGTCCCCGTGTACCCGACCTCCTCCGTCTTCCAGACCCGGTTCATCCTCCAGGACTCCGGCGCGGTCGCCCTGGTGACCGAGACCGCCGCGCAGGCCGCCGCCCTCGGCCCCGAGCTCAGCCGGCTCCCGGACCTCAGGCACATGTGGATCATCGAGAAGGGGCATGTGGAGCGCCTGGCGGAGCTGGGCGAGGCCGTCCCGGACCAGGAGATCGGCGTGCGGCGCGGCATGCTGGGCCCGGCCACCGTCGCCACCGTCGTCTACACCTCCGGCACCACCGGCCGCCCCAAGGGCTGTGTGCTCAGCCACGGCAACTTCCTCGCCGAGGTCGACAACGCGATCGAACTCCTCTACCCCGTCTTCAAGTCGAAGTCGGAGGAGGCGGACCTCGCGACCCTGCTCTTCCTGCCCATCTCGCACGTCTTCGGCCGGATGGTCGCCGTCGCCTGCGTCCGCGCCCGGGTCCGGCTCGGCCACGCGCCGAGCCTCCAGGCCGAGGACCTGCTCGCCGACCTCGGCAGCTTCAGGCCGACCTTCCTCCTCGTCATCCCGTACATGCTGGAGAAGGTCTTCAACAACGCCCGGGCCAAGGCGGAGAGCGGCGGCCGGGTCACCGTCTTCGACCGCGCGACCAACGTGGCCGTCCGCTACGGCGAGGCGCTGGAGTCCCGCCACGCGGGCACCGGCTCCGGCCCCGGCACGGCCCTGAAGGCGGCCCGCACCTTCTACGACCCGCTGGTGTACCGCCGTATCCGCAACGCCATGGGCGGCCGCATCCGGCACATCATCTCCGGCGGCTCCCCGCTGGGCCGCCGCCTCGCCGCGTTCTACGCGGGGGCGGGCATGGAGATCTACGAGGGCTACGGCCTGACCGAGTCGACCGGGGCCGCGACCTGCACCCCGCCCCTCAAGCCCCGCCTCGGCACGGTGGGCTGGCCGATCCCCGGCACCCGGATCCGGATCGCGGCGGACGGCGAGATCCTGCTCAACGGCGGCCAGGTGTTCCGCGGCTACTGGGACCCCTACGGCGAGGGCGTGGCCCCCGCCTCCGCCGACGGCTGGTTCCCGACCGGTGACATCGGGGAGCTGGACGACGAGGGCTATCTGACCATCACCGGCCGCAAGAAGGAGATCCTGATCACGGCGGGCGGCAAGAACGTCGCCCCGGCCCCGCTGGAGAACTGGCTGCGCTCCCACCCGCTGATCTCGCAGTGCATGGTCCTCGGCGACCGCCGCCCCTACATCTCGGCGCTGATCAGCCTGGACATGGACGGCGTGAACCACTGGCGCCAGATGAACGGCAAGCACCCCGTCCCCGCCGAACTCCTGGTCAACGACGAGGAGTTGCTCCAGATCCTGCAACGGGCCGTGGACGAGGCGAACAAGCTGGTCTCGCGCCCGGAGTCCATCCGCCGCTTCACCGTGCTGCCCACGGACCTCACCGAGGCGGCGGGCCATCTGACCCCGTCGATGAAGCTGCGCCGGGAGACGGTCATGCGGGACTTCGCGACGGAGATCGAAGGGCTGTACGAGCGCTGAGCGCGTCCTGATCACTGCTGCTCTGCGACACGGCAGCCGTGCACGTCTTCGGTCAGTACCCCCTGCTCCGTCGCGAGCGTGTGGTCGTAGCAGGTGCCGGGGGCCCGCAGCCGGTACCGCTCGCCGGTGGTGGCGACCGCGTGCCGGTCCTCGCGGGCCACGCCGAGGGTGAAGGTGGCGTCGCCCCGGTAGGTGTCGTCGGTCCGGGTGGCCCCCGTCAGGGCGTGGTCGCCCACGGACATCACGACCCGCAGCCGGTTCGCGCTGTCGATGCCGGCCTGTCCGTCCAGGGTGTACTCGCGGTCGGTGCGGGCCGTCCTGCCGTTCGTGGCGACGACCTGCCGGTCCGTCCAGGTGCCGGACACGTCGTCGGTGTTCTCGTCGGGCGTCCACCGGTGGTCGACGGCCGTGGTGAGGGTCCGGTCGACGGTCGTGGTCACGCGGCCGTGGGAGGTGTTCAGATAGCCGGAGACCTTCAGGTGGTCCCCGCCGGAGGTCGCGAGGTGCCTCAGCGAGCCGTCGGTGAAGTCGTCGGACAGCGTGGGGGCGGTCCTCCGGTACGACGTCATGGCCCCGGTCAGCACCGACCGGTGCGCGTCCTGCCACACCAGGACGTTCGTCGGCGCGCTCCACCCGGTCTGCCCGGCCGGCACCCCGACGACCGACACGTCCACGGTGTGCGCCCTGCCGTCGTCGAGGAGACCCGCGAACGGGGTGAGGTCGAAGGTCAGCGGCCGTACGTCGAAGGCGGTCGGGGACGGGATCACCGACCACAGATAGGGCGACCAGCCACCGGTCCACACGTTCGGGTAGGGCGACGCGATCCCGGCGACCTTCCCGTCCACGCTGACCTGCACCTCGCGGTACGGCCCGTCGTCGCCGCCCTGGCAGGAGTACGACGCGGACGGCGTCGTCGCCGTGTACCAGAACTCCTCGCAGCCGCCGCCCGACCCGGTGGCGTACACCTCGGCCAGGATGCGCTCGGAGTTGCGCGGGGTGGTGAGGGAGGCGCCGGTGGTGACACTGTCACCGGCGCTGAGGGGGATGACCTGGTCCGGGGCGTCGGGCGCGGGCCGATGACGCTCGGGGGCGTAGAAGGTCAGGGTCACCCTGACGTCGAGGACGCCCGTGTAGGTGCCGTCGACAACGTTCCCGATGAGCATGGCGACGGGCTGCGTGCCGCTCAGCGTCTTCTCGTACTCGGTGACGTCCTTCTGCACGGACCAGTCGATCCCGTCCTGCGAGGGCTCGGGTGTCGAGGTCCGGAAGACCTGCACCCCGCCGATGTCCAGGTACCCGAGCCGGTCGAACTGCCGGCCTTTCACGGTGCCGTCCATCCGCAGCACGACCTTCGACCACCGTCCGGCCGCGCCGCATCCGGTCGGTGGCGTGTACGTGCCCGTGTACGGCGTGAAGTCCTTGAACTTCGCCTCGGCGACGGTGACTTGGCAGGACCTGGTGTGCGGGGTGCTGATCGGCGGGGCGGCGGTGACGGGGTCGTGGTAGTCGGTGCCGAACTCGACGGGGACGGGCGTGTCGGCGGCCGCGGTGCCCGTCGTGCCCGCCGCGAGGGCCAGTGAGGCGAGGGCGGCGGTGAGCAGAGCGGCCGCGCGCCTTGGGATGTGGGGGAGAGGACGTCTCATGCGGCGCAGTGAACCCGCCCGCCTCGCCGGTGACCAGAGGGCCAGGAGAGGCCTTGACCAATTCCAGGCCGATCGCTGACCGACTACGAGGACGTGACCCAGTGGCGGGAGACGAAGGCGGACCACGCCGTGGGGGAGAGGGTGAGGTGAGGGCCGGCGGGCTGCTTGGAGTCGCGGAGGTGGATGGTGTCGGGGGTGACGGCGACTTCCAGGCACTGCCCGCCCTCGCCGCTGCTGTAGCTCGACTTGAACCAGTGCAACTTCTCTATGGTCATCGCTCTTCCAGCATCTTCTCGATCAAGTCCAGGGACTCGTACGGGTTGAGGGCCTGAGCTCGGATGATCCCATAGCGGGCGGCGAGGATGCGTACCTCTTCCCGGTCGGTGATCAGCCGTGGGTATCCCTGGCTCTCCATGTACCCCACCTGCTCCCTGCCCTTGGCGGTCAGGAGGGTGAACGAGTTGTCCAGGCAGGGGTGTTCGGCCCGCGCGGTCGGCATCACCTGAAGTTGTACGTTCCGCATGCGGCCGACCTGCAACAGCCGCTTGAGCTGCCCCGTGTGCACCGAGCGGCCGCCGATCGGCCGTTCCAGCACGGCCTGTTCGATGACGAAGCTGCACTCGGGCGGCGGCCACTTCTCGAAGAGCTGCTGTCGGGAGAGCCGGTCGGCGACGCGCTTCTCGATGGTCGCCTCGTCGAGCGGTGGGTGCCGTTGCGTGAACACGGCCCGGGCGTAGTCCTCGGTCTGGAGCAGGCCCAGGACGCCCATGGTGCTGTAGTCGTACAGCGAGACCGCCTCGGCCTCCAGCCCCGCGTAGTCGCGATACCACTCCGGATGGCGGGTCCGGCTCTTCGCCATCGCCTGCTCGACCTCCGGGAGGACCTCCTTCAACAGGCCCCCGGCGTCCAGGAGTTCGTCCGCCTTGGCCAGCACCTCCGGCCGGAGCGTCCGTACGCCCCGCTCCATCGCCGAGACCGCGTCCGGGCCGTAGCCGACCAGCTCGCCGAACTCCTTCTGCGTCAGCCCCTTCCGCTCGCGCAGGAGCTTGACCATCTTGCCCAGCGCGACGAACAACCCCGCCGTACCGTCCGCCTCCGCAGGCGTGTCCGGCCTCCGCTCACTCATGCGCCCCACCCCTCCCGCACGACAACCCGTACACCGAACCCCTCGCACCCGTACAGTTACTCAGCGTCGCCGAGTCACCCCTGGTCAGCGTAGAGACAAGGCAGCACGCTCGGTCACGTGAACGCCGAAATCTCCACCCCCATCGACGAACTGACCCAGCGTCTGAGCGCGACCCCGAGAGGCGCCCGGCTGGCCCGCAGGCTCACCGCAGCGAGGCTGGAGGCCTGGGGGCACCCCTACGGCAGCGAGGTGAACGACACCGCGCAGCACCTGGTCGCGGAGCTGGCCGCCAACGCGGTGACCCATGGGCGCGTGCCGGGAAGGGACTTCGAGCTGCGCCTCCTCCGGCTCCCGGAGAACACGCTCCGTATCGAGGTGAGCGACGCGAGGGGGGATCGCCGGCTCCGGTTCGTGAACGACGCGGAGGGCGAGCACGGCCGGGGACTGATCCTCGTGACCCTGCTCGCCCGCACCTGGGGCGTCACGGAGCGGGACGTCGGCAAGACGGTGTGGGCCGAGATCGGGCTGTCAGGCGAGCAGGATCTCGCCGGTGATGGTCCCGGCCAGCACGACGTAGACCGTGCACGCCATGTAGTTCAGCACGGCAGTGGCCTTGGTCGAGCCGGCCAGGCGCGCCTGGAAGTATCCCGCCAGCACTCCGACGGAGCCGTAGAGGATCACCTCCATCAGAATGTCGATCGCGCCGAGGATCGCCATCTGTAGTGCCGGGTTCTCCGCGCTTCCGATGAACTGCGGGAGTATCGCGAGGAAGAAGAGAATGATCTTCGGATTCGTGATGCTGACCAATATGCCCCGCACGTACCAGCGGCCCGCCGGGACATCGGTGTGTCCACTGATCGCCCGACGGGCGTGGCGCATCGTGACGTACGCCAGCCACAGCAGGTACACCGCGCCCAGGATCCGGATCGTGTCCAGGAGCGACGGGTGCGAGCGGGCGATCTGCCCCACGCCGGCCACCACGGCGGCGGCGTAGACGCTCATGCCGGTCGCGATGCCGAGGATGGCCTTCACCGCGGCCCGGCGCCCGCCCTCGAGGCCCACCGCCAGCATGTAGGCCATGTCGGGCCCGGGCGGGCCGAGGAAGAGCATGATCACTGCCACGTAACCCGGCAGCACTGTCAGATCCACCATCGGCGGCGACCTCTCGTCGGATGGAACCGTCTAAGGTGGTTCCACCGTACAGGTCAGTTCGCCGGCGGTGACTCCTTGCGCTTGTTGGCCAGGTAACGGGCCTTCTTCTCGCGGTTCCCGCACGTGTTCATGTCGCACCATCTGCGGGTGTGGCCCCGGCTGGTGTCGACGAACGCGGCTCGGCACGTCGGAGAGGCGCACAGCGAGATCTTCCCCTCCCGCTCTCCCGAGAGAAGGCCGATCGCGTCGGCGGCGATCACGCTGAGGGCGTCCTCCACCGACGCGGAAGCCAGTCGCCACTCACGGCCGCCCTGCGGGGTCAGAACCGCCGAGGCCAGGCCGTGGGTGCTGCGGTCATTGATGACCTGGACAGCCGAGGAGGGCAGGGGGTTCTCGTTGGCGACAGCGGTGGCAGCCGCGTGGATCGCTTCCCGTAGCTCCCGCGCCCGATCGAGCTGGGCCTGATCGCAGGAGTCGACGGCGAGTCCGTTGTCCGCCAGCCAGTCCACGAGCCGGGAGGGGACAGGAATGCGCTCCAGCGTCTCGCCGTGACGCTCCGAGAGGGTTCCCGTGAACCTGGTCGCCAGTACCTTGCCCGTACGGAACTCGGGGAAATGCTGCACCGCCACGAAAACCACCTCAGCCGGTTGCCTCTTGCGGCGCAAGCATAGGAGAACCCGCTCAGATGGTTCCGCAGCTCGGGTTCCCGTTCCCTTCACGCCCCTTGACTTCTCAAGACCCCCGCGCGACGTTCCGGACCTCTTCGTCCGTACCAACCGCTGGGGGACCTGCCCATGAGCGTGACCCGAAGACACCTGCTCGCCTCCGGTGCCGGTCTGGCCGTCGCCGCCGGGGTGCAGCAGGGTGCGAGCGCCGCCGACCTGCCGACGGCCGGGATCTACGACGTCGTCGTCATCGGCTCCGGGGCCGCCGGGATGACGGCCGCGCTCACCGCCGCCAAGCAGGGACTCAGTGTCGTGGTGCTGGAGAAGGCGCCCACCTTCGGCGGGTCCGCCGCCCGTTCCGGCGCCGGGATCTGGATCCCCAACAACCCCGTCCTCCTGGCCGCCGGGGTCCCCGACACCCCGGCCAAGGCGGCCGCCTACCTCGCCGCCGTCGTGGGCCCGGACGTCCCCGCCGCCCGGCAGCAGGCCTTCCTCACCCAGGGACCGGCCATGATCTCCTTCGTCATGGCCAACAGCCCGCTGCGCTTCCGCTGGATGGAGGGGTACAGCGACTACTACCCGGAGCTCCCCGGCGGTCTTCCCAACGGCCGCTCCATCGAGCCCGACCAGCTCGACGGCAAGATCCTCGGCGCCGAACTCGCCCACCTGAACCCGCCGTACCTCGCCGTGCCCCCGGGACTGGTGGTGTTCAGCGCCGACTACAAGTGGCTCGCCCTGTCCGCGGTCAGCGTCAAGGGCGCCGCCGTCGCCGCCGAGTGCCTGGCCCGCGGCACCAAGGCCGCCCTGCTCGGGCAGACACCCCTCACCATGGGACAGTCCCTCGCGGCCGGCCTCAGGAAGGGCCTCCTGGACGCGGGTGTGCCCGTCCGCCTGAACACCCCCCTCACCGAGCTGTACGTCGAGAACGGCACCGTCGCCGGAGCGGTCACCCCCGCCGGCCTCTACCGCGCCCGCCGAGGCGTGATCGTCGGCTCCGGCGGCTTCGAGCACAACGCGGCGATGCGGACCCAGTACCAGCGGCAGCCCATCGGCACGGCCTGGACGGTCGGCGCGAAGGAGAACACCGGGGACGGCATCCGCGCCGGACAGCGGCTCGGCGCCGATGTCGCCCTCATGGACGACGCCTGGTGGGGACCGGCCATCCCGCTGCCCGACGAGCCGTACTTCTGCCTCGCCGAACGCACCCTCCCCGGCGGCCTCATCGTCAACGCGGCCGGACGCCGGTACGTCAACGAGGCCGCTCCCTACAGCGATGTCGTCCACACCATGTACGACCGGAACCCGACCGACCCGGACATCCCGTCCTGGCTGGTCGTCGACCAGAACTACCGCAACCGGTACCTCTTCAAGGACATCGCGCCGACCTTCGTCCTCCCGGCCGACTGGTACAGCTCGGGGGCCGCGCACAAGGCCTGGACGTGGGACGCCCTGGCCACCTCCATCGGCGTCCCCGGCGCCGCCCTCCGCGCCACCGTCGACCGCTTCAACTCCCTCGCGCTCAAGGGCGACGACACGGACTTCGGACGCGGGGACAGCGCCTACGACCACTACTACACGGACCCCGCGGTCCTCCCGGACTCCTGCCTCGCCCCCCTGTGGCTGCCCCCGTACTACGCCTTCCGGATCGTCCCCGGCGACCTCGGCACCAAGGGCGGCCTGCGCACCGACGCCCGCGCCCGCGTCCTCAGGCCGGACGGCTCGGTGATCCCGGGCCTGTACGCGGCCGGGAACGCGAGCGCGGCGGTCATGGGCCACAGCTACGCGGGCGCGGGCTCGACGATCGGACCGGCGATGACGTTCGGGTACATCGCCGCCCGGGACATCGCGGGGAGTTAGGGCCGGCGGGCGATCAGGAACGCCTGTTGCGACACCTGGTCGGGGGTGGGTTCGCGCACCGTCCGCGAGACGAGCGCGAACCCGGCCGCCCGGAGCAGGCCGGCGACCAGTTCGGGCCGCCGCCTGCGGAAGGTCAGCGCGACGGGGCGCCCGCAGGGCCGGTCATGGTGCCGGTCCCGGTCCCCGGCCTGATGGCCGGGGACCCTGGTGGCCCCCACTGACACCCGCCCGGTTCCGGCCGTCCGGGCCGGACAAAGCGCCCGTGCCGGACAAAGGCAGGAGCCCCGCTGCCGTGCGGCGCGGGGCTCCTTGTGTACTGCATTCAGGTCCGGATCAGAGGCTGGAGTGCCTCGGAGACGGGATCGCTCAGACGGGGGTGACGTTCTCCGCCTGCGGGCCCTTCGGGCCCTGGGTCACGTCGAAGGAGACCTGCTGGTTCTCCTCCAGCGAGCGGAAGCCGCTCGCGTTGATGGCGGAGTAGTGGACGAACACGTCCGGGCCGCCACCTTCCTGGGCGATGAAGCCAAAGCCCTTTTCGGCGTTGAACCACTTCACGGTTCCGGTAGCCATAAGCCCTCCTTGGGCCCAAAAGGGTTGCCCTGCTCCAGAACCTGCAAGTGTGAAACAGTGCCGCACAACTGCATACGTCTGAAAACGACTAGAGCCCGCGGTTACATGCTCCGCAGGCTCTGTACTGCAAGGGAAACCAAACTGCAACTTGCGGCGAGCCTAGCACGCGGGCAGCCGAAAGCAATAGAGGCCAAGATCACGTCACCCGGATGTTTGAAGATCGTGTCGGGGTTTGACTTGGGGGCCGAAGTTCGAAGCGTACCGCAAGGGGTCTACTGTCGCGATGTGGACAATTCTCGCACCCGGCCGCGCGTCGGCCACATCCAGTTCCTGAACTGCCTGCCCCTGTACTGGGGGCTCGCGAGGACGGGCACGCTCCTCGACTTCGAGCTCACGAAGGACACCCCGGAGAAGCTCAGCGAGAAGCTGGTGCAGGGAGATCTCGACATCGGTCCCATCACCCTCGTCGAGTTCCTCAGGAACGCGGACGACCTGGTCGCCCTCCCCGACATCGCCGTCGGCTGCGACGGCCCGGTCATGTCCTGCGTCATCGTCTCGCAGGTCCCGCTGGACGAGCTGGACGGCGCCCGGGTGGCCCTCGGGTCGACCTCGCGCACCTCGGTCCGTCTCGCCCAGCTCCTCCTCGCCGAGCGCTACGGCGTCCGGCCCGACTACTACACCTGCCCGCCCGACCTCAGCCTGATGATGCAGGAGGCGGAGGCCGCCGTACTCATCGGGGACGCGGCGCTGCGGGCGAACCTCCTCGACGGGCCGAAGTACGGCCTCCAGGTGCACGACCTCGGCACGCTCTGGAAGGAGTGGACCGGGCTGCCGTTCGTCTTCGCCGTCTGGGCCGCCCGCCGGGAGTACGTGAAGCGCGAGCCGTTCATCACCCGCAAGGTCCACGAGGCCTTCCTCGCCTCCCGCAACCTCTCCCTGGAGGAGGTCGGCAAGGTCGCCGAGCAGGCGGCCCGCTGGGAGGACTACGACGAGGAGGTCCTGGAGAAGTACTTCACGACCCTGGACTTCCGGTTCGGGGCGCCGCAGCTGGCGGCGGTCACCGAGTTCGCCCGCCGGGTCGGCCCCACGACGGGTTTCCCGGGGGACGTGAAGGTGGAACTGCTTCAGCCCTAACCTGCATCTGAACCTTATGGGGGAGGCCGGTATGCAGCCGCTGGGAGTCGACGAGCCCACCGCCGTGGGTCCCTACCGGCTGCTGGGCCGGCTCGGGTCCGGCGGCATGGGCCGGGTCTACCTCGGCCGCAGCGCCGGGGGCCGCACCGTCGCCGTCAAGATCGTGCACCCGCACTTCGCGCTCGACGAGGAGTTCCGCGCCCGCTTCCGGCGCGAGGTGGACGCGGCGCGCAGGGTGGGCGGGGCGTGGACGGCCCCCGTGCTGGACGCCGACCCGGAGGCCGCCGTCCCGTGGGTCGCCACGGGGTACGCGGCGGGCCCCTCGCTGGCCACGGCGGTCGCGGACGGCGGCCCGCTGCCCGAGCACTCCGTACGGGTCCTGGGCGCGGGCCTCGCCGAAGCCCTGGCGGCGGTGCACGAACTGGGGCTCGTCCACCGGGACGTGAAGCCCTCCAACGTGCTGCTCACCGTCGACGGCCCCCTCCTCATCGACTTCGGCATCGCCCGGGCCACGGACGGCACGGCGTCGCTGACGTCCACCGGCGTCTCGATCGGCTCCCCCGGCTACATGGCGCCCGAACAGATCCTGAGCAAGGGGATCTCCGGCGCGGCGGACGTCTTCTCGCTGGGCGCGGTGCTGGCGTACGCGGCCACGGGTGCACCCCCCTTCCCCGGGGACTCCTCGGCCTCCCTCCTCTACAAGGTCGTCCACGAGCAGCCCGAACTCGGCTCGCTGAGCGGCGAGCTGCGGGACGTCGTGGAGTCCTGCCTCGCCAAGTCGCCCCAGGAACGGCCGGCTCCGGGGGAACTGGCCCGACGGCTCGCTCCCGAGGGCGCGGCCCGGCTGGTGGCCGCGGGATGGCTGCCGGGGGCGCTGGTCGAGCAGGTGGGGCGAAGTGCCGTACAGCTGCTGAACCTCGACGCGGCGGGGGAGCAGGTGCTGTCCGGGCCGGTGGAGTTCAGCACGCCGTCGGTCGGCGGGTTCGGGCCGCCGCCGGTGATGCCGGTCGTCTCCGCGGGCGCGCCGCCGGCCGAAGCGGCCGGGCCCCCGGCGTTTCCGGTCACGCCGCCGACTCCTCCCGGTGTGCCCACCGGGCCCGGCGTTCCGGAGCCCCGGGACGCCACGCCGGACGAGACGGTGGTGCCCTCCGACCAGCGGCCCGGCCGGCTCTCCGTCTCGGTCGCGGCCACCGCCGCACCGGGGGAGGGCGGTCGCGGCCGCCGGATGAGCTGCACCGTGGCGCTCGCGGTCGCCGGGGCGCTGGCCGCGGTGACCGTGGGCTCGGTCTTCCTGTTCGACCTGCTCCCGGGGCGGGGCGACCACGACTCGGCGGGTGCTCCGACCGGCAGCGACGCGTACTCGTCGGCGCCCACCTCCGAGCCGTCGGCCTCCGGACCGCCCGCGCCCGAGGCCTCGGCGACCTCGGTCTCCCCGTCGTCGAGCGACACGGCGACCGATGCGGCGAGCGGCGCGGCCGAAGTCCCCGCCCGCTACCTCGGCACCTGGGAGGGCGAGGGCAGCGGCCTCGGCGGGAGCGTGCCGATGGGGACCTTCCGGATCACCGTCAAGAAGGTGGCCGTGGGCAAGGAGCTGGGCCGGCTGGTGCAGACCGACCCGATCGGCGCCGTGTGCACGGACGTCCTCACCCTCAAGAAGGTCACCGACACCGGGCTCGTCACCACGGCCGTCGGCGCCCCCGACAACCACGCGGGCTGCAACCCCACCGCGCACACCGTCCGCCTCACCCCGGACGGCGACGACCTGAAGTACACCTCGGAGAGCGCGGCCGAGGGATACCCCGAGGCACGGATGTCGAAGGTCGAGGAGTGACCGGGCTGATCGTCGCCCTCGCCGCACTGTGGGGAGCGACGGCGGGCGCCCTGCTGCCCCGCGCCGCCCACCGCTTCTCCGTGCCGAGCGGGGAACCCTGGCGGCACACCTGTCCCGAGGGTCACCGACTGGGTGGCTGGCTCGGCCCGGCGAGCTGCCCCACCTGCGGCAGGGGGCAGTCGTACGGCCCCGGCGCGCCCCTCCTCGCCGGCGTCACCGCCCTTGTCTGCGCCGCCCTCGCCGCCGCCACCGGCACCCGCCCGGAGCTCGCCGTCTGGCTGCTGCTCGCCCCCGCGGGCGTGCTCCTCGCCGTGATCGACCTGCGGGTACGACGGCTGCCCGACCCGCTCACGCTCCCCCTCGCGGCCGCCGCGCTCACACTGCTCGGCCTGGTCTCGCTCGTCCCCGAACACGCCGGGAGCTGGACGGACGCCCTGCTCGGCGCCCTCGTGCTCGGCGCCGGGTACTGGGTGCTGTGGCGGATCAACCCGGGCGGCATGGGCTTCGGCGACGTCAAGCTGGCGCTCGGCGCGGGGGCGGTCCTCGGGTGGTACGGCTGGGACACCGTGCTGCTCGGGACCTTCGCCGGCTTCCTGCTCGGCGCGCTGTGGGGCGGTGTCCTGGTCCTCCTGGGCAGGGCGGACCGCAAGACGGCGATCCCGTTCGGGCCGTTCCTGATCGCGGGGGCGTACGCGGGGCTGCTGATCGGCGCGTACACGGCCTGAGGTCGGGCCTGTCACAGGGCTGGCGTAGGCTGGCTTGGTCCGTGAGAACCCTTGACGAAAGGCACGCCCCGGTGACCGAGAAGGCCGACCTTCAGACCGTCCTCGACCGTGCCGCCGAGGGTGGGCGCATCACTCCGGAGGAGGCGCTCGACCTCTACCGCGACGCCCCGCTGCACGCGCTGGGCTCCGCCGCGGACGCCGTGCGCCGCAGGCGGTACGCGGGCACCGAGCACATCGCCACGTACATCATCGAGCGGAACATCAACTACACGAACGTCTGCGTGACGGCGTGCAAGTTCTGCGCGTTCTACGCCCCGCCCACCGCCAAGGACAAGGGCTGGACCCGCGACCTCGACGACATCCTGCGCCGGTGCGCGGAGACCGTGGAACTCGGCGGCACCCAGATCATGTTCCAGGGCGGCCACCACCCGGACTACGGCGTCGAGTACTACGAGAAGCACTTCGCCGCCATCAAGAAGGAGTTCCCGCAGCTGGTCATCCACTCCCTCGGTGCCTCCGAGGTCGAGCACATGGCCAGGATCTCCAAGGTGAGCGTGGAGGAGGCGATCCAGCGCATCCACGCGGCCGGCCTCGACTCCTTCGCGGGCGCGGGCGCGGAGCTGCTCCCCGAGCGCCCCCGCAAGGCCATCGCCCCGCTCAAGGAGTCCGGCGAGCGCTGGCTGGAGATCATGGAGACCGCGCACCGGCTGGGCGTGGAGTCCACCTCCACCATGCTCATGGGCACCGGCGAAACCAACGCCGAGCGCATCGAGCACCTGCGGATGATCCGCGACGTCCAGGACCGCACCGGAGGCTTCCGCGCCTTCATCCCGTACCTCTACCAGCCGATGAACAACCACCTGAAGGGCCGCACCCAGGCCACGATCTTCGAGTACCTGCGGATGATCGCGATCTCCCGGCTCTTCATGGACAACATCGCCCACATCCAGGGCTCCTGGCTCACCACCGGCCAGGACGCGGGCCAGCTGACGCTGCACTACGGCGCGGACGACCTCGGCTCGGTCATGCTGGAGGAGAACGTCGTCTCGGCGGCCGGTGCCCGGCACCGCTCCAACCTCCAGGAAATGATCGACATGATCCGCACCGCGGGTCGCGTCCCGGCCCAGCGCGCCACGACCTACGAGCACCTCGTGGTCCACGAGGACCCGGCGAACGACCCGGTCGACGCGCGCGTCCAGTCCCACATCTCCTCCACGGCCATCGAGGGCGGCACGGCCCACCCCGAGCTGAAGATCCTCGCCTCCAACTAGGCCCGCGTTGCTGACGATCCACACCGCCGACGAGCTGCTCCGCGGGGACGGGGGACCCTCCTTGCCCGGCGGGGCGGTCCTGGTCGAGGGCCGCGAGATCGCTGCCGTGGGGGCTTACGAGGAGTTGATCGCCGCCCATCCCACGGCAAGGGTCCGCCGCTGGCCGGGAGTCATCACCCCGGGTCTGTTGAACCCGGACGGCCCGGAACTCCTGGAGCGGTCCTACCACCCGGACCCCCGCGAGGACTTGGGCAGCGAACCCCTCACGGGCGAGGCGCTGTCGGCCCTCGACATGACCGAGGCGAGATGGGGCGCGAGCGCGAGGCGGGGGGTGCAACGGCTGCTGGCCCGGGGCACGGTGGCGGTCAGGGGTCCCTTGCAGCGCCCTGCGGTGATCGACGCGGTGCACAGGTCGGGCCTGACGATCGAGCACGGGGTAACACCGATGCCGTTGCGGCCCGGCGCGGACGCGACGTTCGCGGTCTTCGATGCAACGGAATGCGTGGCCACGGTCATCAGGGGCCGCTTGCTGCACAGGCGCAGGTGACGTCCTTTAGGGGCGCGGGGAACTGCGCGACAAGCCACAACGGACCCGCACCCAAAACTCAACCGGCCAGCGCCTCCCCGAACGCCCCCGCCGACTGAGAAACCCCACTGCAATTCGTCAACGCGTCACCCCCCTCCTCGCACTGCTGATCCCGAAACGTAGCCCACATCGACACCCACGCCACCCCCTTCGACTCGGCGAACTCCCTTACCTGCGCCGCGTCCGACAACGTGAACGTCTCCCCGGCCACATCATTCGTGCCGATCATCGAAGTGAGCGCCAAGGCCCGCCACGCAGTGGAGTCGTCCGTGCCGAACACCGACTTCAACTGCTTTTGCGCCGCCTTCGCCGAAGTGATCGCGTATTGCCCCATGTCCCCGTCGTAGGACTCCCCGTAGCTCATCGTCATGATGTTGACCGTGGAGACCTGAACCGAGTGGTTGTTCGCGGACTCCAACAGGGCCACGCTGTCGGCGTCGAGCCCGGACGGCATGACCGGCAGCGTGAACGAGACGGCGACATCGGTCCGTTCCTTCTGGAGCAGCGCGATCGCCTCCGACCGCAGGTCCACCGAGTCGGAGTCCGTCAACGCGTCCCCCTCGATGTCGAAGTCGGCGCGGGAGGAGTCGGCGGCGTCCAGGGCGGTGCTGTACGCCGCCGCCAACTTCTCCGCGCTGGAGCAGGTTTCGGCCAGCTCCTGCCCGGACGCCCCGCCGAAGGACACCCGCACCTCGGCACCGTCCTCCTTCAGTGCACTGATCCGGGACGTCACCGAGGAGTCGCCGACGGCGTTCGTACCGTTCCAGGACGGCGTGCAGTCACTTCCGTCGGCGATCACGAACGCGAGGTTGTAGACGGACGGCGACCCCGCGGAGTCGTTGCCGGAGGCCTCGGTCGCGCTGACGTAGGGCGCATAGGCGGTGGCGGCCGACGGGGTCTGCGACGCGGTCTCCCGGGGTGCCGCCGGCGCGCCCTCCGCCGCCCGGCCGGCCTGCGCGGAACACCCCGTGCCGGCCAGGACGAACAGGCAGGTGAGCCCGGCGGCCGGCCTCAGGAATCCCCGCATGGTTCATGCACCCGCTCTCGTTCTCCGTCTCGGGAGCAGCGAATGTCTCACACCCACCTGGGTCCACGACCACATTCTGCGAACAGCCGCCGCACAGACAAGCGGGCTGGTAAAGGGCGAATCGGGAAACCTCTCAGGGAACAGACAGGGCAAGGCATTTCTCGTATGCGTCGCACAAGCACGCCACATGTGAACACATAAGGGCTCTTTAATCTCTGCGGAATGCATTTCGAGCCAGCCACCGAAAAGAGTGCGGCCCCGCGCGGTCGCCGCCGTGAACGCGGCGGTGACGAGCCCGCCGAGGGGCCCGTGTTCGTCGACAACTCCGGACGCCGCTCCCGACTGCTGCGCCGGATCGGAGTTCTCCTCGGCGTCCTGTGCCTCGGCTACGCCGTGGTGCTCGGCCTCGCCTTCCTGGGCATCGGCGTCTCCAGCACCTCGCTGCTGCCCTTCGGGGGCGGCGGACCGGGCGCCGGCGCCGGCTCCGGTCCCGGCGGTCTCCAGCCGCAGGGCGGCATCGGCAGCCCGCCTGCGCTGCCCACGGGCACCCCACCGACCGCCGCCCCGACCGCCTCCGCGGCCTCCGACTGACCTGAACGGCCCACCACATGACCACGACGACGCCCTCCCGCGGCCGCCGGCGCGCCCCCACCCGCATGGAGCGGGCGGCGGGCAGGGCCGCGGCGTTGCAGAAACCGCGGGTCATCCTCGCCCTGCTGCTCCTGCTCGGCCTGACCAGCGTGATGCTCCTCGACGGCTATCTGCGCGCCGAGGTCGGCGGCGACGAGCGGGTCCGCGACGGCGCGAGCTCCAGCAAGGTCCCCGAGAAGATCCTCGACGGCGGGCCGATCCTCAGCTTCCGGGGCGGCCGGGCCACCACCACCTCCGTCCCGGCGAAGACGATCGCCCTCACCTTCGACGACGGCCCGAACCCGACGTACACGCCCCAGGTCCTGAAGATCCTGGAGAAGTACGACGTCCCGGCCACGTTCTTCGTCGTCGGCTCGATGGTCTCGCGCTACCCGGAGATCGTGAAGGACATGGTCGACCAGGGCAATGAGGTCGGCATCCACACCTTCACCCACGTCGACCTCTCCTACCAGAGCGACGCCCGGGTCCGGCGCGAGATGACCCAGACCCAGCTCGCCCTCGCGGGTGCGGCCGGCATCACCACCACGCTGTTCCGGGCGCCGTACTCCTCGGAGACGGACGCGATCGACAACTACAGCTGGCCCGTCTACAAGACGCTCGGCGAGGAGGGCTACACCAGCGTCTTCGTCGACACCGACAGCGACGACTGGAAGAAGCCGGGCGTCTCGAAGATCGTCCAGTGGGCCACGCCGTCCGGGACCTCGGGCGCCGCCGTGCTGATGCACGACGCCGGTGGCGACCGCGAGCAGACGATCGAGGCACTGCCGAGGTACATCGAGAAGATGCGGGCGAAGGGGTACACCTTCACCACCGTCAGCGGAGTCGTCGAGGCGCAGAACGCGGACGCGCGGATCCCGGCCGCGGACCGGACCGGCGGGCAGAACGCCGCCGACCAGAACGCCGCCGACCGCCTCCAGGCCGCCCACCGCGAGGCCACCGGCACCACCCTCTACGAGGGCAAGGCGCTCGTCGCCGCGGTCGCCGTCGCCGAGTACGCGGTGCCCACGCTCTCGGTCGGGCTGGTGATCGTCGGCGTGGCCGTCCTGGGCCGGTTCGGGATGATGCTGGTCCTCGCCCGCCGCCACTACGGACAGCGCAACAGACGCCGTTTCTGCTGGGGGCCCGTGGTCACCCGCCCCGTGAGCGTGATCGTCCCGGCGTACAACGAGAAGGAGTGCATCGCCAACACCCTGAAGTCGCTGGCGAGGAGCAGCCATCCGATCGAGATCATCGTGGTCGACGACGGCTCGACGGACGGCACCTCCGAGATCGCCCGCGAGGCCGCCCGGCGACTGGGCATGACCAACGTGCGAGTCATCCGCCAGGAGAACGCGGGCAAGCCGGCCGCCCTCAACAACGGGGTCCGCAGCGCCCGTCACGACATCGTCGTGATGATGGACGGCGACACCGTCTTCGAGCCGGACACCGTACGGCAGCTGGTGCAGCCCTTCGCCGACGAGGAGGTCGGCGCGGTCGCCGGCAACGCCAAGGTCGGCAACCGGAACACGGTCATCGGGGCCTGGCAGCACATCGAGTACGTGATGGGCTTCAACCTGGACCGCCGCATGTACGACCTGCTGCGCTGCATGCCCACCATTCCGGGCGCGATCGGCGCCTTCCGCAGGGACGCCGTGCTC
Source organism: Streptomyces sp. 351MFTsu5.1 (assembly GCF_000383655.1). NCBI lineage: Bacteria > Bacillati > Actinomycetota > Actinomycetes > Kitasatosporales > Streptomycetaceae > Streptomyces > Streptomyces sp. 351MFTsu5.1. The sequence goes on along the minus strand of NZ_KB911779.1, from coordinate 409,137 downwards.
CAGGTCGGCGGGATGAGCGAGGACACCCTCGCCGAGGACACCGACATCACCATCGCGATGCACCGCGCCGGTTGGCGGGTCGTCTACCAGGAGCACGCGCGCGCGTGGACCGAGGCACCGGGCTCCCTGAAGCAGTTGTGGTCGCAGCGCTACCGGTGGTCGTACGGCACCATGCAGGCGCTGTGGAAGCACCGGAAGTCCCTCACCGACCGGGGGCCCTCGGGCCGCTTCGGCCGGGTCGGGATGCCGCTGGTGGTGATCTTCCAGATCGTCACGCCGGTCTTCGCCCCGCTGATCGACGTGTTCACCGCCTACTCGATGATCTTCGTCGACTTCCGGGCGGCCCTGTACGCGTGGCTGGCGGTGCTGGGGATCCAGCTGGTGTGCGCCGCGTACGCCTTCCGGCTCGACCGGGAGAAGTACCGGTACCTGCTGATGATGCCGCTCCAGCAGCTGGCCTACCGGCAGATGATGTACCTCGTCCTGATCCACTCCTGCGTCACCGCCCTCACCGGCGGCCGGCTCAGGTGGCAGAAGCTGAAGCGCACGGGTGAGGTCGGGACACCGGCGGGGGTGGGCCGATGAGCTGGGAGCAGCAGGCCCACGAGCAGTCCTGGCCCTCGCCGGGATACGACCCCGAGTACGGGTACTCGGGGTGGGCGCAGCAGCCGTATCCCCGGGAAGCCCCCGTTGACGCCGAGGCGGAGGAGGAGAAGCCTCCGCCTCGGCCCCCCGGCCGGGACCGCTACTTCGACACCCTGCGGGCCGCCGCCCTGATCCGGGTCGTCGGCTATCACACCTTCGGGTGGGCCTGGGCGGGCATGGTCTTCCCGTCCATGGGGATCATGTTCGGCCTGGCCGGCACCCTGATGGCCAGGTCGCTGGAGAGACCGGCGTTCGAGGTCGTCAGGAGCCGGATGCGGCGACTGCTGCCGCCGTTCTGGTTCTGGGGCGTCTTCGTGGTCCTCGCGATGCTGGTCCACGGCTGGATGCCGGGCCGGCAGATCGTCTTCTGGATCGTGCCGCTCGGCGATCCGCCCGGCAACGCCTGGGGCGAGCAGGCCTGGGAGATCCTCTGGTACCTCAGGACCTATCTCTGGTTCGTGCTGCTCTCCCCGCTGCTGCTCCGGGTGTTCCGGCTCGCCCCGGTGCCGGTCCTGCTGCTGTCCCTGGCTCCGGTCGTGGTCCTCCAGTTCCTGTGGGAGCCGCCGGACAACCGTCTCGGCAGCGCGCTGACCGACCTCGCGACCTTCCTGTTCTGCTGGATCCTCGGCTTCGCCCACCGCGACGGGGTCCTGGAGCGGCTGAAGCCCTTCGCCGTCGTCGTGCTCTCGCTCGCCGCGATCGGCTTCGGCGGCTGGTACGCCCTCACCCACCAGGCCGCCACCGGGTCGTACGACCTCGACGACATCCCGCTCGCCCAGGCCTTCTGGTCCGCCGGGTACGTGACACTGCTGATGTGGGCCACCTCTTGCTTCGGGATCGACTTCGCGTGGCTCATCCGCTTCCGGCGGACCGACCGGCTCGTCACCGTCTTCAACTCCCGCGCGGTGACGATCTACCTGTGGCACGAGATCGCGCTCATCCTCGCCGTGCCGCTGATCGACCTGTTCTGGGACGTGCCCGCCTTCGAGAAGTGGCTGCCGCTGGAGAGCCAGTGGTTCCTGTTCGGCGTGGGGTGGGTGCTGATCGCGGTGTTCGTCCTGCTGTGCGGATGGGTGGAGGACGTGGCCGGGAAGAAGAAGCCGCAGCTCCTTCCGGGAGGGCGGCCTGCAAGAATGGGGCCGTGACCCGCGCCTCCCTGAACAAGCAGCCGCACGAAGTCGCCTCGATGTTCGACGACGTGGCGGAACGGTACGACCTGACCAACGACGTGCTCTCGCTCGGCCAGGACCGGGCGTGGCGCAAGGAGGTGGCCAAGGCCGTCGACGCCCGCCCCGCGCAGAAGGTCCTGGACCTGGCGGCGGGCACGGCCACGTCCTCGCTGCCCTTCGCGCGGACGGGCGCCTACGTCGTCCCCTGCGACTTCTCCCTCGGCATGCTCAGGGTCGGCAAGAAGAACCACCCGTGGCTGCCGCTCACGGCGGGCGACGCGACGAAGCTGCCCTTCAAGGACGACACCTTCGACGCCGTCACCATCTCCTTCGGGCTGCGCAACGTCCAGGACACCGACGCGGCGCTGCGCGAGATGTTCCGGGTGACCAGGCCCGGCGGCCGGGTCGTGATCTGCGAGTTCTCGCACCCCACCTGGGCGCCCTTCCGCACGGTGTACACCGAGTACCTGATGCGCGCCCTGCCGCCGGTCGCCCGCGCGGTCTCCTCCAACCCCGACGCGTACGTCTACCTCGCCGAGTCCATCCGCGCCTGGCCCGACCAGCCTGCCCTGGCGGAGCGTCTCCAGAAGGCCGGCTGGTCCAAGGTGGCGTGGCGCAACCTCACGGGCGGGATCGTGGCGCTGCACCGGGGCGTCAAGGCGCACTGAGCCACTGCGTGGGTGACCTTCCGGCGCGGTGCGCGGTGTCCTCCGGTGTCCTCCGGTGTCCTCCGGTGTCAGAGTCCCGTCACGCACCGGACCACGTAGGGGTCGCCCGGCTCGTCCAGTTCGCGCTGGAGGCCGCCGCTCGGGGGCCTCGGGACGCGGGGCTCGCGGATGCCTCCGCCGCCCTCACCGGGACCGTGGTCGAACCAGACGTACACCAGGGACTCCCGCGGCACCTCGGCACCGGGCTGCGGGTACTGGCGTACGACGTAGTCGACCACGGCCAGGTGGAAGTCCTTGCGGTCCGGCGCGTTGATGAACAGGCCCTGCGCCTGGGCCGTCTCCCGCGCGTCCACCGCCATGAGTCCGACCAGACGCGGCACGCGCACTTCGGGTGTTTTGGGTGTTATGCGCACAGATGTCACCCCCAGTGGTACTGGCAGGGTAACTCTGCCGCCGTGACAGCCGGAAGGGTCGCGCTCCGTTCTGTAGCAGACGGCTACGCTGTGTCACCGTCGCGCAGGGAGAGCCGGAAGCACAGGGCGTCCTCCGGGACCCGCGGGTCCGGAAAAGTCTCCGCGAGGTCCATGCCGAGGCGCTTGGTGACCGCGATCGACCGTTCGTTGCCGGGTCTGACCATCGCGACCACGTCCTTGACGCCCGCAGCCCGCAGTCGCTCCAGCGTCATCCGCGCGGCCACGGTGGCGTACCCGTTGCCCCAGTACTCGCGCCCGAGCCGCCAGCCGATCTCGATCTCGCCGGTCGGCCCCCAGTCCCGCGGCCACGGCTGGGCGCCCGTGAAACCGATGACCCGGCCGTCCTCGCCGACCATCGTCCACAGGCAGAACCCGAGCTCGGCGTCGTGCCGGCGCTGGCGCGCGGTGAGCTCCTCGTAGAAGGACAGCTCCGCGGACTTCCCGCCGTGGAACTCCATGACGTCCGGGTCGTCGAAGACCCGGTGCCAGGCGACGGCGTCCTCGTCGGTGGGGACGCGCAGCCGTACTACGGGCAGAGCTCGGTTCACTGGGGCAGCCCTTCAGCCGGGTGATCAATTCTGCTGAATAGACTGCCCATGTCCAGTGCCGGTCGGCACGCAGATTTCGAACTTGGGGAGATCCCGCCGTGACCGAGCCCCTGTCCGAGAACACCGCCGATGTCATCGTCGTCGGCGCGGGGCCGGCCGGCTCCACCACCGCGTACCACCTCGCCAAGGCCGGACTCGACGTACTCCTGCTGGAGAAGACCGAGTTCCCGCGCGAGAAGGTGTGCGGCGACGGCCTGACCCCGCGTGCCGTCAAACAGCTCGTCGCCATGGGCATCGACGTCTCCGAGGAGGCCGGCTGGCTGCGCAACAAGGGCCTGCGGATCATCGGCGGCGGGGTGCGACTCCAGCTGGACTGGCCTGATCTGGCCTCCTTCCCCGACTACGGGCTGGTCCGCAAGCGTGACGACTTCGACGAGCAGCTCGCCCGCCAGGCCCAGAAGGCCGGCGCCCGGCTGTACGAGCGCTGCAACGTCGGCGCCCCGATCACCGACGAGCGCACCGGCCGCATCACCGGCGTGCACGCGAAGCTCGGCGAGGAGAAGCGCGAAGTCACCTTCCACGCGCCCCTGGTGGTCGCCGCCGACGGCAACTCCACCCGGCTCTCCCTCGCGATGGGCCTGCACCGCCGCGAGGACCGCCCGATGGGCGTCGCCGTACGGACGTACTTCGAGAGCCCCCGCCACGAGGACGACTACCTGGAGTCCTGGCTGGAGCTGTGGGACCGGCGCGGCCCCGGCGAGGACCGGCTGCTGCCCGGCTACGGCTGGATCTTCGGCATGGGCGACGGCACCTCGAACGTCGGCCTCGGCGTGCTGAACACCTCCGACTCCTTCAAGGAGCTCGACTGGCGCGAGGTGCTGAAGGCCTGGTGCGCCTCCATGCCGGAGGACTGGGGCTACACCCCGGAGAACATGACCGGGCCGATCCGCGGGGCCGCCCTGCCCATGGCCTTCAACCGGCAGCCCCACTACACGCGCGGCCTGCTGCTCGTCGGCGACGCCGGCGGCCTGGTGAACCCCTTCAACGGCGAGGGCATCGCCTACGCCATGGAGTCCGGCCAGATCGCTGCCGACGTCATCGTGCAGGCCCACGCCCGCTCCACGCCCGCGGGGCGCGAGATGGCCCTCCAGCGCTACCCGCGCGTGCTCAAGGACACCTACGGCGGCTACTACACGCTGGGCCGCGCCTTCGTGAAGCTCATCGGCAACCCGAAGGTCATGAAGATCGCGGCCCAGCGCGGGCTGACCCACCCCGTGCTCATGAAGTTCACCCTGAAGATGCTCGCCAACCTCACCGACCCCACGGGCGGCGACGCGATGGACCGGATCATCAACGGGCTGAGCAAGGTGGCGCCGAAGGCGTGACGCCCGCCCGGGAGCCGGGCTCCTCGGGGGACGGTGCCCCTCAGGCCTCCAGGGTGCCCTGAGCGCCCTTCAGCGCCTCGACGTTGGCGGCCCGGCGGGCGAAGACCTCGTCCCGCCGGGCCGCCGCCTGCCGCAGCGCCTCCTTGCGGTCCCGCCCGGACAGCCGGTCCACATACACGTGCCCGTTCACATGGTCGGTCTCGTGCGCGAGGCAGCGCGCGAAGTACCCGGTCCCCTCGATCACGAGCGGCTCGCCGTCCTTGTCGAACCCGCGCACCACGGCCCGGTCCGGACGCGGTACGTCCATCACGGCACCCGGCACGGACAGGCACCCCTCGCCGTCGTCGACCAGCCTGCGCGCGGCCGGATCGAGCGGATCGAGGACCGGGTTGACGATGTGTCCGACATGTCGGACACCGTCGTCGTCGGGGCAGTCGTACACGAACAGCCGCAGGCCGACGTCGACTTGGTTGGCCGCGAGTCCGGCCCCGTCCGCGATGTACATCGTGAGGAACATGTCGTCGATCAGCGCGGCCAGGTCGGGCCCGAACTCGGTCACGTCCCGGCACGGCCGGTGCAGGATCTCCTCGCCGACCTCCGTGATGCGCCGGACCCGCCCGCGCCGGGCCTCGGGCGCGAGCCGCGGGTACGCGTCGGTGGGCCGGCCCTGTACGAACACACTGGGCATGGTGAAGTCTCCTGTCCTGTCGGGGCGGTGCGGGGATGCGCCGCCCGCACCCATCCAACCCCGGACGGGCCGACGGCAGGACCTCTGATCCCGGACAGGACAACGGAAGGGCCGCAGCCCCCGAGCGGCTGCGGCCCTTCCGTGTGTTCGTGCTGTTCTGTGACTCGATGTCCCAGGTGTTCCAGGTGTCCCGGTGTCAGAGCACCCGCACCGCGCCGGTCGGCGGGTCGTACGACAGCGGCTTCTCGGCGACGCCGGTCGAGGGGTTCTGCGCGCCGACGAACATGCCGTCGCCGACGTACACCGCCACGTGGTACGCGCTGCCCGCGCTGCCCCAGTACAGGATGTCGCCCGGCTGAAGGTTGCTCAGCGAGACCTGGGTGCCGGCCACCGACTGGTCCTGCGAGACGCGCGGCAGGTCGATGCCCACCTGCGCGAAGGCGGTCTTGACGAGACCGGAGCAGTCCCAGGAGCTGGGGCCGGTGCCGCCGGAGACGTAGGCGTCACCGATCTGCGCCTTCACGAAGGCGATGACCGCCGCGGCCGAACCGGTCGCCGTGGACGAGCTCGTGGAGACGCTCGCGCCCGCCGAGGCGGACAGCGTGGCCCGCGCGGAGCTGCGCGAGGCAGCCTCCTCGGCGGCGGCCCTGCGGGCCTCCTCGGCCTTCTTCTTGGCCTCCGCCTTCTTCTTGGCCTCGGCGAGGTCGGCCTTGGCCTGCTTGGCGGCGCTCGCGGCGGCAGCGTCACGCTCCGCCTGAAGCTGGTAGTTCGCGGCCGCCTGCTGCATGGCGTCGGCGGACTCGGCGACCTGGCTGCCCAGGTCGGCCGAGAGGGTGGGCAGTTCGATGGTCTGCGTCGTCGACTCGGCGGCGAACGCCGAAGCCGACGCGCCCGCCGCTGCCATGCTGAGAACGCCACCGGCGACTCCGGCACGCACGGCGATCGAAGTCGTCGCGCTGCGGCGGGGTTTCCGGTGGCTGCGTATGTGAGCGGTGTGGGACATGAGACCAACTCGTATCAGGGGCTCCTCCATACCTTCAAGAAACGTGGGCTGCGCCACAGTTGTTCAATCGGCGGCCCGAATTCATGGTGGGCGACTCTTTATTGACGCCGTAACGGACATTGCGGACGCACGTGATCAAGCCTGTGATCATGGGCTTTCGCTGTTACGCCCGAATTGACCCGCATCTACCATCGGTTGAGGCCGTTGGCCAAGCCCCGTTCCTGAGGGGCCCTCACGTGTGTGGCGGAGGTCACGCAACGGTTACGGCGGCGGCTGCGTCCTGAGTCGGCCGTCGCTCGTGAATGTGTGCACGCGTCCACATCCGTCCTCGCGGCTCCCTCTGATGTGTGAACGCGGTCCTCTACCAAGCGCTCTCGTCCAGCACCAATTTGCATGCAGCGGAACTCTCTTGATATGGAGACGCCTCCTCTTACCTGCATCGACTAGCGAAAATGTCACTTCTGGTGATCACTCGGGCGCTTCTCGTAGGAAGATCGTCGCCGTTCGGTCTCCATGATCCTTCGTCAGGTGGTGGAGATCACAAAGCTTGTGCAATACCCCGTGTCGCAGATCACAGACCGGCGGGCATAGGATGCGGGTCAGTTGGGCTTGTGACCTGCTTCACATGTTCGCGATCTTCGTCGGGACGGCGGGGGTTGGAGTGACGTATGAGTCGGGTGTGAGTCCGATGCCATCGCCAGCAGTCAGTGCCGACTGAGAGGAGCGAGGAGCGGTGAACGCCTATGCGCCCATCCTCGTACTGGGAGCCCTCGGGGCAGGCTTTGCGATCTTCTCCGTGGTCATGGCCACGCTGATCGGTCCGAAGCGGTACAACCGGGCCAAGCTCGAGGCCTACGAGTGCGGCATCGAGCCGACCCCCACGCCGGCCGGCGGCGGGCGCTTCCCCATCAAGTACTACCTGACGGCGATGCTCTTCATCGTCTTCGACATCGAGATCGTCTTCCTCTACCCCTGGGCCGTCACCTTCGACGCCCTGGGTGTTTTCGGGCTCGTGGAGATGCTGCTCTTCGTGCTCACCGTCTTCGTCGCGTACGCGTACGTATGGCGGCGCGGCGGCCTGGAATGGGACTGAGGGGCCTTTAACTCATGGGACTCGAAGAAAAGCTGCCGAGCGGCTTCCTGCTGACCACCGTCGAGCAGGCCGCGGGCTGGGTGCGCAAGGCGTCCGTCTTCCCGGCCACCTTCGGCCTGGCCTGCTGTGCCATCGAGATGATGACCACGGGAGCCGGACGCTACGACCTGGCCCGCTTCGGCATGGAGGTCTTCCGCGGCTCACCCCGCCAGGCCGACCTCATGATCGTCGCCGGCCGGGTCAGCCAGAAGATGGCGCCGGTGCTCCGGCAGGTCTACGACCAGATGCCGAACCCCAAGTGGGTCATCTCCATGGGGGTCTGCGCCTCCTCGGGCGGCATGTTCAACAACTACGCGATCGTGCAGGGCGTCGACCACATCGTGCCGGTCGACATCTACCTGCCCGGCTGCCCGCCACGGCCCGAGATGCTGATGGACGCGATTCTCAAGCTCCACCAGAAGATCCAGACCTCCAAGCTCGGCGTGAACGCCGAGGAGGCGGCCCGTGAGGCGGAGGAAGCGGCGCTCAAGGCCCTGCCCACGATCGAGATGAAGGGGCTGCTGCGGTGAGCGACGCGAACGGCACCAACGGAGCCAACCCTGAGAAGGACCTCAGCGGCTCCAACCTCCCCGGCCAGCGCGGCGAGGGAGGTGAGGAGATCCGCGTCCAGCGCGGCATGTTCGGCGCCGACCGCGGCGGCGACACCTCCGGCTACGGCGGCCTGGTCCGTTCCATCAGGCTCCCCGGGGCGGCCACCCGCCCCTACGGCGGCTGGTTCGACGAGGTCGCCGACGAGCTGGAGGGCGCCCTGGAGGAGCAGGGACTGCTCCCGGACAACGCCATCGAGAAGACGGTCGTCGACCGTGGCGAGCTCACCTTCCACATCGAGCGCGAGCACCTGCTGCGCGTCGCACAGACCCTGCGCGACGACCCGGCCCTGCGCTTCGAGCTGTGCACCGGCGTCAGCGGGGTCCACTACCTCCACGACAAGGGCCGCGAGCTGCACGCCGTCTACCACCTGCGCTCGATCACCCACAACCGGCTGATCCGCCTGGAGGTCAGCGCCCCGGACGCGGACCCGCACATCCCGTCCCTGGTCTCCGTGTATCCGACCAACGACTGGCACGAGCGCGAGACCTACGACTTCTTCGGGATCGTCTTCGACGGTCACCCGGCCCTGACGCGGATCATGATGCCGGACGACTGGCAGGGCCACCCGCAGCGCAAGGACTACCCCCTCGGCGGCATCCCCGTCGAGTACAAGGGCGCCCAGATCCCGGCTCCGGACCAGCGGAGGTCGTACTCGTGAGCACTTCCCACGCCTCTCCTCGTGAGACCACCGAGGGCACCGTCTACACGGTCACCGGCGGCGACTGGGACGAGATCGTCCAGGCCGCGGCCCGCGCCGACGACGAGCGCATCGTCCTCAACATGGGCCCGCAGCACCCCTCCACCCACGGCGTGCTCCGGCTGATCCTGGAGATCGACGGCGAGACGGTCACCGAGGCCCGCTGCGGCATCGGCTACCTCCACACCGGCATCGAGAAGAACCTCGAGTTCCGCACGTGGACGCAGGGCACCACGTTCGTGACGCGCATGGACTACCTGACGTCCTTCTTCAACGAGACCGCCTACTGTCTCGCCGTCGAGAAGCTCCTCGGCATCGAGGACCAGATCCCCGACCGCGCCACCCTCATCCGGGTGCTCCTGATGGAGCTGAACCGGCTCTCCTCGCACCTGGTGTGCATCGCCACCGGCGGCATGGAACTCGGCGCCACCACGATCATGATCTACGGATTCCGTGATCGTGAAATGATTCTCGACATCTACGAGCTCATCACGGGCCTCAGGATGAACCACGCGTACATCCGCCCCGGCGGACTCGCGCAGGACCTGCCGCCCGGCGCGGTGGACCACATCCGCGAGTTCGTGAAGAAGATGAAGAAGAACCTCCCGGAGTACGACAAGCTCGCCACCGGGAACCCCATCTTCAAGGCCCGTATGCAGGACGTCGGCTACCTGGACCTCGCCGGCTGCATGGCCCTCGGCGCCACCGGCCCCATCCTGCGCTCCACCGGCCTGCCGCACGACCTGCGCAAGGCACAGCCCTACTGCGGCTACGAGACCTTCGACTTCGACGTCCCGACCGCCGACACCTGCGACTCCTACGGCCGCTTCCTGATCCGCCTGGAGGAGATGCGCCAGTCGCTCAGGATCGTCGAGCAGTGCCTGGACCGGCTCCAGCCGGGACCGGTCATGGTCGCCGACAAGAAGATCGCCTGGCCCGCCCAGCTCGCGCTCGGCCCCGACGGGCTCGGCAACTCCCTCGACCACATCAAGAAGATCATGGGCACCTCCATGGAGGCCCTGATCCACCACTTCAAGCTGGTCACCGAGGGCTTCCGGGTACCGCCGGGACAGGCGTACGCGGCCGTCGAGTCGCCCAAGGGCGAACTCGGGGTGCACGCCGTGTCCGACGGCGGCACCCGCCCCTTCCGGGTCCACTTCCGGGACCCGTCCTTCACCAACCTTCAGGCCATGGCGGCGATGTGCGAGGGCGGCCAGGTCGCCGACGTCATCGTCGCCGTCGCGTCCATCGACCCCGTGATGGGAGGCGTCGACCGGTGACCACCAGTTCTTCCGAGCGGGGCGTCAGCCTGGGCATGCCCGAACTGCCCGCCCCCGCTTACCCGGACGACGTCCGAGCCCGCCTGGAGACGGACGCGCGCGAGATCATCGCCCGCTACCCGGACTCCCGCTCGGCCCTGCTGCCGCTGCTGCACCTCGTGCAGTCGGAGGAGGGCCATGTCACGCGCACCGGGATGCAGTTCTGCGCGGACGTCCTCGGGCTGACCACGGCCGAGGTCACCGCGGTGGCCACCTTCTACACCATGTACCGGCGCAGGCCCTCCGGCGACTACCAGGTGGGCGTCTGCACCAACACCCTGTGCGCGGTGATGGGCGGCGACGCGATCTTCCAGGAGCTCCAGGAGCACCTGGGTGTCGGCAACGGCGAGACCACCGACGACGGCAAGGTCACCCTGGAGCACATCGAGTGCAACGCGGCCTGCGACTTCGCGCCGGTGGTGATGGTCAACTGGGAGTTCTTCGACAACCAGACCCCGGCGAGCGCGAAGCGCATGGTCGACGACCTGCGCGCGGGGCGGCCCGTCGAGCCCACCCGCGGGGCGCCGCTGTGCTCCTTCAAGGAGACCGCGCGGATCCTCGCGGGCTTCCCCGACGAGCGGCCCGGTGCCGTCGAGGCGACCGGCGGAGCGGGACCGGCGTCGCTGGTGGGCCTCCGCCTGGCCAGGGGAGAGACCGCACCTGCGCGCGTGGTCCATCCGCGCGAGGGCGCCCCCGCGGACAGGGACGTCCACGAGCCGTCCCCGTCGGAGCACTTGAGCTCACATGACGCGCCACAGGACACGTCGGCCTCCGACCCGGCCCACCCGGCCGGGCCCGCCGCCGAGGAGGGGGAGTGATGACCTTGGCACCCGAACTCAGGAACAACAGCCCCGAGAAGCTGCTCGCACCCGTGCTGTCGGCGTTCTGGGACGAGGACAAGTCCTGGACTCTGGACGTCTACAAGAGGCACGACGGGTACGAGGGGCTCCGCAAGGCGCTCGCGATGTCGCCGGACGACCTGATCGCGTACGTCAAGGACTCCGGTCTGCGCGGTCGCGGCGGCGCGGGATTCCCCACGGGAATGAAGTGGCAGTTCATTCCCCAGGGAGACGGAAAGCCGCACTATCTAGTTGTCAACGCCGACGAATCGGAGCCCGGGACCTGCAAGGACATCCCGCTCCTCTTCGCGAACCCGCACAGCCTCATCGAGGGCATGATCATCGCGTGTTACGCCATCAGGTCGTCGCATGCCTTCATCTATCTGCGGGGTGAAGTCGTCCCCGTGCTGCGGCGGCTGCACTCGGCCGTGAGCGAGGCCTATGCGGCCGGCTACCTCGGACAGAACATCCTGGGCAGCGGCCTCGATCTCGACATCACCGTGCACGCGGGCGCGGGCGCGTACATCTGCGGTGAGGAGACCGCACTGCTCGACTCGCTCGAAGGCCGCCGTGGTCAACCGCGGCTCCGTCCCCCCTTCCCTGCGGTCGCAGGCCTCTACGCCTGCCCGACTGTTGTGAACAACGTGGAGTCGATTGCGTCGGTTCCCGCGATTCTGACGCGGGGCAAAGAATGGTTCCGGTCGATGGGCAGCGAGAAGTCCCCGGGCTTCACGCTGTACTCGCTCAGCGGCCACGTCGCGAGCCCCGGCCAGTACGAGGCCCCGCTCGGCATCACGCTGCGCCAGCTCCTCGAGATGAGCGGCGGGATGCGGTCCGGTCACCGGCTGAAGTTCTGGACGCCGGGCGGCTCCTCCACGCCGATGTTCACCGACGAACACCTCGACGTCCCCCTCGACTACGAGGGCGTCGGCGCCGCCGGATCCATGCTCGGCACCAAGGCCCTCCAGTGCTTCGACGAGACGACCTGCGTGGTCCGCGCCGTCACCCGCTGGACCGAGTTCTACGCCCACGAGTCCTGCGGCAAGTGCACCCCGTGCCGTGAAGGCACCTACTGGCTCGTGCAGTTGCTGCGCGACATCGAGGCCGGCAAGGGCGCGATGAGCGACCTCGACAAGCTGAACGACATCGCCGACAACATCAACGGCAAGTCGTTCTGCGCCCTCGGCGACGGCGCCGCCTCGCCGATCTTCTCCTCGCTCAAGTACTTCCGCGAGGAGTACGAGCAGCACATCACCGGCCGGGGCTGTCCGTTCGACCCGGCGAAGTCCACGGCCTGGGCCGACCGCCCGGAGGTGAACGCATGACCGTGACCACCAATGCTCCCTCGGGAGGGGGAGAAGCGGCGGTCCCGCCGGAAGACCTCGTCTCGCTGACGATCGACGGCGCCGAGATCAGCGTGCCCAAGGGCACCCTGGTCATCCGGGCCGCCGAACAGCTCGGCATCGAGATCCCCCGGTTCTGCGACCACCCCCTTCTCGACCCGGCCGGCGCCTGCCGCCAGTGCATCGTCGAGGTCGAGGGCCAGCGCAAGCCGATGGCCTCCTGCACCATCACCTGCACCGACGGCATGGTGGTGAAGACCCACCTCACCTCGCCGGTCGCCGAGAAGGCCCAGCACGGTGTGATGGAGCTCCTCCTCATCAACCACCCGCTGGACTGCCCGGTCTGCGACAAGGGCGGCGAGTGCCCCCTGCAGAACCAGGCCATGTCCCACGGACAGGCCGAGTCCCGGTTCGAGGGCAAGAAGCGGACCTACGAGAAGCCCGTCCCGATCTCCACCCAGGTGCTCCTGGACCGCGAGCGGTGCGTGCTGTGCGCGCGCTGCACCCGCTTCTCCAACCAGGTCGCGGGCGACCCCATGATCGAGCTGATCGAGCGGGGCGCGCTCCAGCAGGTCGGCACCGGCGAGGGCGACCCCTTCGAGTCGTACTTCTCCGGCAACACCATCCAGATCTGCCCGGTCGGCGCGCTCACCTCGGCGGCGTACCGGTTCCGCTCCCGCCCCTTCGACCTGGTGTCCTCCCCGAGCGTGTGCGAGCACTGCTCCGGCGGCTGCGCCACCCGCACCGACCACCGGCGCGGCAAGGTCATGCGCAAGCTCGCGGCCAACGACCCCGAGGTCAACGAGGAGTGGATCTGCGACAAGGGGCGCTTCGCCTTCCGGTACGCGCAGCAGCGTGACCGGCTGGAGCACCCCCTGGTACGAAACCCCGAGGGGGACCTGGTGCCGGCCTCCTGGCCGGAGGCGCTCCAGATCGCCGCCCAGGGCCTGCTCGCCTCCCGCGGCCGGGCCGGCGTCCTCACCGGCGGCCGCCTCACCGTCGAGGACTCCTACGCGTACAGCAAGTTCGCGCGCGTGGCGCTCGACACCAACGACATCGACTTCCGCGCGCGCGTGCACAGCAGCGAGGAGGCCGACTTCCTGGCCGCGCGGATCGCGGGCCGCGGCCGTGACCTCGACGGTACGGGCGTCACGTACACCGCACTGGAGAAGGCCCCCGCGGTCCTGCTGGCCGGGTTCGAGGCCGAGGAGGAGGCGCCCGGCGTCTTCCTGAGGCTGCGCAAGGCCTGGCGCAAGCACGGCCAGAAGGTGTTCTCCCTCGCCACCCACGCCACCCGCGGCCTGGAGAAGGCGGGCGGCACGCTGCTGCCGGCCGCTCCCGGTACCGAGACCGAGTGGCTGGACGCGCTGGCCGGCGGGGTCGGACTCGCGGACGACGGCAGCAGGGCCGCCGAGGCGCTGCGCGCCGAGGGCGCGGTGATCGTCGTCGGCGAACGCCTCGCCGCCGTGCCGGGCGCCCTGACCGCCGCCGTACGGGCCGCCTCCGCGACCGGCGCCCAGCTGGTGTGGATCCCGCGGCGGGCGGGGGAGCGCGGGGCCGTCGAGGCGGGCGCGCTGCCGTCCCTGCTGCCGGGCGGACGCCCGGCCACCGACCCGCGCGCGCGTGAGGAGGTCGCCTCCGTCTGGGGCGTGGCCGAACTCCCGCACCGCTACGGCCGCGACACCGGCCAGATCGTCGAGGCCGCACTGTCCGGCGAGCTCCAGGCGCTGGTCGTCGCCGGCGTCGAGGTCGCGGACCTGCCCGATCCGGCACGCGCGCGTGAAGCGCTCCAGGAGGTCGGCTTCGTGGTGTCGCTGGAACTGCGGCCCGGCGAGGTCACCGAGCACGCGGACGTCGTCCTGCCGGTGGCCGCGGTCGCCGAGAAGCCCGGCACCTTCCTGAACTGGGAGGGCAGGGTGCGCTTCTTCGACGCCGCCCTCAAGCCCGACCAGATGACCCGCCGGCTCGCGCCCACCGACGCACGGGTGCTCCAGATGCTGGCCGACGCCATGGACGTCCACCTGGGCCTGCCGGATCTGCGCACCACGCGCGCGGAGATCGACCGGCTCGGGCCCTGGGACGGCCCGCGCGGCACCGAACCCTTCGAGACCGGGGTCCAGTTGCCGCGGCCGGCCGCCGGGGAGGCCGTGCTGGCCGGACACCGGCTGCTGCTCGACCAGGGGCTCCTCCAGCAGGGCGACGAGGCGCTCGCCGGGACCCGGCACGCCGCCCACGCGCGTGTGTCGGCCGCGACGGCCGCCGAGGCGGGCGTCAAGGACGGCGACCTCCTCGCCGTGACCGGACCCGCCGGAGTCGTCGAACTGCCGCTCCAGGTCACCGAGATGCCCGACCGCGTGGTCTGGCTCCCGCTGAACTCGACCGGCGGGGGAGTGGCCTCCGACGCCGGAGCGGTGCCCGGTTCCCTCGTCCGCATCGGCCCGGCCGGCCTCGCCGCCGACGCTCCCAAGGAGGTGGAGGCATGAGCCCGTCCCTCGCCGCGGAAGACCTCTCGATGTTCGGCACCGACCCCTGGTGGCTCGTCGTCGTCAAGGCCGTCTTCTGCTTCGCGTTCCTGATGGTGACCGTGCTGTTCTCCATCGTGTGGGAGCGCAAGGTCGTCGCCTGGATGCAGCTGCGCATCGGCCCCAACCGGCACGGCCCCTGGGGGATGCTCCAGTCGCTCGCCGACGGCATCAAGCTGATGCTGAAGGAAGACGTCATCGTCAAGCGCGCCGACAAGGTCGTCTACGTCCTCGCGCCGATCGTCGCGGCCATCCCGGCCTTCATGGCGATCGCGGTGATCCCCTTCGGCCCGTCCGGCAACGAGATCTCGATCTTCGGCCACCGCACCGCGATGCAGCTCACCGACCTCCCGATCGCGATGCTCTACATCCTCGCGGTCGCCTCGGTCGGCATCTACGGCATCGTCCTCGCCGGCTGGAGCTCCGGATCGACGTACCCGCTCCTCGGCGGGCTGCGCTCCTGCGCCCAGATGATCTCGTACGAGATCGCCATGGGCGCCGCGTTCGCCTCGGTGTTCCTGTACTCCGGGTCGATGTCGACCTCGGCGATCGTCGAGGCCCAGCAGGACCGCTGGTACATCGTCCTGCTGCCGGTCTCCTTCGTCATCTACGTCATCACGATGGTCGGCGAGACCAACCGCGCGCCCTTCGACATGCCGGAGTCCGAGGGCGACCTGGTCGGCGGCTTCAACACCGAGTACTCGTCGATCAAGTTCGCGATGTTCATGCTCGCCGAGTACGTGAACATGGTGACGGTCTCCGCCGTGACGACCACGCTCTTCCTCGGTGGCTGGCGGGCCCCCTGGCCCATCAGCACCTTCTGGGAGGGCGCCAACCACGGCTGGTGGCCGCTGCTCTGGTTCGTCATCAAGGTGCAGCTGCTGCTGTTCTTCTTCATCTGGCTGCGCGGCACGCTCCCCCGCGTCCGCTACGACCAGCTGATGAAGCTCGGCTGGAAGGTCCTCATCCCGGTCTCCGTGGTCTGGCTGATGCTCGTCGCGACCGTGCGGACCCTGCGCAACGAGAACTACGACTTCGCCGACATCGCCCTCTACGTCGGCGGCGCGGTCCTGGTCCTGCTGCTGCTCTCCTTCGTCGCCGACATGTTCCGCGAGAAGTCCCGGGCGGCCGCCGCAACCGCCGCGGAACCGGCCGGCTTCGACCCGATGGCCGGCGGATTCCCCGTGCCGCCGCTGCCCGGACAGGAGCTGCCGCCGGTGCCCAGGCGCCGCCCCCACCGGGAGCGGGAGCTGATTGTCAGTGGTGGGTCCGATACTCAGAGTGACGGCGGATCTACGGAGGGAAAGGAGGCGTCCGATGGCTGAGGAGCCCAAGGAGACCGAGCAGTTGAAGCCCGGTTTCATGAACCCGGTCGCCGGCTTCGGCGTGACCTTCAAGGCCATGTTCAAGAAGCGGCTGACCGAGCAGTACCCGGAGCAGCAGAAGACCACCGCTCCGCGGTTCCACGGACGGCACCAGCTCAACCGCCATCCGGACGGCCTGGAGAAGTGCGTCGGCTGCGAGCTGTGCGCCTGGGCCTGCCCCGCCGACGCCATCTACGTGGAGGGCGCCGACAACACCGACGAGGAGCGCTACTCCCCGGGCGAGCGCTACGGCCGCGTCTACCAGATCAACTACGCCCGCTGCATCCTGTGCGGACTGTGCATCGAGGCCTGCCCCACGCGCGCGCTGACGATGACCAACGAGTTCGAGCTGGCCGACAGCAGCCGCGCCAACCTCATCTTCACCAAGGAGCAGCTGCTCGCCGGTCTCGAAGAGGGCATGGTCGACTCGCCCCACGCCATCTACCCCGGCACCGACGAGCAGGACTACTACCGCGGCCTGGTCACCGAGGCCGCGCCCGGCACGGTCCAGCAGGTCGCCGTCTCCAAGGGCGAGGTGGTCCAGGAGGCCGACTCGACCTTCGGTGCGGACGAACCGGCGTCGGAGAAGGTGATCGGCCGATGAGCGCGCCCCTCCAGCTCGCCGCCTCCACCACCTCCACCGGCGAGGCCTTCCAGTTCTGGGTCCTCGGCACCGTCGCCGTGATCGGCGCCCTGTGCACCGTCTTCATGAAGAAGGCCGTGCACAGCGCGCTCTGCCTCGCCGGCACCATGATCATCCTGGCGGTGTTCTACCTCGCCAACGGCGCCTACTTCCTCGGCGTCGTCCAGATCGTCGTCTACACCGGCGCGATCATGATGCTGTTCCTGTTCGTCGTCATGCTCGTCGGCGTGACCGCGGCGGACTCCCTCAAGGAGACCATTAAGGGTCAGCGCTGGCTGGCCCTGGCGTGCGGACTCGGCTTCGGCGTCCTGCTGTTCGCCGGCATCGGCAACGCCTCCCTCCACCAGTTCAACGGCCTCACCCAGGCCAACTCCGGCGGCAACGTCGAGGGCCTTGCGACCCTCATCTTCACCAAGTACGTCTTCGCCTTCGAGATCACCGGCGCTCTGCTGATCACGGCCGCCGTCGGCGCCATGGTGCTCACCCACCGCGAGCGCACCGAACGCGCCCTGACCCAGCGCGAGCTGGCCGAGAAGCGCGTGCGCGAGGGCAAGCACGTCCCGCCGCTGCCCGCCCCCGGCGTCTACGCCCGGCACAACGCGGTGGACATCGCGGGCCTGCTGCCCGACGGCACCCCGTCCGAGCTCACCGTCAGCAAGACCCTGCGCGACCGCGGCCAGATGCGTGACGTGTCCACCGAGGCGATGAACGACCTCAAGGCGCTGGAACAGCGCGCCGAGGAACGCCTGGAGCGGACCGAGATCGAACCGGCCACCTTCAAGAGGGAGGCGTCGAAGTGAACCCGGTCAACTACCTCTACCTCGCCGCCCTGTTGTTCACGATCGGCGCCACCGGCGTGCTGATCAGGCGCAACGCGATCGTCGTGTTCATGTGCATCGAGCTCATGCTCAACGCCTGCAACCTCGCGTTCGTCGCCTTCTCCCGGATGCACGGCAATCTCGACGGCCAGATCATCGCCTTCTTCACGATGGTCGTCGCCGCCGCGGAGGTCGTGGTCGGGCTCGCGATCATCGTGTCGCTGTTCCGTTCCCGCCACTCGGCCTCGGTCGACGACGCCAGCCTGATGAAGCTGTAAGGGGTCGCTGAATCGTGGAGAATTTGATCGCGCTGCTCATCGCGGCGCCCCTGCTCGGAGCGGCGGTCCTGCTCACCGGCGGCCGGCGGCTGGACGCCGTCGGCCACTGGATCGGCACCCTGCTCGCCGGCGCCTCCTTCGTCTTCGGTGCCATCCTCTTCGCCGACCTGCTCGGCAAGGACGCGGAGCACCGCACGCTCACCCAGCACCTGTGGACCTGGATCCCGGTCGAGGGCTTCCAGGCGGACGTCACCTTCCGCCTCGACCAGCTGTCCATGACGTTCGTGCTGCTGATCACCGGCGTCGGCTCCCTCATCCACCTGTACTCCATCGGGTACATGGAGCACGACGAGCGCCGCCGCCGCTTCTTCGGCTATCTGAACCTGTTCCTCGCGGCGATGCTCCTGCTCGTCCTCGCCGACAACTACCTCCTGCTGTACGTCGGCTGGGAGGGCGTCGGTCTCGCCTCCTACCTGCTGATCGGCTTCTGGCAGCACAAGCCCAGCGCGGCCACCGCGGCGAAGAAGGCCTTCCTGGTCAACCGCGTCGGCGACATGGGCCTGTCCATCGCGATCATGCTGATGTTCACGACCTTCGGCACCTTCGCCTTCGGCCCGGTCCTCGGCAGCCACGAGAAGCCCGGCCTCGTCACCGGCGCCTCCGAGGCCACGCTGACCGGCATCGCCCTGATGCTGCTGCTCGCGGCCTGCGGCAAGTCCGCCCAGGTGCCGCTGCAGTCCTGGCTCGGGGACGCGATGGAGGGCCCGACCCCGGTCTCGGCCCTCATCCACGCGGCGACCATGGTGACCGCGGGCGTCTACCTCATCGTCCGCTCCGCCAACATCTTCAACCTCGCCCCGGACGCCCAACTGGTCGTCACCATCGTCGGCGCGGTCACGCTCCTGTTCGGTGCGATCGTCGGTTGCGCCAAGGACGACATCAAGAAGGCGCTGGCCGGCTCGACCATGTCGCAGATCGGCTACATGGTGCTGGCCGCGGGACTCGGCCCCATCGGCTACGTCTTCGCGATCATGCACCTGGTGACGCACGGTTTCTTCAAGGCCGGGCTCTTCCTCGGCGCCGGCTCGGTCATGCACGGCATGAACGACGAGGTCGACATGCGGAAGTACGGCGGCCTCAGGAAGTACATGCCGATCACCTTCGTGACGTTCGGCCTCGGCTATCTGGCCATCATCGGCTTTCCGGGTCTGTCCGGCTTCTTCTCCAAGGACAAGATCATCGAGGCGGCCTTCGCCAAGGGCGGCACCGAGGGCTGGATCCTCGGCGCCTGCGCCCTGCTGGGCGCGGCCATCACCGCCTTCTACATGACGCGCGTGATGCTGATGACGTTCTTCGGCGAGAAGCGCTGGCAGCCGGATGCCGAGGGCCACGAGCCGCACCCGCACGAGTCCCCCAAGTCCATGACGATCCCGATGATCGTGCTGGCCTTCGGATCGGTCTTCGCGGGCGGCTTCTTCAGCATCGGCGACCGCTTCCTGCACTGGCTGGAGCCCGTCACCGGGCACAGCCACGGAGACGCGCCGATCAGCGCGGCCACCGTCACCGCGGCCACGGTCACCGTGATGGTCGTCGGTGTCGCCATCGCCTGGCTCCAGTACGGCAGGCGCCCGGTCCCGGTCGTCGCCCCGCGCGGGTCCCTGCTCACCCGGGCCGCCCGGCGCGACCTGCTCCAGGACGACTTCAACCACGTCGTCCTGGTCCGCGGCGGCGAACACCTCACGCGGTCCCTGGTCTACGTCGACCACACCCTGGTCGACGGAGTCGTCAACGGCACGGCGGCCTCGGTCGGCGGCCTCTCCGGGCGCATGCGCAAGCTCCAGAACGGCTTCGCGCGGTCGTACGCGGTCTCGATGTTCGGCGGTGCGGCCATCCTCGTCGCCGCGACCCTGCTGATGAGGGCGGTCTGATACCGATGTCCTTTCCTCTGCTGACAGCGACGGCGGTGCTCCCGGCGGTCGGAGCCATCGCCACGGCCGCCGTGCCGGCCGCGCGACGCACCGCCGCCAAGTGGCTGGCGCTGCTCGTCTCGCTAGCCACCCTCGCCCTCGCGATCACCGTCCTGGTCCGCTTCGACCCGGACGGCGCCCGCTACCAGCTCACCGAATCCCACGCCTGGATCGCGGACTTCGGGGTCCGCTACGAACTCGGCGTGGACGGCATCGGGGTCGCGCTGCTCGCGCTGACCGCGCTGCTGATCCCGTTCATCATCCTGGCGGGCTGGCACGACGCCGACCCGCTGGAGACCGGAAGCAAGCGGTGGCGGCCGACGCAGGGCTTCTTCGCCCTGATCCTGGCCGTCGAGGCGATGGTGATCATCTCCTTCGAGGCCACCGACGTCTTCCTCTTCTACATCTTCTTCGAAGCCATGCTGATCCCGATGTACTTCCTCATCGGCGGCTTCGGGGACCGCGCCCACGCGGGCACCGACGAGAACGCGGCGGCCCAACGCTCGTACGCCGCCGTGAAGTTCCTCCTCTACAACCTCGTAGGCGGCCTGATCATGCTGGCCGCGGTGATCGGCCTCTACGTGGTCGCCGGGAACTTCAGCCTCCAGGAGATCGCCGAAGCGCGCGCCAACGGCACGCTCGACATGGCGACCAACACCGAACGCTGGCTGTTCCTCGGGTTCTTCTTCGCCTTCGCGGTGAAGGCGCCCCTGTGGCCGCTGCACACCTGGCTGCCCAACGCGATGGGGGAGGCCACCGCCCCGGTCGCCGTCCTCATCACCGCGGTCGTCGACAAGGTGGGCACCTTCGCGATGCTCCGCTTCTGCCTCCAGCTCTTCCCGGAGGCCAGCAAGTGGGCCACGCCCGCGATCCTCGTCCTCGCCCTGATCAGCATCGTCTACGGGGCGCTGCTCGCGGTCGGCCAGCGGGACATCAAGCGCCTGGTAGCGTACGCGTCGATCTCCCACTTCGGCTTCATCATCATGGGCATCTTCGCGATGACCAGCCAGGGCCAGTCCGGCGCCACGCTCTACATGGTCAACCACGGGATCTCGACGGCCGCGCTGATGCTGGTGGCCGGGTTCCTGATCTCGCGGCGCGGCTCACGGCTCATCGCCGACTACGGCGGTGTCCAGAAGGTCGCCCCGGTGCTCGCCGGCACCTTCCTGATCGGCGGCCTCGCCACCCTCTCGCTGCCCGGGCTCGCGCCCTTCGTCAGTGAGTTCCTGGTCCTGGTCGGCACCTTCGAGCGCTACCCGGTGATCGGCATCATCGCCACCTTCGGCATCGTGCTCGCCGCGCTCTACACCCTCGTCCTCTACCAGCGGACGATGACGGGCCCGGTGAAGCCGGAGGTCTCCGCCATGCCCGACCTGCGCCTGCGCGAGGTCGCGGTGGTCGCCCCCCTGGTCGTCCTGCTGATCTTCCTGGGCGTCTACCCGAAGCCGGTCACCGACATCGTGAACCCGGCGGTGAAGTCGACCATGTCCGACGTACACAAGAAGGACCCCAAGCCTGCGGTGGAGGCGGCCAAGTGAGCGCAGTAGCCGTCCACAGCCTGTGGACAACCGCGGCCGACCCGATCTCCAAGATCGACGCGCCGAAGATCGAATACGGGCAGTTGTCGCCCACCCTGATCGTCCTGGGCGCGGCGATCATCGGAGTGCTGGTCGAGGCCTTCGTCCCGCGCAAGTCCCGTTACTACGCCCAGCTGTTCGTGTCCGTCGTAGCCCTGTGCGCCGCCTTCGCGGCGGTCGTCGCACTCGCCGCCGACGGATACGCCACCACCAAGGCCGGAATCGCCGCCATGGGCGCGATCGCCGTCGACGGACCGGCCCTGTTCCTCCAGGGCACGATCCTGCTGGCGGGCCTCGTCGGCCTGTTCACCTTCGCCGAACGGCGCCTCGACCCCGAGACGCACGGCAACAGGGTCGACTCCTTCGCCGCCCAGGCCGCGTCCGTGCCGGGCAGCGACAGCGAGAAGTCCGCCGTCAAGGCCGGGTTCACCACCACCGAGGTGTTCCCGCTGCTGCTCTTCGCCATCGCCGGCATGCTGATCTTCCCGGCCGCCAGCGACCTGCTGACCCTGTTCGTGGCCCTGGAGGTCTTCTCCCTCCCGCTGTACCTGCTCTGCGCCCTGGCCCGCCGCAAGCGGCTCATGTCGCAGGAGGCCGCGGTCAAGTACTTCCTGCTCGGCGCGTTCGCCTCCGCGTTCACCCTCTTCGGCATCGCCCTGCTCTACGGCTACGCGGGCTCGGTGTCCTACGGCACCATCGCGCGGGTCGTCGACGGCACGGTCGCCACCGTGGACCCGGCACTCGCCGACACCATGGGCAACGACGCGCTGCTGCTGATCGGCGCCGCGATGATCGTCATGGGCCTGCTCTTCAAGGTCGGCGCCGTCCCGTTCCACATGTGGACCCCGGACGTCTACCAGGGCGCGCCCACCCCGGTCACCGGGTTCATGGCGGCGGCGACCAAGGTGGCCGCCTTCGGCGCGCTGCTCAGGATCCTCTACGTCGTGCTGCCGGGCCTGCGCTGGGACTGGCGGCCCGTCATGTGGGCCGTCGCGATCGTTACCATGCTCGGCGGTGCCATCGTCGCGATCACCCAGACCGACATCAAGCGGCTGTTGGCGTACTCGTCGATCGCGCACGCCGGGTTCATCCTCGCGGGTGTCATCGCGACCACGCCGGACGGGGTGTCGTCCGTCCTCTTCTACCTGGCCGCGTACTCCTTCGTGACCATCGGCGCCTTCGCGGTCGTCACCCTGGTCCGCGACGCGGGCGGTGAGGCCACCCACCTGTCCAAGTGGGCGGGCCTGGGCCGGCGGTCCCCGCTGGTGGCGGCCGTGTTCGCGGTGTTCCTGCTGGCCTTCGCCGGCATCCCGCTGACCAGCGGCTTCGCCGGGAAGTTCGCCGTGTTCAAGGCGGCGGCCGAGGGCGGCGCGGCCCCGCTGGTCGTCGTCGGTGTGATCTCGTCCGCGATCGCCGCGTTCTTCTACATCCGCGTGATCGTGCTGATGTTCTTCAGCGAACCCCGGCCGGAGGGACCGACGGTCGCCGTGCCGTCACCCCTGACGATGACGGCGATCGCGGTCGGCGTCGCGGTCACGCTCGTCCTCGGTGTGGCACCGCAGTACTTCCTGGACCTGGCCAACCAGGCGGGAGTGTTCGTGCGCTGACCGCAGGCGTCGACCGGCGGCATCGATCGACGGCGCCGACCGACGGTGTTCTCACACAAAGGGCCCGGCTCCCGCCAAGGGAGCCGGGCCCTTTGCGCGCGCTCAGGTGACCAGCGCCGTCCAGTCGATGCCGGCCAGCAAGTCCGGCTCGGGAGCCGTGCTCGGGGCCGACGCGGGAGCACACGTCACATCGGGATCCGTCGGCTTGAAGAGCCCGCTGGGGTTCGTCCGGTAGATCCAGGCGTGCAGGGTGTAACTGGAACCCACGCCGGGCACATCGGCCGGTCCCTGGAACTCCTGGCCGAACAGCGTCGGCCTGGTGACCCCGGACCCCGCCGGCACGATCCACTCCACCCCCAGCAGCCGGCGCCCGTGCGGACCGTCGTCGTACAGAAGCGCCGCGGGCCGCTCGGGGTCGGTCTCCCCGACGTTGTCCGCGTTGACGTAGTGGTAGCCCATGCCCGGCACGCAGGACATGGGCACGAAGCCGTCGGCGACGGCGAGGGGTGCGTAGCCGTACGCGCCGGTGGCCGTGTACGTGGGGGTCAGGTCCGTCCAGACCGTCGGGGCCGGGTCGGCCGCCTGGGCCGGGACTGCGGAGAGCGAGAAGGCCGCGGCGGCCGCAAGGGTGAGGGCTGCCTTCAGGGGCCGAGGGGCCATGAGGTTCTCCTTGAACGCGTGAGCAGTACGGGACGGGAGACACGCACACGCGGGACACACCGTCGGCCGGGAGGGACGGACCGCACCGGCCCGCCCCAGCAGCATCTCCTCGCCTCGAACGAGTGCGCCATGTGACAGCGGCCGATCGAATGACCGGGGCCGTCACAAGGTCACCGCCGGGCCGGCCTGTGGATAACCCCGGCGGTGTCGGTGCGGACCCCTATCGTGGAAGCAGTGGTCGAGGGACGACGTACGGGGGACGGGACTATGGGCGCGACACGCGCGATGGGCGGGATCAGCGAGATGCCAGGGATCACCGGGACACCGGCCGGCAGTGACAGCGAGGCACTGGCCACGCTCCACCGGGTCTTCGGATACGACGCCTTCCGCGGCGAACAGGAAGAGATCATCGAGCACGTGGTCGCCGGCGGGGACGCCGTCGTCCTCATGCCGACCGGCGGCGGCAAATCGCTCTGCTACCAGATCCCCTCCCTGGTCAGACCCGGCACAGGCATCGTCGTCTCACCGCTCATCGCCCTGATGCAGGACCAGGTCGACGCCCTCAGGGCGCTCGGCGTGCGCGCCGGGTTCATGAACTCCACACAGGACTTCGACGAGCGGCGCGTGGTCGAGGCCGAGTTCCTCGCCGGCGAACTCGACCTGCTCTACCTGGCACCGGAGCGACTGCGCCTCGACGCCACCCAGGACCTCCTCTCCCGCGGCAAGATCGCCGTCTTCGCCATCGACGAGGCCCACTGCGTCTCCCAGTGGGGCCACGACTTCCGGCCCGACTACCTGATGCTGTCGGTGCTCGGCGAACGCTGGCCCGACGTCCCCCGGATCGCCCTCACCGCGACAGCCACCCGGGCCACGCACGAGGAGATCACCCAGCGACTGAACATGCCGACGGCCCGGCACTTCGTGGCCAGCTTCGACCGGCCCAACATCCAGTACCGGATCGTGCCCAAGGCCGACCCCAAGAAGCAGCTGCTGGCCTTCCTCCGGGAAGAGCACGCGGGCGACGCGGGCATCGTGTACTGCCTCTCCCGCAAGTCGGTGGAGGCCACCGCCGAGTTCCTCTCCCGCAACGGCATCGAGGCGGTCCCCTACCACGCGGGCCTCGACGCGGGCACCCGCGCCGCCCACCAGTCCCGCTTCCTGCGCGAGGACGGCCTGGTGGTGGTGGCGACCATCGCCTTCGGCATGGGCATCGACAAGCCGGACGTCCGTTTCGTCGCCCACCTCGACCTGCCCAAGTCCGTGGAGGGCTACTACCAGGAGACCGGCCGTGCCGGCCGTGACGGCCTCGCCTCCACCGCCTGGATGGCCTACGGCCTCAACGACGTCATACAGCAGCGCAAGATGATCGAGACCAGCGAGGGCGACGAGGCGTTCCGGCGCCGGGCCGCCGCCCACCTGGAGTCCATGCTCGCGCTGTGCGAGACCTCCCAGTGCCGACGCGGTCAGCTCCTCAACTACTTCGGCCAGGAGCCCGAGCCGACGGGCTGCGGCAACTGCGACACCTGCCTGACCCCGCCCGAGACCTGGGACGGCACGGTCGCCGCCCAGAAGGTGCTGTCCACCGTCGTGCGGCTCCAGCGGGAGCGAGGGCAGAAGTTCGGCGCGGTGCAGATCGTCGACATCCTGCTCGGCAAACGCACCGGCAAAGTCATCCAGTTCGACCACGACCAGCTGTCCGTGTTCGGCATCGGCGAGGAACTCACCGAGGGCGAATGGCGGGGCGTCGTCCGGCAG
Organism: Streptomyces sp. 351MFTsu5.1; assembly: GCF_000383655.1. Lineage (NCBI taxonomy): Bacteria > Bacillati > Actinomycetota > Actinomycetes > Kitasatosporales > Streptomycetaceae > Streptomyces > Streptomyces sp. 351MFTsu5.1. The sequence goes on along the minus strand of NZ_KB911779.1, from coordinate 383,425 downwards.
TTGCTCGCCCAGGGGCTCCTCGCGGTCGAGGGGGACTACGGCACGCTGGTGCTGACCGAGGCCAGCGGCACGGTGCTGCGGCGCGAGCGGGAGGTGCCGCTGCGCAAGGAACCGAAGAAGCCCGCGACCGCCAGGACGAACTCCTCGTCCGGGCGGGGCAGGGCCAAGGCCGCGGTGGCCGAACTGCCCGAGGCGCTGGTCCCGGCGTTCGAGGCGCTGCGGGCCTGGCGCGCCGAACAGGCACGGGAGCAGGGCGTCCCGGCGTACGTCATCTTCCACGACGCCACGCTCAGGGAGATCGTCACGGCGTGGCCCACGTCCGTGACACAGCTCGGCTCCGTCGGCGGGGTCGGCGAGAAGAAGCTCGCGACGTACGGGGAGGGCGTGATCGAGGTCCTCGCCGGACTGGCCGACGGCGGGACGGCAACCGACGGGACGGCAGCCGGTGTGGCGGCAACCGGTGGGGCGGCCGACGCCGGGCTCGCTTCGCCGGCAACGGGCCGGGCCGCGGACCCGGACCAGGACCCGGGAGCCGACCACTGGCCCGAGATGGACGCGGACGCGGAGCCCGAGGACGACTGGATGTAGCTCGGACACAGCTCGGGGCTGTGCATGATGCGGCCCCCTTCCCGGTCTCATCCACGCAGGACCCGGGCGAGCCACTCGGTGCGGGTTCGGCGGGCGGTGGCCGAGAGGTGTGCCTGTGGGTACAGGGCGTCGAATCCGTGGAAGCCGCCTGCCCAGACGTGGAGTTCGGCCTGGCCGCCGGCCGCCCAGATGCGGGTGGCGTAGTCGGTGTCCTCGTCGCGGAAGACCTCGGCGGAGCCGGTGTCGATGTAGGTGGTCGGCAGGCCCGCGAGGTCGTCGGCCAGGGCGGGGGAGACGTACGCGGGTATCTCGTCGTCGGTGAGGTCGCCGAGGAGACAGCGCCAGCCGAATCCGTTCATCTCGCGGGTCCAGACGCCGGGCCCGTTCGAGTACTGGAGGCTGGACGTGGTGGTGTTGCGGTGGTCGAGCATGGGGCCGATCAGGACTTGGGAGGCGATCGCCGGGGTGCCGAGGTCGCGGGCCAGCAGGGTGACTCCGGCGGCGAGGCCGCCGCCCGCGCTGGCGCCCGCGACGATGATCCGGGCGGGGTCGATGCCCAGTTCGGCGGCGTGGTCGGCGATCCAGAGCAGGCCCTGGTAGCAGTCCTGGACGGGGATGGTGCCGGTGGACTCGGGCGCGAGCCGGTAGTCGACGGAGACCACCACGGCACCGAACTCGTCGAGCCACTCCAGCGGGATGTCGATCTGCGAGAAGCGGTCGCCCATGACCATCCCGCCGCCGTGCATCCAGTAGACGCAGGGTGCGGCGGCGGTGCGATCGCTGTTGGCGGGGCTGAAGACGGACAAGGGGATCGGGGTGCCGTCCGGACCCGCGACGGTGACCTCGCGCCGGTCGATGGCGCGGCCTTCGAGGAGGGGTTCGACGGGCGTCGAGGAGAAGGGGCGTACCTGGGCCAGCACTTCCGGGCTGAGCCGGGACATCAGCGGCATGCCGGCCAGGAGTTCCTGCAGTTCGGGGTCGAGGGAGGGGCGTGCTGTGGTCATGGTCGTGGCCTCTCGTGGGTGGTGGCGGGACGGTCGGGCGTCAGAGGGCGGATCTGCCGCGGACCGGGACGTGGTCGGTGTACTCGGAGTCCTTGGCGAGCAGCGGGCCGATCTGCGCCACGATGGCCTGGGCGGTCTCGCCGGCGAAGACGCGGTGGTGGTCCTCCTCGCTGGTCCAGCCTTCGGCGACGTGGACGACATCCGGGTCGGACGCGGAACGGGAGACGAGGTAGAGCAGGCAGTACTCGCTCGCGCCGGGGCTGCCCTCGTCGAGTCCGGTCAGCAGCAGGTCGACGAGCTCGTCGCCCCTACCGGGCCTGGCGGTCAGGGTGGCGGCGAAGCCGTAGCCAGCAGTCATGGATTTCTCCTCTTGCTCTTCGGTGGTGGAGTGTGGTGATTCCATTCAAGTCCGTTGAGCTGGGGAAACGTTAGACAGATGCTCCGGAGTACTTGCACGATCCTCGCTATTTTGGGGATCGCAGTGCGGAATGGTGCTGCAATGGACGCATGTACCTCGAGGAACTCCGCACCCTGCTGGCCCGCCATGCGCGGCCCGACTGGACCACCGCCGTCGACGGTGTCCTCATCTCGAAGGTCGACCGCCCGGATCCGCCGGCGCCTTCGATGTCCGGCACGCTGCTGGCGGTCATCGCGCAAGGCGCCAAACGCCTCGCCCTGGGCGAGAGGGTGTTCGAGTACGGGCCCGGGCAGTACCTGGTCGCATCCGTCGATCTGCCGGTCACGGGGCAGTTCACCCAGGCCGACCCCGAGCAGCCGGCGCTGGGATTCGGTCTCGTCCTGGAACCGTCCGCCGTCGCCGAGCTGTTGCTCGAGGCCGGGCCCGGTACCGCCCCCCGGGGCAGCGGAAGCGCTCCGTCGGGGATCGCCGTCAGTGACGCTCCGGCCGCGCTGCTGGACGCGGTGGTCCGCCTGTTGCGCCTGCTCGACGAGCCCCGCGACCGGGCCGTACTCGCCCCGCTGGTCAAGCGCGAGATCCTGTGGCGTCTGATCACCGGTGAGCAGGGTGCGACGGTTCGCCAGCTCGGCCTGGCCGACAGCAGCCTCAGCCACATCTCGCGGGCCGTGCGCTGGATCCGCGAGCACTACGCGCAGCCCTTCCGGGTCGAGGACGTGGCGCGGCAGTCCGGCATGGGCGTCTCCGCCTTCTACCGCAACTTCCAGGCGGTGACCGCGATGAGCCCCATCCAGTTCCAGAAGCAGATCCGACTCCAGGAGGCCAGGCTGCTGCTCGCCACCCACCCCGGAGACGTCACCGGAGTGGGCCAGCGCGTCGGCTACGACAACCCATCGCAGTTCAGCCGGGAGTACCGCCGCCAGTTCGGCGCACCCCCGAGCCAGGACGCCGCCCGCCTGCGTCAGGCCGTGCGAGCGCCTGCCGCGCTCCTGCCCTGAGCCGGATGTGCTTCTGGAGGATCGTGCAAGGAGTAGCGAGGATAGTTCTATCATCTCCGCAGTTCAGAGCGATCCAATGGGATTACCGGTTCTCGACCGGTTCTCCCGGGAGGCAGGAAGATGCCTGCCCGCCCGGAGGATCCCACCACCTCGCCAAAGGGGCACACCATGAAGACCGTTCTGATCACCGGCACCTCGTCCGGGTACGGGCGGGAGACCGCCCTCCACTTCCACGCGCGGGGGTGGAACGTCGTCGCCACGATGCGGACGCCGCGTCCGGGCGTCCTTCCCGAGTCGGACCGGCTCCGTGTCCTCGAGCTCGACGTGACCAGGCCCGAGAGCATCAAGGCCGCGTTCGAGGCCGCGGGCCCCGTCGACGCCCTGGTCAACAACGCGGGCGTGCCCTCGATGGGCGTGTTCGAGGGCACCCCCATGGCCCGGGTGCGGGAGGTCTTCGAGACCAACACGTTCGGCGTGATGGCGATGACGCAGGCGGTGCTGCCCCAGTTCCGCGAGCGTGGCTCCGGCGTGGTGGTCAACGTGACCTCGAGCGTGGTGCTGGGACACATGCCGCTCACGGCCGTCTACAAGGCGAGCAAGATGGCCGTCGAGGGGTTCACCGCATCCCTCGCGCTCGAACTCGCGCCGTTCGGGGTGCGGGCGAAGACCGTCGAGCCGGGCGCCTGCCTGACGACGAACTTCGCGGCCAACGCGGCGAAGGGCGGCTCGCCGGCCGAGTTGGTCCCGGCGCCCTACGCACCATGGGCGAAGAAGACCATGGGCGACTTCATGGGCCAGGACCAGTTCACCAAGGAGAGCGACGTCGCCGAGACGGTGTGGCGAGCCGTGCACGACACGACCGGCCAGCTGCGATTCCCCGCCGGCGCCGACGCGGTCGCGCTCTCCCAGGCGAAGTGATCGGCGCCGGCCTCAATGCCGTCACAACCGGCCTCGCCACCGTCACAAGGCGCGTGCGGCGTACGCCCTGACGTCCGCGTCCGGGTCCGCCGTCACCGTGGCCAGGGCCGCCCGGGCGTCCTCGGCGGCCGAGTGGCGGGTCAGCGCCAGGACGGCGGCCTTGCGGACATCCGCGTTGGGGTCGGCCAGGGCCTTGGCGAGGGCGGGGACGGCCACCTCCGGGCCGGCGGCGGAAAGGGCCGTCGCGGCACCCGAGCGGACCTGCCAGGCGGCGTCCGACAGGGCGGTGACGGCACGGGCGGCGAGCAGCGGAGGGCAGCCTGTGGTGCCCAGCGCTCCGTAGGCGGCCCCCTGGACCAGGACGTCGGCGTCCTCGGTGAGCCGGGTCAGGGCGTCCAGGACGGCGTCCAGCGGGCGTTGGGCCCACACCGTCGCCAGCGCCTTGGCGAACGTCACCCGGACCTCGCGGGACGGGTCGGCGGTGGCGGCGCGAGCCAGTTCCGTCGCCGCGTCCACCGAGACCAGGGCGCGGACGGCCTCGATGCGGACGGGGATGTCCGCGTCGGTCAGGGCCCCGGCGAAGAGTTCCGTGTCACCGAGGCGCAGGGCGCGCAGCACATCCAGGGAGGCGGTGCGGACCACGGGGTCCGGTTCGGCCAGGGCGGCGGCGAGGCCGTCGCGCAGGGCGGGTTCGGGCGGCAGCGTCTCGACGAGCTCACGCAGGGACGCGGCCGCGGCGGCGCGGACCTCGGGCGCGGGGTCGCGCAGTGCCTCGGCGAGGGCGGGGCCGGTGCCCGGCGGCAGCGTCTCGGTCAACACGGCGACGGCCTCGCGCCGGACGGCGGGCGCCGGGTCGGTCAAGTAGGGCCGCAGCGCGGCGAGTTCGGGCTGTTCCTCGGCGAGGGCGACGAGTTCGAGGAGGCGGGCGGGGGAGTTCACCACTTCCGCCGCCACCTCCACCGCAGCTTCTACAGCCCCCGCCACCCCGGCCTCCACAGCCACCGCCACCGGCGCCCGATCCCGGCCCCCTGCCGTGGCCACCTGCTCCGGGTGCACCTCGCCGATGTGCCGGGAGGGGCCGCCGACCGGGGTGAACTCGTCGATCGGGACCAGGTAGGGGGCCACCGGACGGGCCGTGAACTCCATCGCGCCGGAGGGGGACTTGTGCAGGTCGAGATGGTGGAACCAGGAGTCGTCGTCGCGTCGGGGGTGGTCGAGGCGGTCGTGGTAGAGGCCCCAGCGGGACTCCGTGCGGGCCAGCGAGGCACGCGCGGCCATCTCCGCGCAGTCGCGGATGAAGGTGACCTCGGCGCAGCGCATCAGCTCGTGCGGGGTGTGCGCGCCCATCGCGGCGATGTCGTCCCGCATCCGCTCGAAGTGCTCAAGTGCCAGGGACAGACGGGCGCCGGACTTCGGCGGGGCCACGTAGTCGTTCACGAAACGGCGCAGCTTGTACTCGACCTGGGGCTGGGGCGGGCCGTCCGGGTTGCGCAGCGGGCGGTAGATCAGTTCGTGCGCCGCGCGGAGCTGGTCGGTCGGCAACTCCCCTTCGTACGGGGTGTACTGGGAGGCGTCGGCGCCCGCGAGGTCGCCGAAGACGAACGCGCCGATCATGTAGTTGTGGGGGACGCAGGCGAGGTCGCCGGCGGCGTAGAGGCGGGGGACGGTCGTACGGGCGTGGTCGTCGACCCGTACGCCGGAGGCCGAGTGGCCGCCGCAGAGGCCGATCTCGGAGATGTGCATCTCGATGTCGTGGGTGCGGTAGTCGTGGCCGCGGCCTTCGTGGAAGGTGCCGCGGGTGGGCCGCTCGGTGGAGTGCAGGATCGACTCCAGGGACGCGATCGACTCCTCGGGCAGGTGGCTCAGCTTCAGGTACACCGGGCCCCGGTCGGAGGCGACCTCCGCCGCGAACTCGGCCATCATCTGGCCGGACCAGTAGTCGGAGTCGACGAAGCGTTCGCCGTGCCGGTTGACCTGGTAGCCGCCGAAGGGGTTGGCGACGTAGGCGCAGGCGGGGCCGTTGTAGTCCTTGATCAGCGGGTTGATCTGGAAGCACTCGATGCCGGTGAGCTCGGCGCCCGCGTGGTAGGCCATGGCGTAGCCGTCGCCGGCGTTGGTCGGGTTCTCGTACGTGCCGTACAGGTAGCCGGAGGCGGGCAGGCCCAGGCGTCCGCAGGCGCCGGTGGCGAGGATGACCGCGCCCGCGCGGACCGTGACGAAGGCGCCCGTGCGCGTGTTGAAGCCGACCGCACCCACGGCCCGCCCTTCCGCGGTGAGCACCCGTACCGGCATCACCCGGTTCTCGATGCGGATCCGCTCCCGCATCTCGCGTCGCCGCAGCTGCCGGTACAGGACCTTCTTGACGTCCTTTCCCTCGGGCATCGGCAGGACGTAGGAGCCGGAGCGGTGGACCTGGCGGACCGCGTAGTCGCCGTGTTCGTCCTTCTCGAACTTCACGCCGTACGACTCGAGGCGCTGCACCATGCCGAAGCCGCGGGTGGCGGTCTGGCGGACGGTGGACTGGTCGACGATGCCGTCGTTGGCGCGGGTGATCTCGGCGACGTAGTCGTCGGGTTCGGCGCGGCCGGGGATGACCGCGTTGTTGACGCCGTCCATGCCCATGGCGAGGGCGCCGGAGTGCCGGACGTGGGCCTTCTCGAGGAGCAGGACGTCCGCGCCGTGCTCGGCGGCGGTCAGGGCAGCCATGGTGCCGGCGGTGCCGCCGCCGATGACGAGGACGTCGCAGCGGATCTCCTCGGCGTCGGTCAGGGCGGGGATCTCCAGCGGGATGTTCAAGGAGGCGGTGGTCACCGGGGGGCCTTTCAGGTACCGAGCGAGGTTCCGAGAGAGGACAGGACGTCGCGCCGCAGTGCCAGGCGCGCGGGATCGTCGTGCGCCGACCGGTCACGGGGGCGCGGGACGTCGCGTACGGCGGTGAGGCGGCCGCCGCCGAGGAGGGCGACGCGGTCGCCGAGGAAGAGGGCCTCGTCGACGTCGTGGGTGACGAAGACGACGGTGGCGCCGGTGCCCTGGAGGACCTCGACCAGCAGGTCCTGCATGCCGGCGCGGGTCTGGGCGTCGAGGGCGCCGAAGGGTTCGTCCATGAGGACGGCCCGGGGCGCTCCGGCGAGGGCGCGGGCCAGCTGGGCGCGCTGGCGTTGCCCGCCGGAGACGCGGTGGGGCAACTGCCGGGCCTGGTCGGTGAGTCCGACCCGGGCCAGCCAGGACTCGGCTTGTGCGCGGCGCTCAGTGCGCGACAGGCCCTTGATGGCCAGAGGGAGTTCGACGTTGGCGCGCAGGGTGCGCCAGGGCAGCAGGGCGTCATCCTGGAAGACCAGCGCGCGGTCGGCCGAGGGGCGGGTCAAGGGGCGCGAGTCCTGGGTGACCTGGCCTGAGAGGGGAGCCAGGAGGCCGGCCAGGGTGCGCAGCAGGGTCGACTTGCCGCAGCCGGAGGGCCCGACGACGGTGAGGATCTCGCCGGGGGCCACATCGAGTTCCACGGCGTCGAGCACGGGTGCGTCGGGTCGTCCCAGGGTGGTGCCGCGCAGGGCCAGTGCCGCACCGGTGCGGGAGCGGGCACGCAGGTCAGACGAGCTGGTCATGGGGGATGCCCTCCTTGGCCCTGGGGCTGACCGGCATGGCGGCCCGGGTGTCGCGTGTCCGCCGGGGGGTGCGCCCGCCGGCGGACGACGTCCTCGGCAGCCACCGTGTCAGGCGGCGCCCCAGCAGCTCCACCGCGGTGGAGGTGAGCCAGCCGAGGACGCCGATGGTGACCATGCCGACGAAGACGCCCGCGTAGTTGACGACGGTGTAGTCCTGCCAGGTGCGGTAGCCGACGCCGTACTGGCCGGAGATCATCTCGGCGGAGATCACACAGATCCAGGAGACGCCGATGCCGACGGACAGGCCGCCGAAGATGCCGGGCAGGGCACCCGGCAGGACGACCGAGGCGAGGATCCGCCACCGGCCGCCGCCCATGGTCAGCACCGCCTCCTCCCACACCGGGGTCAGCGCGCGGACCGCGTGCCGGGTGGAGACCAGGACGGGGAAGAAGGCGGCGGTGCAGGTGATGAAGACGATGCCCTGCTCGTTGGAGGGGAACAGGAGGATCGCGACCGGGACGAGGGCGATCGCGGGGACCGGCCGGATCACCTCCAGGACCGGGCCGAGCAGGTCCTCGGCGAGGCGGGAGCGGGCCACGAGCACGCCGGTGGCCACGCCGAGCACCGCGGCGAGGAGGAACCCGGTGAGGATGCGGGTCAGGCTGTCGGTGAGGTCGGTCCAGTAGTCCGGGCCGGACAGCCGGTCGGCGAAGGCGCTCGCCACATCGGTGACCGTGGGGAACTGCGAGAAACGCAGCCACAGGTCGACGTCCAGGCTGGTCAGCAGCTGCCACACGCCGAGGGCGACCGCCAGCGAGGCCGCCCTGAGCGCGTACCGGCCGGCTTTCGGCAGGGGCCGGCTCACGACGCCCGCTCCAGTGCGTCGGCGTACGTGACGACCCGGGCACCGCCGTGCGAGGAGACGTAGGCCCGCGCGGTCTCCGGGGCGACGAAGGGCAGCAGCCGGTCGCCGTCGGCCACCCAGACCGCCTTGTCGGCGAACCAGAGGGTGCCGGTGGTGGCGTCGGGGACGTAGGCGGCGCGGATGCCGTCCTTGTGTGCGGAGACGTACGTCAGCAGCTCGGCCGGTGTCTTGAAGGTCCGGGTCTCGGAGGAGCCCTTGGGCCAGACCTCGCTCGCGGAGGCGGGCGGAGCGGCGGCGAGGCGCTTCGCGTACCCGGACCCGAGGGCCTTCCTGACGTACCTGTCGTCGACGAAGGAGTCCACGTCGATGTCGCCGGTGAGCTTGGCGGCCTTCAGCACCGAGACGTCCTGCTTGAGGGCGGAGACCAGCTGGGGTTTGACGGCCGGGTCGAAGGTGGAGATGCCGTGGGCGCCGTTGTAGAGGTAGACGACCTCGGGGGGCAGGCCGGTGGCCTCGGCGACCGACTCGGCGGCGGCGACCGGGTGCCGGTTGAGGTAGTCGGTGGCCTCGGCCTGGGCCTTGAGGAACGCCTCCAGGACCGCGGGGCGCTGCTCGGCGAAGTCCTCGCGGGCGGTGACGCCGTGGAAGGTGGGCAGGTTCAGCTCGGCACCGTCGTACAGCGCCTTCGCCTTGCCCTGGTAGGTGAGGAGTCCGGGCCAGGCGACGAACTGGGAGAGCGCGTCGGTGCTGCCCGCCGACAGGGCCGAAGCACCCACCGCGGGCTGCTGGTTGAGCTTCTCGACGCCCTTGTCGGGGTCGATGCCGGCCCGCTGGAGGGCGCGTACGAGGGTGCCGTCGGCGGCGGAGCCGACGCTGGTGGAGACCTTCCTGCCCCTGAGGTCGGCGAGGGAGGCGAGCTTCGAGTCCGGGGCGGTGACGATGGTGTTGAGGCCGCCGCGGAGGTTGTAGCCGGTGACGGAGACCAGGTGGGTCGGCTTGCCGAGCTGCTTGCCGCGGGCCGCGTTGATGAGCAGCGGGAAGTCGCCCATCGAGCCGATGTCGATCTTCCCCGCGGTCATCTGGGCGGTGATGGGGGCGCCGGTGGCGTAGTCCTGCCAGTCGACCTTGTAGGTCTTGCCGTCGTGCAGCGCGTCGAGCTCCTTCTCGAAGTAGCCGAGGGAGCGCAGCAGGGTGCCGGCGGTGACGGTGTTGATGGTCTTGGACTGGTAGCCGACGGTGACGGTGACCGTGGAGCTGTCTCCGGCCTGGGCGCTGCCGCAGGCGGTCAGGGGCGCGAGCAGCAGGAGGCCGGCGACGACTGGTTTGATCTTCATGGGAGTTCGGGACCTCTCACCGGAGCAGATAGGGCATGTTGACCGTGACGGCTCCGGTGGGACAGCGGGCCGCGCACGGGCCGCAGTACCAGCACTCGTCGACGTGCATGTAGGCCTTGCCGCTGCTGGTGTCGATGGCGAGGGAGTCCAGCGGGCACATGTCCACGCAGAGCGTGCAGCCGTCGATGCACTTCGACTCGTCGATGGTCACGGGCACGTCGGCCCGCTGGGGCGCCAAGGGCATGGCTGTCTCCAGGAAACGGCTCGGAAAGAGGTCAGAGGGAGCGGCGCAGTTGGCCGCTCATGGTGATGCGGTCGCCGCGGAAGCGGATGAACTCCAGGTCGACGGGGCGGCCGTCGGCGAGGTGGGTGAGGCGCTCCAGCATCAGGACGGCCGCGCCGCGCGGGGCCTCCAGTACGGCGGCGGAGTGGGCGTCGGCGTTGACGGCCTCCAGGGTGATCTCGGCGTGGCCGAGGCCCTGGCCGGTGATCGTCTCCAGGAGGCGGAAGACATCGGTGTTCTCGAGGTCGGCGCCGAGCAGGGCGGTGCCGATGTCGAGGGGGATGTAGGTGAGGTCGAGGGAGAGGGGCAGGCCGTTCAGCCGGCGCAGCCGCTCGATGCAGAGGACGTCGGTGCCGGGCGGGACTTGGAGGCGCTGGGCCACCGGGTGCGGGGCGGGGGCGGGGCCCATGGTGCGGACCTCGTTGGTGACCGTGCCGTGCTCGTGGAGGGTTTCCGCGAGGCCCATCAGACGGTCCAGGCCGTGGGGGTACTTCTGGCCGACGACGACGGTGCCGACACCGGGGTGGCGGGCGACGAGTCCTTCCGCGCGGAGCAGGTCCAGGGCTTGGCGGACCGTGTTGCGGGAGGCGCGGTAGTCGGTGGCGAGGACGCTCTCGTGGGGGAGGGTGCCGCTGTCGAATCCCCCGGTGAGGATCTGGTGACGCAGCAGATCGGCGAGCTGCCGCGCCTGATCCGCACGCAGCCGGCGCCGGGCCCGGGCGGCGACGGTGGTCGCACCCTGGCCGGCGTGGTCCCGGACACGGTCGGTGGATGGCATGGCTGGAACCATACCGAGCAGGTAGGAAAAGGAGTGTTGCCGCATTGTTGCGCCACCTGACGGGCCAACGGATACGCGCCTGACCTGCGATGACGACCGCTGTGCGGCGAGATGTGCCACCTGATGGTGAAGACGAAGGGGGACGTCACCCACCCAGGGGCGCGGGGCTGTATCGATTTGCGGCTCCGCCGCGCGGGCGCGACAAGCCCCCACCGGCCCGCAGCCGACAAACAACCCTTACGCCAGCGCAGACAACCCAGGCCCAAAAACGATCAGCAACGGCAACAACGGCACCAGCGCAGCCGTCGCAGACGTAAGCGCCCGCTGCCGCCGCAACAACCTCGGCGGCGGCTCCAGCAACCGGTCCACCCGCTCACCCAGCAACCGGTGACTGGACGCACACGACAGCACCCCCCGGTGCTGGTTCAGCGTGATCAGCGCGAGCGCCGTCGTCAGATGCCCGCACCGCCGCGACGCGGTGTCGTCCGCCGCCAGCTCCACCAACCGGTGCGTCTGGTCGCAGAAGTGGGCGAACAGCGGCACCCGCGGGAACCCCGTGGCCAGTGCCGTCGACAGATGCAGCAGCCAGTCGTGACGGGCCCGCGCGTGCCCCCGCTCATGGGTGAGGACGGCGTCCAGCTGATGGTCGGTGAGCCGGTGCAGCGCCCCCGTGGTGACGATCAGCTGCGGCGGGCTCCCCGGCATCCACCACGCGTCCGGGTACTCGTCCTCCAGGACCAGCAGCGGCCCGCGCTCCAGCGTCCCGAGCCCCGCGGGCAGATCCGGTGCGCGCTCCCGCAGTTGCGCCCGCGCGGCGCCCCGGCGGCGCCGGGTCTCGACCAGCTCGCGGGCCAGCATCGCCGTGGTCCAGGCCGCTCCCGCCGCCAGCAGCAGGGTCGAGACGACCGCCCAGACCGGCGCGGCCGAGAGGTCGTACGCCGCGGTCACGGCGGGCGGTGCGGGGGCGAACACATGGTCGCGGACCGTGTGGAAGACGGCCGCCGCCCCGAGGACCAGCGCGGCGAGGCAGCACAGCAGCACGGTGGCGACCAGGCACTGCCACACCCACAGGCCGACCACCGGTTCCCGTTCGGGCCAGGCGGCCCGGGTGAGTGCGCGCGGGACCGGCACGGCGGCCGCCAGGGCGACGGCGCTCAGCAGGAGCAGGCAGAGTGTCATGCCACGGGCTCCGGATCCTGATCGGAGACAGGGGAGGGTGGGGCTGGGTGACGAGGTGCTGCGGGGGCGGTCGCGACGCGTCCCACGCGGACCCCCGCGGCCAGTATGCCGTGAGGAGGCCGCCCGCGGCAGGACTCGAACAGTCCCAACGGCCCCGGACGCACCTTTCCGGCACCCCGGCACCCTCCCGCCCCCGCACCCCCCTCACCTCACCGGTCGCCCGGCACCACCCGTCCCACCACGTCACCCAGGCCCACCCGGGCCCCGCCCGGGCCGGGTGCCCATGCCGACAGCGTCACCACGTCCCCGTCCTCCAGGAACGTCCGCTTGCCGTCCGGGAGTTCCAGCACGTCCCGGCCGTTCCAGGTCAGCTCCAGCAGGGAACCCCGCTCGTCCACCGCGGGCCCGCTCACCGTCCCGGAGCCGTACAGGTCGCCGGTGCGCAGCGACGCCCCGTTCACCGTCATGTGCGCCAGCTGCTGGGCGGCGGTCCAGTACATGGAGGCGAACGGCGGCCGGGACACCTCGTGGCCGTTGATCGCGACGGACATCCGCAGGTCGTAGCCGCCCGGCTCGACCTCGGGGACCGTGTCGTCCAGATAGGGCAGCAGGGCGTGCGTGCGCTCCGGCGGCGCCACCCGCGCCTCCTCCAGCGCGTCCAGCGGGGTGATCCACGCGGACACCGAGGTGGCGAAGGACTTGCCGAGGAACGGGCCGAGGGGGACGTACTCCCAGGCCTGGACGTCCCGCGCCGACCAGTCGTTGAGCAGGCACAGCCCGAAGACGTGCTCACGGAAGTCACCGAGCCCCACCGGCCGGCCCAGTGCGGACGGGACGCCGACCACGAAGCCGACCTCCGCCTCGATGTCGAGCTTCACCGACGGCCCGAAGACGGGAGCGGCGTCGGCGGGAGCCTTCCGCTGGCCCGAGGGCCGTACGACATCCGTGCCCGACACCACCACCGTGCCCGAGCGGCCGTGGTAACCGATCGGCAGATGCTTCCAGTTGGGGGTCAGGGCCTCCCCGTCGGGGCGGAAGATCTGCCCGACGTTCCGGGCGTGGTTCTCGGAGGCGTAGAAGTCGACGTAGTCCGCCACCTCGAACGGCAGATGCAGTTCGACCGAGGACAGCGGGCGCAGGAAGTCCGCGACCACCTCCTGGTGGGCCGGCACCGTCACCCACGCCGTCAGCGCCCGCCGCACGTCCGACCAGGCGGTGCGGCCGGCCGCGAGCAGCGGGCCCAGGGTGGGCCGGGCCAGCAGGTCGGCGTACGGGGAGCCCAGCGCGCCGGCCGCCGCGCCCGCGTCCAGGACGTGGTCGCCGAGCCGTACGCCGACGGTCCGTGGCGAGGACGGGGTGGAGAAGACGCCGTAGGGGAGGTTGTGGGGGCCGAAGGGGTCACCCTCGGGAACATCGAAGGGGGGCATGGGGTGCTGCCTCACTCTCGAACAGGCGGTGCCGGTGGTCGCGCCACACGTTACGGCCGAGCCACTGTTGGCGGGAGTGTCTGAAGGGTTGGCGATGTGGCCAAAGAGTTGGCAATGTCCCGTTAAGGCACGGTCGGAGTGGACCATTCCGGCTTAGCGTCCTTTGCGAGACACGGACGGGATGGGTGGGATCGCGTCCGTCGGGGGGACGCGTGGGGGGACCGTGGCCAGGAGTTCGAGCAGTGTGCCCTTCGAGGCCGACACCGACGTACCGGCCTTGATCGTCAAGTTCGGCGACTACCCGCTGCACCACGGCGGGGTGGGCGCCATCCGCAGTCTGGGCCGCCTCGGCGTGCCCATGTACGCCGTCACCGAGGACCGCTGGACACCCGCGGCCGCCTCCCGGTACCTCACCCGCGCCTTCGTCTGGCCGACGACCGGCACCGAGGACCCGGGGCGGCTGGTCGAGGGACTGATCCGGATCGGCCGCCGCATCGGCCGCCCCGCCGTCCTCGTGCCGACCGACGAGGAGGCCGCGGTCCTGATCGCCGAGCACCGCCGGGACCTCGGCGGCCGCTTCCTCTTCCCCGGCGTGGAACCCGGCCTGCCGCGCCGGCTTGCCAGCAAACAGGGCCTGCACGAACTGTGCGTGGAGCACGGCATCGCCAGTCCCGAGACCGCCTTCCCGCAGTCGTACGACGACATCGTGGCCTTCGCCGAGAAGGCCCGCTTCCCCGTGGTGGCCAAGAACCGCGAGGCGTTCGTACGGCGCAGGCGGCCCGCGGTGGGCGGCACCACCCGCATCGCCACCCGTGAAGGGCTGCTCGCCCTCGCCCGTGACTGGGGCGAGCGGCCCGGGGTGATCCTCCAGGAGTACCTGCCCCGGGAGGACGCCGAGGACTGGATCGTGCACGCCTACTTCGACGCCAACTCCGCCCCGCTGGCCCTGTTCACCGGCGTCAAGGTGCGCTCCTGGCCGCCGCACGCGGGCATGACGGCCAACGCCTATGTCGTCGACAACCCCGAACTCGCGGACCTCGCCGCGCGTTTCGTCAAACAGCTCGGCTACACCGGCATCATCGACCTCGACCTGCGCTTCGACCGGCGCGACGGCCAGTACAAACTCCTCGACTTCAACCCCCGCATGGGCGCCCAGTTCCGGCTCTTCGAGAGCGAGTCGGGAGTGGACGTCGTACGCGCCATGCACCTGGACCTGACCGGGCGGGCCGTCCCGGAGGGCGAACAGCGGGCCGGGCACCGCTATGTCGTGGAGAACATCGACCTGCCCGCCCTGCTCGCCTACCGCCGCAGCGGCTATACGACCCCGCACGCGCCGAAGCGGCCCAGCGGGACCGAACTGGCTTGGCTCGCGGGTGACGACCCGCTGCCGTTCCTCACCATGCTCGGCCGCTTCGTACGGCCGGGCGCCAAGCACCTCTACCAGCTGTGGCGCACCAACCGCCGCGGCGGCCTGACCAGTTGACCAGCCGTACCACCACGAAGTGACGAAGTGAACGTCCTGGGGAGGGACTTCGTGATCCATCCGGTAGCAGTCATCGGCGCCGGGCCCTTCGGCCTGTCCACCGCGGCCCATCTGCGGGCACGCGGCATACCCGTGCGCGTCTTCGGCGACCCCATGGTCAGCTGGCGCGACCACATGCCCGCGGGCATGCTCCTCAAGTCCACCCCGGCCGCCTCCAGCCTGGACGCGCCCCAGCCCGGACACACCCTCGCCGACTACTGCGACGCGGCGGGGATCCCGCGCCTGGTCACGGACGAGGACATCATCCCCGTGGAGACCTTCGTCGCCTACGGCCAGTGGTTCCAGCAGCAGCTGGTACCCGAACTGGAGCAGGTGCGGGTGGTCTCCGTGGACCGCAGCGAACAGGGCGGCTTCCAGCTCAAGCTCGACTCCGGGGAGTCCTTCACCGCACGGGCCGTCGTCGTCGCCACCGGCCTGTCGGGCCTGTCCCACCTGCCCCCGGAACTGGCCGCCGCTGTCCCCGACGGCCCCGCCCCCACCGCCCCCGTCTCGCACAGCTCCCAGCACCACGACCTCACCCGGTACGCGGGCAGGGAGCTGATCGTCGTCGGCGCCGGCCAGTCCGCCCTGGAGACCGCCGCCCTCGCCGCGGAGGCCGGCGCGCAGGTCAGGGTGGTCGCCCGCGGACACGGCCGGGTGGCCTTCGGGGCACCCCCGTGGCGGCAGCCGAAGCTGCGCCCCGAGTCGCCGTTCGGCCGCGCCTGGTCGCTGTGGGCCCTGACCTACTACCCGCACCCCTACCGCCTGCTCCCCGAGAGCACCCGCCACTACCTGGTGCGCCGGGTCCTCGGCCCGCTCGGCGCGTGGTGGCTGCGCGACCGCTTCGAGGGCAAGGTCCAGGTCACCGAGGTGGACCGGATCGTCACCGCGGACGGGACCGAGGGCCGACCGGTGCTGGAGGTCCTCGACCGCACCGGCCGCAAGAACCGCCTCGCGGCCGACCACGTCATCGCGGCCACCGGCTACCGCGTCGACATCGCCGCGATGGACTTCCTCGGCCACGAACTGCGCACCGAACTGGCGGTCAGCCGCGGTACGCCCCGGCTCGGCGCCGGCTACGTCTCCTCCGTACCGGGCCTGTACTTCACCGGCCTCCCGGCAGCGGCCTCCTACGGCCCGGTGATGCGCTTCGTCTGCGGCACGGAGTTCGCCTCACCGCGGTTGGCGGGGCATCTGGCGGCGCATCACGGGTAGGTCCTGCCCGCTGCTCACGGCATCACTGGGCCACGTACGCGCCGTACTGGTCGGCGAGGACGTTCACCGCGGTGGAGCCGCCGTTGTAGAGGTCGACGTATCCGTCCGACCCGACCGGGGGCAGGATCTCGTTCGGTGTCGTGCGTCCGGTGCCGTAGTCCAGGCTCGCCGTGCCCGGCCGGGGGGTGCCGTCGGCCCAGGCGGTCAGGTAGCCGCCTGCGGCGGGGCTGACGGCGGTCAGCACCAGGTCGGCGGCCGTGGTGCCGGACGACGGGATGCCGTGGACGCCGCTGACCTTGAGCCTCAGCGTCTGGTGCGCCCCGAGCTTGGCGACCCGTCCGCCGGTGCCGGTGCCGTTGCGGGTGTCGAGGATCCGGGTGGGCGTGGACGACAGGTAGACCGAGCCGGTGCCGGTGGTGTCGGCGTAGCCGAAGACGTCGGTGACCATCTGCACGGAGCCGCTGCTGCTGTTGTGCAGCACGACCTTGCCGTCGACGAGCGGCACCACGGTCAGGTTCGACACCGTCTGCCCCTTGGCCCAGTACGACGTGGTGACGGCCGAGTCCGCCATGCCGTGCGAGGTCACGCCGAGCGACCCGGAGGCCTGGGCGCTCGTCGTCTGGACGTCGAGGACGACGGCCGCCGCGTCCGCCGGGATGCCGTGGGTCCCGGCGACGGCGACGGTGATCGACTTCCCGGACGCCACCGGACCGGTGACGCCGCCCGTGCCGTTGCGGGTGTCGAGCACCCGGACGGGGGCGACGGGTGTGTAGGAGTGCCCGAACTGGGCGTGGCTGAAGATCCCGGCGGTGACGACCTTCACGCTGACGGAGGCCGCACTGCCGTTGTAGAGGTACACGTCCCCGGAGGAGTCCGTCCTGACCGTCATGCCGTTCTCGGTGGTCTGGTGCGCGGCGAAGTTCACAGCGGAGACGGACGGCCGTGTCGTGCCGTACGGATAGAGGGTCAGATAGCCGCCCGCGCTGCCGCCGGTGGCCGTGACCCTCAACGCCGCGGCGTCGACGCCGTTCGTGTCGGTGTGCAGGGTGCTGCTGTCGAGGGTGAGGAGGCCGTGCGCCTTGACGGTGCCCTGGTAGTCGTATTCCGGTGGCGTCAGCGGCGTGTAGGAGTCGGCCGGCCGGAAGGTGGTGGTGGCCGTGGCGGTGCGCCCGAAGATGTCGGTCTGCGTCAGCGTCACCGTGTAGGTGCGGAGCGGGACGTCGTCGTAGTCGTGCCCCGCGGCCCCCGCGGTGACGGGCACGCTGTAGGTGCCGGAGTCGCCCCAGGAGACCGTGCGGGAGGCGAGCTCCCAGTTGTCCGAGTGGTCGAACGTGAGGACGGCGCTTCCCGCGTCCACGGTGCCCTGGCCGAGGTCCGCGTGCACGGCCGCGGACGTGGCCGGGGGCGTCGCCGTACCGACGGTGACCTTCGCCGTCCGGCTCGCGCTGGACCCGTTGGCGTCGGTGACAGTGACCTTCTCGGCGTGGACGCCGGGGGTGGTGTACGTGTGCGTGACGGTCCCCGAGGCGTCCGTGACGGCGGGGCTGCCGTCGCCGAAGTCCACCGTGTACGTCTGCGGCAGACCCCAGGAGCCGGGCCGCGCGCTGCCCGGTGTCACCGACACGGTGAGCGGGCCGATGCCGCTGGCCGACGTCGGGCCGCTGGGCAGGGGGAACGTGTCCTGTCGCTCGAAGGCGCCGCGGTCGTACGTCGTACGGGTGCCGGTGCCGGTGTCCGTGACGAGGGGGTCGTCGACCCGGGGCGCGCCGTGCACGTCGGTGGCGAGTTCGCCCGGCGCGTCGGCGTCGGCCGAGTCGATCACCGGCGAGTTCTCGTCCGTGGCGTCCGGATAGGCGTAGCCGACGTGGTCGAGGTCGTGGGCGCCCTGGCCGGTGGCCGCGGTGAAGGCGGCGACCGTGGGGTACGCGGTGCCGCCCCAGGAGTACTCGGTCCGGCCGCTGTCGACCGCGAGGGCGTTGTAGTCGGCGGTCACGGAGGCCGCCGAGTCGGCGGCGACGGAGAACGCGGGGGCCGTCGGGGCGGGACAGACGACGCTCTGCCCGAAGCCCGTGAAGACGTTGTTCTCCACGGTCGCGGAGGAGCCGCCGTCGATGGTGAGGCCCGGGCCGCACGCGTCGTCGAGCGTGTTGCCCGTCACCTCCGCGGTCGCGGTGCCGCTGACCGCGACCTCGGCATACCGGCTGGTCACGAGCTCATTGGTCGTCACGGTGACGTCGTGCGCGCCGGACGCGACCTGGACGGCGTTCCCGGAGCTGTCGAAGATCTGGTTGCGGGAGACGGTGACGCCTGAGGAGGCGCCGTCGACGGAGACCCCGTCGGTCAACGCGGCCGCGCCCGGGGAGGCCTGATCGGCGATGTACAGACGGTCGAGCAGCACGTTCTGCGAGCCCTTGACGTCGACGGCGTCGGTCGAGGTGTGGTCCAGGAGAAGGTAGGACAGGTGCACGTCGTGCACGCCCGACAGGGTGATCGTTCCGTCCAGGTTCGGCGGCAGGACCAGGTTGGCCGAGGTGTTGACGGGGTCGGTGGAGACGCCCTGGAAGGTGATCGGCGCGGAGGGAGTGCCGGACCGGGTGAGCGTCACCTTCCCGCCGTGGAACGGAGCGCCGACGATGTCGACGGTCTGACCCGGCATCACCACGTCGGCGGCGGCCTGCACCGAGCAGAACGGCACGTCCTGCGTGCCCGGGCCGGTGTCGCTGCACCAGTCGACGCCCTGCACGTACAGCGTCCCGGGCTGCCCGGTGTCCGCCGTGGCGGCCGGCGCCCCGGCCAGGGCGCTCACGACGACCAGCGTGCTCGCGGCCAGGGCGACGAAGCGTGACGAGCCCACGGTTCCCCCAATGGATCAGATGTTCTGGCGCGCAGTCTGGCACCGGCATCACAAAGAGGGGGTCTTGCGTTGCCCTTGATCCGCTCTCCCCTTCCACCTGATTCGGTCAGAACGCCCCCGCCCGGCCGGGGCCCGCCCCATGACGTCCCAGCGTCCACAGCCCCGCCCGGCCCCCGTCCTCTACCCCCGGTACCGCCCCAACGTCCCCAGCCCCGGCAGCTCGCGGTCCTCGAAGTCGAACAGGGCCAGGTTCTCCCACGCGTTGCCCGAGGCTGGGTTCGTCGGGTCCCAGCCGCTGCCTGCGCGGTAGGTCCACAGGCCCTCCCAGTAGCAGTAGCCGAGGCCCTGACCGTTCGGGACGCCCGCGGCGAGGTCGGCCACCGTGCGCAGCCACGCGGCCTGTCCCGCGGGCGTGGCCGGGTAGCCCTCGGTCAGCTGCGAGGGGCTGTTCATGATGTCGTTGACGTCGTCCTCGCTCTCCAGCGTGAACGGGTACGCCGTCTCCGCGATCACGCACGGCTTGCCGTAACGCGCAGTGATGTCAGCCATGTTGGCGGCCGCGTCCGCGAGCGGGCCGTGCCAGAACGGGTAGTACGAGAGCCCGATGACGTCGAAGTCGACGCCGTACGACACCACGTTGTCGAACCACCAGCGGTACAGCCCGTTGTCGCCCCCGTTCGCCAGGTGCAGGATCGTGCGGACGCGCGGGGTGGTGTCGCGGGCCGCGCTCAGACCGGCCTTGAGGAAGGCGGTCATGGCGTCGAAGTGCTCCCAGTTGCCCTCCGGCCAGATCAGCCCGCCGTTCAACTCGTTGCCGATCTGCACGAGTTGGGCGGGCGTGCCCTGCCTCCGCAACGCACCCAGCACATCGGCCGTGTGGTCGTGCACCGCCCTGGCCAGCCCCGGCACGTCCAGGCCCGCCCACGCGGCCGGCTTGGTCTGGTGGGCGGGGTCGGCCCAGCTGTCGGAGTAGTGGAAGTCGACCCAGATGCCGACGCCGGCCCGCTTCAACCGCCGTGCCAGCGCCAGGATGTGCGCCTTGTCGTTGTAGCCGTCGGCCGGGTCCACCCACACCTTGAGGCGGGCGTGGGTGACACCGGCCCGCGCGATCAGGCGGATCGGGTCCTCGCGGCGGCCCTCCGCGGTCCGGTACACGGCCCCGTGGTCCTCGTTCTTCGGCAGCGAGGAGATGTCCACACCCCGGATCTCCAGGCAGCCCCGCCGTCCGGCGGCCGGTGCCGCGGCGGCCGGTGCCGCGAAGACCGGCGCGGCCCCCAGCACGGGAACGGCCAGCGCGGCGGCTCCGGCAGCGGTGAGAACACTGCGTCTGCGCATCTCAGGGGGTCCTTTCGCGGACGGTCACGGGGATACCGGCTCTGCGGTGACTTCGACAGCCGGGGGAGCGCCGGGGAAACGGGGTGAGGGGAGTCGGCGCCATGCGTCACGACCCAGAAAACCCTCATTTTCTGTGATCGTGCACAGCTCCCCTCACCCCAGTCATCGGCGGGCATCAAGTAGATAACCGCACGGCCTCGCCATTGACAAGGGCCGGAAACAATTCTCTACTGTGCACGATCACAGAGCCGCGCGGCCCTCGCGCACAGCCTCTCGGGCCCGTCCGCAGAACCTCCCCCCACGGCGGTTGCCGCGTACGCGGGATGTCCGGGACCGGCTGGTTCCACGTCAGGGGAGATGAAGATGTCGATCAACCGCCGCCAGGTCAGCAGGCGCAGCATCCTCGCCGGGGCCGCAGCCCTCGGCCTCACCGGCACCCTCGCCGCCTGCGGCGGTTCCGACGACGACTCCGGCGGCAGCGACAGCGGGCCGGTCAGGCTGACCTACTGGTCGTGGGCTCCGAACATGGAGAAGGTCGCCGCGATCTGGAACAAGAAGAACCCCGGCATCACGGTCACCGTGTCCAAGCAGGCCAGCGGCGGCGAGATCGTCTCCAAGCTGATCACCGCGAAGAAGGCCGGCAACGCCCCCGACCTCATCCAGGTCGAGTACCAGTCGCTGCCCACCCTGGTCTCCAACGACGTGCTGGCCGACATCACCAAGTACGCCGGTGACACCAAGTCCCAGTTCGCCGAGGGTCTTTGGGGCATGGTCACGCTCGGCACGGACGCGCTCTACGCGATTCCGCAGGACGCCGGGCCGCTGATGTTCTACTACCGCGAGGACCTCTTCAAGAAGCACGGCCTGACCGTCCCGAAGACCTGGACGGAGTTCGCCGAGACCGCCCGCGCCGCCAGGAAGGCCGTCCCGGACGCCTACCTGACCACCTTCTCCGCCAACGACCCCGGTCTCTTCGCGGGCCTCGCCCAGCAGGCCGGCGGCAAGTGGTGGACCGTCGACGGCAACGGCAAGTGGACCGTGGGCATCGACGACGCGGCCACGAAGCAGGTCGCCGGGTTCTGGGGCGGCCTGGTCCAGGAGGGCGTCATCGACAACCAGCCGATGTACACCCCGGCCTGGAACAACGCCCTCAACAAGGGCACCCACCTCGCCTGGGTCTCCGCCGTCTGGGCGCCCGGGGTGCTGGTCTCCTCCGCGCCCGACACCAAGGGCAAGTGGCGGATGGCCCCGCTGCCGCAGTGGAAGTCCGGCGAGAACGTCACCGGCAGCTGGGGCGGTTCCTCCACGGGCGTCTCCACCGACTCCCAGCACGCCGAGGCCGCCGCCAAGTTCGCCACCTGGCTCAACACCGACCCGGAGGCGCTGGCCGCCCTGGTCAAGGAGGTCGCGATCTACCCGGCCGCTACGAAGGGCCAGTCCGGGGACGTCCTGACCACGCCCGAGTTCTTCTCCAACCAGGCGGACTTCTACACGACCGCCGGTCAGATAGCCGCGACCACCGCCGCCGCAGCCTGGGGCCCCAACGTCAACACGGCGTACACCACCTTCCAGGACGCCTTCGGCAAGGCCTCCAAGGCGAAGAAGGAGGCCCAGTTCGACTCCGCCCTCGCCACCGTGCAGTCGAAGACGTTCGCCGACATGAAGAAGCAGGGCTTCGAGGTGACCGAGGCATGACCAGCGCGCCGCTCAAGGGCGCCGACCTCGTCGAGGCCGGCCCCTTGGCGGACGGCACCGGCACCGCCGCCCAGTCCGTCCGCCCCAGCCGCCCCCGTCGCCGTGGCCGTGGCCGCGGCGCACCGTACTGGTTCCTGGTCCCCACCCTCACCCTCTTCGCCGCCTTCACCGTGGTGCCCATCGGATACGCGATCTGGCTGAGCCTGCACAAGGTCCAGGTCAGGGGCATCGGACTCGGCAAGGGCGCCCGGCAGCAGGTCTGGAACGGCCTCGGCAACTACACGGACGTCGTCAAGGACTCCGAGTTCGGGCACAGCGTCCTGCGTGCCCTCGGCTACGGCCTCATCGTCATCCCGACCATGCTGGGCCTCGCGCTGCTGTTCGCCCTGATGCTGGACACCCCGAGGGCCCGCAGCGCGCCCTTCGCCCGGCTGATGATCTTCCTGCCCTACGCGGTCCCCGGCATCATCGCCGCCCTCATGTGGGGCTTCCTGTACCTGCCGGACGTCAGCCCCTTCTACTACCTGCTGGACAGGCTCGGCCTCCCGCAGCCCGACCTGTTCGACGGCGGCAACCTCTACCTCTCCTTCGCCAACATCGCGGTCTGGGGCGGCACCGGCTTCAACATGATCGTCATCTACACCGCGCTCAGGGCGATCCCGCCGGACATCTACGAGGCGGCCCGGATCGACGGCGCGTCCGACCTGAAGATCGCCCTGCGGATCAAGATCCCGATCGTGCTGCCCTCCCTGGTGCTCACCTTCTTCTTCTCGGTGATCGCCACCCTCCAGGTCTTCACCGAGCCGATGGCCCTCAAGCCGCTCACCAACGGCCTGCCCAGCTCGTGGAGCCCCCTGATGGCCATCTACGACAAGGCCTTCCTCCAGTCCGACATCTACGGCGCCTCCGCCACCGCGGTCGTCCTGGCCCTGGCCACGTTCGTCCTCTCCTTCACCCTGCTGCGCATCTCCGACCGCTACACCCGGGAGGACCGGGCATGACCCCGCTCACCCTCACCGCCGGCCCCAGGGGCGGCCGCCGCACCGCCTGGGTGCCCACGCTCGTGCTGCTCCTCGGCGCGCTGTACTGCCTGATCCCCATCGCCTGGGTGGTCGTCGCGGCGACCAAGGACCGGTCGGAGCTCTTCTCCACCTTCACCTTCGCCCCCGGCACCGGCTTCCTCCGGAACCTGAGCGACCTGACCGCCTACCGGGACGGCATCTTCTGGCGGTGGATGGCCAACTCGGCCTTCTACGCCGGTCTCGGCGCCCTGCTCTCGGCCGCGGTCTCCGCCGCCGGCGGCTATGCGCTGGGCCGGTTCGCCTTCCGGGGCCGCGAGGCCGTCTTCAAGATGATCCTGGCCGGCGTCCTGGTGCCGTCCGTCGTGCTCGCCGTACCGCAGTACCTGCTGCTGTCGAAGCTGGGCATGGCCGACTCGTACGGGGCGATGCTGCTGCCCTCGATCCTCTCGCCGTACGGCGTCTACCTGGTCCGCATCTACGCGGCCGCGTCGGTGCCCGCCGAGCTGATGGAGGCGGCCCGGATGGACGGCGCGAGCGAGTGGCGGATCTTCTCGCGGATCGCCGTACCGATGATGATGCCGGGCCTGATCACGGTGTTCCTCTTCCAGTTCGTCGGCATCTGGAACAACTTCCTGCTGCCGTACGTGATGCTCGCCGACGACGAGAAGTTCCCGATCACCCTCGGCCTCTACACGCTGCTCGCCCAGGGCGCCTCGCAGCCGGCCCTCTACACCCTGGTCATCACCGGCTGTCTGCTCGCGGTCCTGCCGCTGATCGGGCTCTTCCTGGTGATCCAGCGGTTCTGGTCCCTGGACCTGCTGAGCGGCTCGGTCAAGGCCTGAACGCCCCCTGCTGAAGTCTCTAGTTGACGAGGAACATGACCACGAGTGCGAACGGGCGCCGCAGGCCCCCCACCATCCACGACGTGGCCCGGGAGGCGGGCGTCTCGCGGGGCACCGTCTCCCGCTTCCTGAACGGCGGCCACTACGTCTCGCCCGCCGCCGGGCGGGCCGTGGAGTCCGCCATCAGGAAGACCGGGTACGTGGTCAACCGGCATGCCCGCAGCCTCAGTACGGGCCGCTCCGACTCGGTGGCGTTCCTGCTGACGGAACCGCAGGAGAAGTTCTTCGAGGACCCCAACTTCAACGTCCTGCTGCGGGGTTGCACCGAGCGGCTCGCCCAGCACGACATCCCGCTACTGCTCATGCTCGCCGAGAGCGACGACGACCGCCGGCGCCTGACCCGGTACATCACCTCGGGCCACGTCGACGGGGTGCTGCTGCTGTCCAACCACAGCGGTGACCCGGTCGCGGCCGAACTCCACGACGCCGGGATCCCGTTGGTGGTGTGCGGCAAGCCGATCGGGCGCGGGACCAAGGTGAGCTACGTGGCCGCCGCCGACCGGGAGGGCGCCCAGGAGATGGTCCGGCATCTCCTCGCGGGCGGCCGTCGGCGCGTCGGCATGGTCACCGGGCCGCTGGACATGCCGGGCGGCCCGGACCGGCTCGCCGGCTACCGGGACGTGCTGGCCGAGGCGGGCCTGCCCTACGACCCGGCGCTCGTGGTGGAGGGAGACTTCCGGCGCAGCGGCGGTGAGCGCGCGGCCCGGCGCCTGCTGTCCCGGGCCCCCGACATGGACGCCGTCTTCGTCGCCTCCGACCTCATGGCCCTCGGGGTGGTGAACGTCCTTCAGCAGTCCGGGCGTTCGGTCCCCGACGACATCGCGGTCGGCGGCTTCGACGACTCGCCCGCGGCCACCGCCGTCGCCCCCGCCCTCACCACCATGCGCCAGCCCTTCGACCGCATCAGCACCGAGATGGTCCGCATGCTCCTGGCCCAGATCGCCGGCGAGGACCCGGCGGGCGTCATCCTCCCGACCGAACTGGTGGTGCGGGACTCGGCGTAGCGGTTCGCGGGAAGCGCCGAGGGGCCGCCCGGGCGCGGGGGTACAGCGGTCTCCGCGGCGGCGAACGCGACGGCGCGCGTGGCGGTCCCGGCGGCCGCGCAGGTGGCCCATGCGGCCGGCCGGGCCGGCGGCCCCGCGGCCGGTGACGCGTCACGGGCCGCCGCAACCCGCAAGTGCGGCGGGCACGTCGGCGCGAGCGGCACAGGTCACTTCTCCGGCCCGCCGTCGAAGTCCTCGGCAAAGACCATCCCGTCGGCTCGTGGGGAGACCGCAAGGCCGCCGCCGTAGAGCAGGAGGCTCGCGGCCTCCACAAGGGTCCGCCGGTAGTGGTGAACGCCCCCGACCGGCCGTGGGTTTCGGGCCGCGCCCGGCAGGGTCCGTCGGCCGGGGCGGTGCCGTACCACCGCGTGACCGCCGCACCCCGGAACCGGAACTGCCGTCAACGGATGTGAAAGCAGCAGCCGTCCGGTTCGCGTCGAGTCGGAGGGGCCAACCATCCGTATTCTCTGATCATGGCCGCCTCCCCCGCATATTCACTCATCGCCACCGACCTGGACGGCACGCTGCTCCGCGCCGACGACACCCTCTCCGACCGGTCGCTGGCCGTGCTCGCGAGGGTCGCGGAGGGCGGGGCACAGCACCTCGTCGTGACGGGACGGCCGGCCCCCAGAGTGCGGCCCCTCCTCGACGACCTCGGCAGCACGGGGCTCGCGGTGTGCGGACAGGGCGCGCAGGTGTACGACGCCGGCGCGGACCGCCTGCTCTGGTCGGTCACCCTGGACCGGGAGCTGGCCGAGACCGCGCTCGGGAAGATCGAGGCCGAGGTGGGGCAGGTGTACGCGGCGGTGGACCAGGACGGTGTCGACGGGCTCACGCTCATCGAGCCGGGCTATCTGATGCCCCACCCGACCCTGCCCGCCGTGCGGGTCGGGCGGCGCGACGACCTGTGGTGCGAGCCGATCAGCAAGGTGCTGCTGCGCCACCCGTACCTGTCCGACGACGAGTTGGCGGTCACGGCCCGCTCGGTGGTCGGTTCGCTGGCCACCGTCACCATGTCGGGGCCCGGTACCGTCGAACTCCAGCCATGCGGCATCACCAAGGCGACCGGCCTCGCGCTGGCCGCCGAGCACCTGGGCCTGGGCCCCGAGGTGACGATCGCCTTCGGCGACATGCCCAACGACATCCCCATGTTCGACTGGGCGGCCCACGGCGTCGCGATGGCCAACGCCCACCCCGAACTCAAGGCCGTGGCCGACGAGGTGACCCTGTCGAACGAGGACGACGGCATCGCCGTCGTCCTCGAAAGACTCTTCAGCCAGGCGTAGTTCCCAGCAGGCGTGGTTCCCGGCAGGCGCCGTTCCTAGTACGCGCCGAACACGTTGTCGATGGACCCGTACCGCGCCGCCGCGTAGTTGCAGGCCGCGGTGATGTTCGCCACCGGGTCGTACGGGTCCCACGAGGTGTTGGCCACGTGGTACGCGTTGAACGTCGGGTCGATCACCTGGAGCAGGCCCTTGGACGGGGTGCCGGCGGCCGCGTTGGAGTCCCAGAGGTTGATGGCGTAGGGGTTGCCGGAGGACTCGCGGATGACGTTGCGGTAGATGCCGTCGTAGGAGCCGGGAATCCCGTGCTCCGCCATGACGGCGAGGGAGGCGCGGATCCAGCCGTCGAGGTTGTTGGCGTACCCGAGGGTGGTCGCGGTCTGCACGGTCGGGGTGGCCGCGGACGCGGTGGTCGCGCCGACGAGCGGGAGCGCGAGGACGGCGACCCCGGTTCCGGCGATCGCGAGCTTGCGGACGAGACGGTTGGTGCGCGAAGCGCGGTGCTGAGCGGCAGCGGGCATGGCGAAGTTCCTCTCCGTCGCCTGCGAGGTGAGCTGTCGGGTTCGGGCGGGGAGTTGCCCGGCCATGCCCGCAAAAGGCATGACTTCACCCCGAGCCGTACCGGTTTGTCCGAAGACGCCCGTTCCGGCGACTTACCTGGGTCCCCCGCTCCTGCCGTGGTTTCTCGGTGGGTGTACGGGCGGTGGCAGGATTCGGCGTCCGCCCGACAGGCCGGGAACGTATGCGAGAGCACATGTCCGGAACAAGTGGCGAATTCACATGCGGTGCCTATTGACCTTGGTCGGGGGTATTTGGGGCACTTGATCCTTTGCGGTCGCAAGCCTCAACTCGCTCGCACGGAAAGGCGGATTGGAGGATTCCGGATATCTGCCGGTCCGTCAGTCGGAGTGAGTCAAGTCACGCCCGAGCGCAAGACGCGCAAAACGGGCAAGAGGCCCAACTCGGAGTCAACCGGCTGTTCGTGGGATCCGCTTCTCCCACGTCCGGTGGAACACCACCTCGCCGCCTTCGGCGCAGATCACCTCGTTCGAGGTGTGGAAGTCGCTGCCGTCGCAGCTGATCTCCGAGCGGGTGCGCACGGTGGTGTCCCAGGCGAGCTCGGGGCGGTGCAGCCGGATCGACCAGTCCGAGCGGGCGCGCGCCGACAGGGGGTCCTGCTCGTCGATCGTGTACGACTCCCGCACGTCCTCGGTGCACTCCAGCCCGTCGGGGTACACGCGCGTGCCGCCGTACCGGGGGTCGATCTCCAGACGCCACTCGCCCTTGGCCACGTCCCGCACCACCAGGCGCGCGGGGCGGGGCTCGTCCAGGGTCACGGGGCTCCACCCGTCAGCGGCCACGCCACGGGCCACCCCGAGCGACACGGACTGCTCCGGCTCCTCGAACGCGATGTCCGAGGGCGCGTGGCCCAAGGAGGCATCACGCGCGCGTACCGGCAGCTCGAGGAAGCTGCCCGCCGGGTCCAGCGAGAAACCGGCCTGCGACTCGGGCTGCGGCCAGATCCACGGCCAGTACGCCGAGGACACGGCGAGCCGGATCCGATGGCCGGGCCGGAAGGCGTGCCCGGCGCCGTTCAGCTCGAAGGCGACCTCCTGCGTGGCCCCCGGCTCCCAGGGCACCGCCCGGTCCGGGCCGAGGCGCGCGGAGAGGTTGAGCGCTCCCCGGGTCACCAGGGTCGACGAGCCGTCCGGGGCGACATCGCACAGCCGCGCGACGACCTGCCCGCGCGACACCTCCGAGGTCACCCTGAGCCGCACCCGCGGCCGCCCGAGCACCCACGTCTCCGCGCCCACCGCGAAGTCGAAGCAGGCCGAGCGGGCGTCCTCCTCCCGCTGGTCCGGCGGCAGATCGGCGTCCTGGCCGAGCGGGACGAACCGGCCGGCGTCCACCCCCGTGTGCTGCGGCGAACGGACCAGCGCGGCGGGGCCCTGGAGGCCGTACGACACCGTCGTGACGTGAGGGGAGGGCCAGACGGGCTCGCCGGCCCAGCGGCCGGGCAGGGTGCCGTAGGCCGCCGTCGGCGGGTGGGAGTCGCTGATGTGGGCGCGCAGCAGGGGCTCGCGCATGACGCCGGTGTCGATGCCCTTGAGGTGCTGGTCCCACCAGCGCAGGGTCTCCCGGAGGAGGCCGGTCACCGGGCCCGGCAGACCGTGGTCCGGGTGCGGGTGGGTCCAGGGGCCGATGATCCCGCGGACCCGGTCGGCGGGCAGGTGCTCGACCAGCCGGAGGACGGTGTCGCGGTACGGGTCGTGCCATGCGCCCACCGCCAGGACGGCCGCGTCGATCGCGCCGTAGTCCTCGCGGACGCTGTTCCGGCGCCAGTACGCGTCGCGGGTCTGGTGGGCGAGCCAGGTGTGCAGGGGCGGCTCCACGGTCTCCAGGCGCCTGAGCCACATGTCCCGCCAGGCCTCGCCGACGTGGAGCGGGTCCGGCGGCCGGCACGCGAGCGCGAGCGTGGCCGCCGCGCACGCGTGCGTGTCCACCGCGAGGACGGAACCGCCCAGGTGGTGCACGTCGTTGTCGTAGCGGTCGTCGGTGCCGCAGACCGTGACGACCGCCTTGAGCGGCCCGGGTGCGAGGGCCGCGATCCGCAGGGAGCCGAAGCCGCCCCCGGCGCTGCCGATCATGCCGACCCGGCCGTCGCACCAGGGCTGCGCCGCCAGCCAGTCGATCACCCCGACCCCGTCGGCGGGCTCGGCCGTCCCGTACGGCTCGCCCGGCACGCCCTCGCTGGCGCCGTGCCCGCGCGCGTCCACCCGCACGGCGGCATAGCCGTGGCTCGCGTACCAGGGGTGGCGCCGGCCGTCGCGGGCCGCCGTCGAGTCGGTGAGGCCGCCCGGCAGGTATTCCAGGATCGCGGGTACCGGTTCAGGGGTGAGCGGCCGCCACACGCGCGCGTACAGCAGCGTCCCGTCCGGCATCGGGACACGGACGTCCTCGTGGACCGTCTCGTGTGTCAACGCACCGGGCGCACGGTGCGGCGCAGCTGGGACACAGTCGGTTACTTCCCTACAAGTCGATGGATATCCGTTCTTTTCAGGTGATCAAAAACATACCGGTCGTGATCCGATACCGCCTGGCATGGACGGGGCGGGCGCTATCGGTGATCCAAAGGTGACCGGATACGCTGACTTGAGTGATGGCAGCGCCTTATCGACATTCCGTTTGACCGCCAGAAGACACCAGCAGACAGGAGACCCCTCGTGACCGTCGTCGGGCCGTTCGGGCTGAGCGTGCGGGACCAGGCTCTGGAAGCCGATGTCCAGGCCGGAATGACGGCTGTCGAGGAGGGACTGCTCGAAGCCACCAAGAGCGAGGTCCCCTTCATCACGGAGGCCGCCCAGCACCTGGTGCGCGCGGGCGGAAAGCGGTTCCGGCCGCTCCTCGTGATGCTCGCCGCCCAGTTCGGCGACCCGTACGCACCCGGCGTGGTGCCGTCCGCGGTGGTGGTGGAGCTGACCCACCTCGCCACGCTGTACCACGACGACGTGATGGACGAGGCCGCGGTGCGCCGCGGCGTCGACAGCGCCAACACCCGCTGGGGCAACTCGGTGGCCGTGCTGACCGGCGACTTCCTGTTCGCCCGGGCCTCGCACATCCTGGCCGACCTCGGCCCCGAGGCGGTCCGGGTGCAGGCCGAGGCGTTCGAACGCCTGGTCACCGGCCAGATCCTGGAGACCGCGGGTCCCATGGACGGCCGTGACCCGGTCGAGCACTACCTCGACGTGCTCGGCGGCAAGACCGGCTCGCTGGTCGCGGTCTCGTGCCGCTTCGGCGCGATGATGTCCGGCGCCGACGAGAGGGTCGTCGACGTCCTGACCCAGTACGGCGAGCGCCTCGGCGTCGCCTTCCAGCTCGCCGACGACGTCCTGGACATCGCCTCCGACTCCCACGAGTCCGGCAAGACACCGGGCACCGACCTGCGCGAGGGCATCCCCACCATGCCGGTGCTGCGGCTGCGCGAGCGGGCCGCCCGCCTCGGGCTCGCCGAGGACATCGCCCTGTGCGACCTCCTGGACTCCGACCTCACCGACGACGCCCGGCACGCCGAGGCGCTGGCCGCGCTGCGTGCCCACCCCGCCCTCGAACAGGCCCGCCGGGACACCGTGCAGTACGCCCAGGACGCGCGCTCGGCCCTGGCCCCGCTGCGGGAGTGCGACGCGAAGGCGGCCCTGATGGAGCTGTGCGACGCGGTGGTCCACCGCGCCGGCTAGCCGTGCAGGGAACGGGCGCCCCCTACGGGTTCCGTAGGGGGCGTTCGCCCGTCGTGTCATACCCCAGGTGTACGCGGAGTTGGCTCCGTGGTCTGACGCATGTTCATGGCCGATTTGGTCAGATGGACACCACGGAAAACACCACTGCTCACCGATTCGGGTGAGAATGGCGGCTACGGGTGGACGTACGGGAGTTGACAGCCGCCGCCGACGACGGAGGTAAGGCACACATGGCACCGAACGCATCCGACGACAGCGCTACCGCCGCGGACGCCGAGGAACTGCGCGCGGCGCGCCGGCGCAAGGCCGCGCGCTACGTCGTCCCGGCCACCGTGGTGGGAGTCGCGGCGGCGACCATCGGGCTCGTCCCGGCGCTCGCCGACTCCGGCGACCCCGACCTGCCGAAGATCAGCGCACAGGAACTCGTCGAGAAGATCGCCGCGTCGGACGTCCAGCAGCTGTCCGGCACCGTGAAGATCACCACCGATCTCGGACTGCCGGACCTCGGCGGCCTGGAGAGCTCGCTGGGCTCCGCCGCCGGCCCCTCGGGCTCGGGCGGCGGCTCCTCCGCCGACCCGGCGGGCAAGCTCACCGAGCTCGCCTCCGGCACCCACACCCTGCGCGTCGCGGCCGACGGCGAGAACAAGCAGAAGGTCTCGCTGCTCGAGGACGCGGCCGAGTACAGCCTCATCCACAACGGCAAGGACGTCTGGGGCTACGACAGCAAGTCCAACTCGGTCTTCCACACCACCGCCTCCGAGCGGGACGGAAAGCCGAAGGACGAGCTTCCGGCCACCCCCAAGGACCTCGCCGAGGACGCCCTCAAGGCCGCCGACAAGACCACCTCGATCACCGTCGAGGGCACCGCCCAGGTCGCGGGCCGGGACGCCTACCGCCTGGTCGTCAAGCCCAAGGACGAGGACACGACGGTCGGTCAGATCACCGTCGCGGTCGACGCGAAGACCGGCCTGCCCCTGAAGTTCACCCTCACCCCGGCGAGCGGCGGAGCGGCCGTCGTGGACGCGGGCTTCACCCAGGTGAGCTTCGACAGGCCGGCCGCCTCCACCTTCGACTTCACCCCGCCCAAGGGCGCGAAGGTCGAGGAGGGGGACGCGGGGGACGCGTCGAAGGCGCCCGGACACGCGGAGGACTTCGGCAAGGAGCAGCGCAAGCACCTGGACAAGGGTTCCGCCGGGCTCGGCAAGAACGGCCCCGAGGGCCTGAACGTCCTCGGGGACGGCTGGGACTCCATCGCCACCTTCGACACCGGCGGCAAGGGCGTCCCGTCCGGCTCCGAGGTCGGCGGTGACGCGGGCAGCTTCCTGGACTCGCTCGGCGACAAGGTCTCCGGCGGCTTCGGCCAGGGCACCGTCTTCAAGACCCGCCTGATCAACGCCCTGATCACCGACGACGGCAAGGTCTACGTCGGCGCGGTCACCCAGGACGCCCTGGTGAAGGCGGCCGACGCGGGGAAGTAGTCCCGGCAGCACGACGAATCGAGGAAGCCGATGGGCGAAGCGTCCGCCACGGAGCCGCATCCGGAGGGGCCGGACGACAGCGCTCCGCAGGGCGCCGGTGACGACGTCATCGTCACCCGCGCCCTCACCAAGCGCTACCGCGGCGGACAGCTCGCCGTGGACGGTCTCGACCTGACCGTCCCGGCGGGCAGCGTCTTCGGCTTCCTCGGCCCCAACGGCTCCGGCAAGACCACCACCATCCGCATGCTGATGGGCCTCATCGCACCGACCTCCGGCTCGGCCCGGGTCCTGGGCGGTCCGATGCCGCGTGCCTCCCGGACCGTGCTGCCGCACGTGGGCGCCCTCATCGAGGGCCCGGCCCTGTACGGCTTCCTCTCCGGCCGCGACAACCTCGTCCGCTACGACGCCGCCGACCCGACCGCCGACCCGCGCACCCGGTCCACCCGGGTGGCGGCGGCACTGGACCGGGTGGGCCTCGCCGCCGCCGCGGGCAAGAAGGCGAAGGCGTACTCGCTGGGCATGAAACAGCGCCTGGGCCTGGCGGCGGCCCTTCTCCAGCCCCGCAGACTCCTGGTCCTCGACGAGCCCACCAACGGCCTCGACCCCCAGGGCATGCGCGAGATCCGCTCCCTGGTCAGGGAACTGGCCTCCGACGGCACCACCGTCTTCCTCTCCTCCCACCTCCTCGACGAGATCGAACAGGTCTGCACCCACGTGGCCGTGATGGCCCAGGGCCGCCTGATCACCCAGGGCCCGGTGGGGGAGCTGGCGGCGGGCGCGAGGGGAAGGCTGGTGGTGACGACGCCGGACCCGGCGGAGGCGGCGCGGGTGCTGAAGGAACAGGGCGTCGGCGATGTGGTGCTGGAGGAGGACCGCGTGACGGCCGAACCCCCGGACCGCGAACTGGCCGACATCAACGCCGCGTTGGTGAAGGCGGACGTAAGGGTGCGTGGCTTCGCCCTGGAACGCGCCTCCCTGGAGGACGCCTTCGTGGCCCTGACGGGGGAGGGCTTCGATGTCGCAGGCTGAGTTGAGCGACAAGCCCCCACAAGCCGCGAGCCGCCGTACAACCTTCTACGCCACCCTCTTCCGCAACGAACTGACCACCACCTTCCGCCGCTGGCGCACCCTCGCCCTCCTCGCCGTACTCGCCGCGGTCCCGATCCTCGTAGGCATCGCGGTAAAGATCGAGACAGGCGGCGACTCCGCGTCCGGCCCCAGTGGCAACGGCCCCGCCTTCATCTCCCAGATCACCAACAACGGCCTGTTCCTGGTCTTCACCGCCCTCGCCGCGACCCTCCCCTTCTTCCTCCCCATGGCCATCGGCGTCATCGCGGGCGACGCGATCGCGGGCGAGGCCAACGCCGGCACCCTCCGCTACCTCCTGGTCGCCCCCGCCGGCCGCACCCGCCTGCTGCTGACCAAATACGCGACGGTGATGACGTTCTGCCTGGTCGCCACCCTCGTGGTCGCGACCTCGGCGCTGGCGACGGGCGCCCTCCTTTTCCCGCTGGGCGACCTCACCACGATCTCCGGAACCCGGATCACCTTCACGGAGGGACTCGGAAGGGCTCTGCTGATCGCCCTGGTGGTGGCCGCGTCACTGGTCGGCGTGGCGGCCCTGGGTCTGTTCGTCTCGACGCTCACGAACAGCGGCATCGCGGCGATGGCCACCACGGTCGGCCTGCTGATCACGGTCCAGATCCTCGACCAGATCCCCCAGCTCCACGCCCTCCAGCCGTACTTCTTCTCCCACTACTGGCTGTCCTTCGCCGACCTCATGCGGGAACCGGTCTACTGGGACGACCTGGTGAAGAACCTCGGCCTCCAGGCGCTGTACGCGGCGGTGTTCGGCTCGGCCGCGTGGGCGAGGTTCACGGCGAAGGACATCACGGCGTGAGCTGCTCGTAGGGGAACCGCGCGAGCGGGGCCTCCTGCTCGAAGAACGTCTTCGCGCGGGTGAGGGCCTCGGTGTCCTTCAGGACGTCACCGGGCTTGCTGCCGTTGCCGAGCAGCACCCCGCCGAAGCGCATCCCCATGTACGCGGCCGAGTTGTTCAGGGTGCCGACGAGCGGGTCGGCGACGTCGAACTCCTCGTGGGCCAGGGCGGTGACCCCCCACAGCGTCCGCCCCGCCATGGTCGCCTTGAAGTCGGCACCCGGGGTGCGCAGCCAGCCCGACCAGTGGTCGAGGTAGCGCTTGACGTGTGCCGAGACGGAGTACCAGTACAGCGGCGAGGCGATCACGATGTCCGTCGCCGCGAGCGTCGCGTCGAAGAGCAGTGCCGTGTGGCCGATCGTCGGACGCACATGGTCCGTGTCGTGCCGGAGGTCCTCGAAGTCGGGCAGCGGATGCGTCGCGAGGTCGATCCACTGCTGCTCGACGTCCGGGGGCAGTTGCTCGGCGGCCCGGCGGGCCAGCAGCTCGGTGTTGCCCTCGCTGCGGCTGCTGCCGAGCACGAACAGGAAGCGGCGCGTCATGAAGATCTCCCGGATGGGCGGCGTAGGAAAGTAATCGCACGTGCATTATATGTGCGTGCATTGACTTGTCCAGGGCGAGTCACGGCGAATCACGGCGAGTCACGGCGAGCCACGGCAGGGGCCGCGCGGCGGGGGCCGGGGATCGTCAGGGGGTGGCGGACCGGACGAGCCGGAGCAGGGCCTCGGTGCCGCGGGGCGGCTTGCCGCTCAGGTCGCCGAGACGCCAGTCGGACACCCAGGGCACGCGGTACACGTCGACCGCCGACTCGATCTCCTTGATCCGGCCGGCGAGGGGGCGGGGGAGGCGTCCGGGGGCGTCCGCG
Source organism: Streptomyces sp. 351MFTsu5.1 (assembly GCF_000383655.1). NCBI lineage: Bacteria > Bacillati > Actinomycetota > Actinomycetes > Kitasatosporales > Streptomycetaceae > Streptomyces > Streptomyces sp. 351MFTsu5.1. The sequence continues at coordinate 348,647 of NZ_KB911779.1, read as the reverse complement.
ACGAGCACGACGGCGTCGAGGTCCAGGCCCGGCGGATGCTCTCCGTGCCGAAAGCCCTCCAGGGCGCGGTGGGCGGCGATCAGGCCGGTGGCGTGGGTCCGGGCGACGAGCAGCACGGAGGTCGGGGCGCCGGGGCCCGGCCAGGCGCGTCCGCTGTCGTGACCGCCGTAGACGCCGGCCAGGGTGGAGACGCCGGCGCCACCATGGGTACCGACCCACGCGAACCGTCTCCCGGCCGGGGTCACCGGTCCGCGGATCCAGATCTCCGGTCCCTGGTGCTGCACGTTCTCCGCCTTTCGCCGTACCCGGTGCGCATGCCCACGCCCCGACCCTGTCATCCCACCCGCACCCGGCTCCTGGAACAGGCCTGTGACATCACGGTGACGTGAGAACCGGGGGCGAGCGGAGAGACTCGACAGTACGTGCACGACCGTGAGGGATGAGATGTCTCGACTCAGCCGCGACAAGAAGCGGGACCAGCAGTGGGGGGCGACCCCGATCGACGTCCGCGTCCCGCTGACGGGCGAGTGTGCGACGGTGGCCGGAAGGACGGTCACCGCGCCGCCGGGCGAGGAACTCCACCAGGCCGTCCTGACCCACCTCCACCACCTCGCCCTCTCCACGGGCCACCCCGTCCACGCCACGGTCCACGACGCCCGCATCGGCTACGTGGTCCCCCTGGAGATCACCACGGACGGCTCCAGCCGCTTCACCGCGGAGCCGGTCCGCATGCCCCGGCACGAGGAACCGGCCCCCGAAACGCCGAAGCCCTTCGAGGCACCGTCCGGCCCGATCCTCCTCCCGACGACACCAGGGCCGGAATCCCCGCCAGGGTCCGGGACCGGGGGAGCGGGTGTTGCTCCGTCGACGGGCCGGGCGACCGAATCCTCCACCGCGCCGGCTTCGCACGATCGGGTGACAGGGGCCGGGGGAGCCCCTGCGCCGTACGACGGCGAGCCGGCCCCTTCCGCCGCGCCTGGGCGGTACGACCGCGACGAGCCCGAGCCGTCCGCCGCACCTGGGCCGTACGGCCGTGTATCCGGGGATGCCGGTGCACCCGCTTCGCACGGCCCCGTGTCCGAGCCCCTCGCCACACCCGCTGCGTACGACCGCGAGCCCGAGCCGTCCGCCGCACCTGGGCCGTACGACCGCGAGCCCGAGCGGGAGGCCGACGCCACCTTCCGGATGCGGAAGCTCTCCGTGCCCCAGCCGTCGGACGTCGAACCGGCTCCCACGCAAGTGCTACGACAAGTCCAGGACACGCGGCCGTCCAGCGCGGCGAACACCCCGGCTCCCGTCCCGGCCCCGCCCCCCGGCACCGCCGTACCCCCCACCGGCGCGTTCGGCCCGCCCCCCGTCATGGACGCGCGCCCCGCATCCGCCGCCGAGCCCCTCGCCTCCCCCCACTCCGCCTACACCCCGACGCCCCGTCCCCCGACGACCCCCGCTCCACCCCCCACCGACACCCGACCCGCCCCCCTCCCCCCGACCGACCTCACCGCCACCCCCCTGCCGTCAGCCGGCTCCACCCCCCGTTCCGCCCCCCTCCTCACCCCCGTCCCTCTCCTCGACGACCCCGACCCCCAGCCGGCCCCCGTGCGGGGGTTCGACGCGGTGGCCGAGGCCGTGATGGGGGAGGGGCTGGTCGTCGAGGACACGGCGGCGCTCGGGGAGCCCGTGGAGCGGATCAGCGCGGCCGTGCGGGAGGGGCGGACGGAGGTCGCCGCGGAGCTGGCCCAGGACGTGGTGGCCGAGGCGTCGCGGACCCTCGGCGAAGAGCACCCCGATGTACTGCGGGTGCGTGAACTCGCCGCGTACATCGCCTACTTGGGCGGCGAGCCGGAACAGGCCGCGGTGATCTCCCTCGACCTCGCCGGCATCCACCACCGCGCCGGAGACGCCGAGTCGGCCTACGGCAACGTGCAGAGCGCGGTCACCGCGTGGAAGGCCGTACGGGATCCGTCACGAGGCCTGGCCCTCGGCAGCGACCTGCTCGCGCTGTGGACGGAGATGGCCGCCGGGGAAGGCCCGGCGGCCGGTGAACCGGACAGGCTGGAGTCGGCCCGCTCCCGCATGCTCCGCCTCGCGGAACGCGCCCGGAAAGCCGACTCCTAGACCCGCACGGAACCAGGAGGCCCTGTTACTGGGACAACCCCCACACCGCGTACGCCACCGCGTCACTGTTGCGGTCCAGCGCGGTGTCGTCGATGTTGGCCGTCGTGTCGCACGACGAGTGGTAGCAGCGGTCGAAGGCCCGCCCCGAGGTCCCGCCCCACTTGGCCGCCTGCGCCGCCGTCTTGATGTAGTCCGCCCCGCTGAACAGTCCGCCCACCGGAACGCCCGCGTTCTTGAAGGGCGCGTGGTCGGAGCGGCCGTCGCCCTCGGTCTCGATCTCGGTCGGGACGCCGATGCCGGCGTAGTACTCCTTGAAGGTCTTCTCGATGCCCGGGTCGTCGTCGTAGACGAAGTAACCCGGGTTCGGCGAGCCGATCATGTCGAAGTTGAGGTAGCCGCTGATCTTCGAGCGGTTCGCCGTCGACAGGCTGTTGACGTAGTACTTGGACCCCACCATGCCGAGTTCCTCCGCTCCCCACCACGCGAACCGCAGGTGCTTGGTGGGGTGGAAGCCCGCCCGGGACACCGCCAGCGCGGTCTCGAGGACGGCCGCCGAACCGGAGCCGTTGTCGTTGATGCCCGCGCCCGCCGTCACGCTGTCGAGGTGCGAGCCGGACATCACCACCTGGTTGGTGTCGCCGCCGGGCCAGTCGGCGATCAGGTTGTACCCGGTGCGGCTCGAGGACGTGAACTGCTGGACGGTCGTGGTGAATCCGGCGGCGTCCAGCTTGGCCTTCACATAGTCGAGCGAGGCCTTGTAACCGGTGCGGCCGTGCGCGCGGTTGCCGCCGTTGGCGGTGGCGATGGACTGGAGCTGGGTCAGGTGCGCCTTCACGTTGGCCACCGGGATGTCCGGGGCCGCGGCCACCGCGGATGTTCCCGCGGGGGCCGCGCCGGCTATGGATCCGCCGGCCAGGAGGGAGACGGTGGCGGCGACGGCGGTGGCCGTGACGCGCCCGGGAACCGAGAGCTTCATGTGGGGGGCTCCGAATTCCATGGGAGTCCCTGACGTCACAGGAACTCCACAGCGAATGGTGCCTGGATGGTGAAGCTGATGTTGACTCACCGTCAAGGGCGGTATTCGGTCACGGAGTTCGGACACCGGTTCGCCGGGCGGGAACGCGAACGTGAACGCCTCAGTGGACGCAGAACTCGTTCCCCTCCGGGTCCTGCATGACGACCCAGGCCCCCGAGGGCCCGCTCACCTCGTTCAGCACGCTCGCCCCGAGCCCCGTCAGCCGCTCCACCTCGGCCGCCCGTCTGCCCTCCCCGGGATGCAGGTCCAGATGGAGCCGGTTCTTGACGGTCTTCGGCTCCGGCACCCGCTGGAAGAGCAGCCGCCGCCCCAGACCGGTACCGCTGTCCTTGTCGTACGGATCGTCCGGGTGCCGTACAGCGACCAGGTCCCGGAAGGCCAGCCGGGCGTGGTACTCCACGGTGGCCTCACGCGGCAGGGCACCGAGCTCCAGCAGCCGCTGGATCAGGGCGTCGTTGTCCTCGCTCTCGTAGTGCAGCGCGGCGGCCCAGAAGTCGGCCTGGGCGTGCGGGTCCTCGGCGTCGATCACGACTTTCCAGTGCACGGGTGTCATACCGTCACTTATAGCGGTGCCCACTGACACCGCCCCCGCTACGGCCTCGCGGCGGGCGAGTCCAGGACCTCCGGACCCGAGGCCGCGACCTCCGGACCCGAGGCCGCGACCTGCGGACCTGAGGCCGGGCTCTCCGGACCCGAGGCCGGGCTCTCCGCCCTCGGCCCGGCACCGACCAGGGCGCCGGGCCTCGCGCTCTCCCTCCTGAGCGTCCGCGCGGTGCGCAGGGCGTTCCAGGTGAGCAGCGTCAGCGCCAGCCAGACCAGCGCGAACCCAGCCCAGCGCTCGGGCGGCATCGCCTCGTGGAAGTAGAGGATGCCGAGCAGGAACTGGAAGACCGGGGCCATGTACTGGAGCAGCCCCAGGGTGGACAGCGGCACGCGGATCGCGGCGGCGCCGAAGCAGACCAGGGGGAGCGCGGTGACGATGCCGGTGGAGGCGAGCAGCGCCGCGTGTCCGGGGCCCTCGGTGGAGAAGCTGAGCTCGTCCCGGCTGCTCAGCCACAGCAGATAGCCGAGCGCGGGCAGGAACTGGATCGCGGTCTCGGCGGCCAGCGACTCCACGCCCCCGAGGTTGACCTTCTTCTTGACCAGGCCGTAGGTGGCGAAGGAGAAGGCGAGCGTGAGGGAGATCCACGGCGGCCGCCCGTACCCGATCGTCAGGACCAGCACCGCGGCGGCACCGACCCCGACCGCCGCCCACTGCACGCGCCGTAGCCGTTCCTTGAGCAGCAGCACGCCCATCGCGATGGTGACGAGGGGGTTGATGAAGTACCCGAGCGAGGCCTCGACCACATGGCCGGAGTTCACGGCCCAGATGTAGACGCCCCAGTTCACGGTGATCACGGCGGCGGCCACGGTGATCAGCGCCAGTCTGCGCGGCTGCCGCAGCAGCTCACCGGCCCAGGCCCAGCGCCGTACGAAAACGAGCGCGACGGCGACGAAGGCGAGCGACCACACCATCCGGTGGGCCAGGATCTCGCCGGCCCCGGCGGGCTTGAGGAGCGGCCAGAACAGGGGCACAAGCCCCCACATGCCGTACGCGGCGAAGCCGTTCAGCAGACCTATGTGCCGCTCGCCTCTCGACTTCACGGGACCCTCCTCGTCGCACTCTCCTCGCCTGCACGAAGGTAACGCCGAGCACCCCCGCCTGTCATGCCCGTATCGCCATACGGTCATGACAGGCGGGGGGTGGAGTGCCGCGGACCCGCCGGGAGGGGGTCAGCCCTTGAGCGCGGCCTCGATCGACGTGGCGATCGGGGTGGTCGGGCGGCCGGTCAGGCGGGAGAGGTCACCGGAGGTGACGACCAGCTCGCCCTTCTCGATGGAGGCGTCGACCCCGGCGAGGACCGCGGCGAAGGGGGCGGGCAGCCCGGCACCGGTCAGGATCTCGGTGTAGGCCTCGACGGGGACGGCGTTGTAGGCGATCTCCTTGCCGGTCTGCTTGCTGAGCTCGGCCGCGTACTCGGCGAAGCTCCAGGCCTCGTCGCCGCCGAGCTCGTACGTCGAGTTCTCGTGACCCTCACCGGTCAGGACGGCCACGGCGGCGGCCGCGTAGTCGGCGCGCGAGGCGGAGGAGACGCGACCGTCACCGGCGGCCTGGACGACCGCGTTGTACTCCAGGACGGGGGCGAGGTTCTCGGTGTAGTTCTCGTTGTACCAGCCGTTGCGCAGCAGCGAGTAGGGCAGGCCGGAGGCGAGCAGGGCCTCCTCGGTGGCCCGGTGGTCGTCGGCGAGCGCGGCGCTCAGGGGGCCGGGGGCGCTGGTGTACGCGAGGAGGGCCACGCCCGCGGCCTTGGCGGCGTCGATGACGACCTGGTGCTGGGCCGGGCGGCCCTTGTCGAACTCGTTGCCGGAGATCAGCAGCACCTTGTCGCCGGCCGCGAAGACGGTGTCGAAGGTCTCGGGGCTGTTGTAGTCGGCGACGGCTATCTTCACGCCCTTCGCCGCGAAGTCGGCGGCCTTCTCCGGGCTGCGGACGACGGCGGTGACCTGCTCGGCGGGAACCTTCTCCAGCAGCTGCTCCACGACGTGACGGCCGAGGTGTCCGGTGGCTCCGGTGACGACGATGCTCATGGTCTGCGATCTCCTTGTGGGGTGCGGTTGGCACTAACCCTAGGGGAGGCGCTAACTCTGCGAAAGTACCCACTTTGAAGTAAGGTACTTGCATGTCGGTAAGTACGGAGAACCTCCTCCCGGAGGTCACGGCGGCGCAGGGCGAGGCGATGTGCCCCCACCGCCTCGTCCTGGAACACGTGACCAGCCGCTGGGGCGTCCTGGTCCTGTTGCAGCTCCTCGACCGCCCCTACCGCTTCAGCGAGCTCCGCAGGGCGATCGGCCGCGTCAGCGAGAAGATGCTGACGCAGACCCTCCAGACCCTGGAGCGGGACGGCCTGGTCCACCGCGACGCCAAGCCCGTGATCCCCCCGAGAGTCGACTACTCCCTCACCGGCCTGGGCCGCGAGGCAGCGGAACAGGTACGGGGCCTGGCGGAGTGGACGGCGAGGCGGATGGACGCGGTGCAGGAGGCGCGGGAGAGGTACGACACGGCCAAGAAGCAGCCCTGACCCCACCGCCTGCGGGAACGCCGAAGGGCCCGGACGCCGAGAAGCGTCCGAGCCCTTCCTGTGTGCGTACGCCGGGTCCTGTGCGCGTGCGGCGGGTCAGCCCACCACCGTCCAGGTGTCCCCACCCGCCAGCAGCGCCCCCAGATCCCCCTTGCCGTTCTGCTCGATGGCCGTATCCAACTGGTCCGCCATCTGCGTGTCGTACACCGGCCGGTCCACCGAGCGCAGAACGCCGATCGGGGTGTGGTGGAGCGTGTCCGGGTCGGCCAGGCGGGACAGGGCGAAAGCGGTCGTCGGAGACGATGCATGCGCGTCGTGGACGAGGATCTGCGCCTCGTTCGACGGTGTCACCGGCACCACCTTCAGGTCACCCGTCGCCGCGTCCCGGACCACTCCCTTGGACAGGTCCGCGCCGAAGCGGATCGGCTGCCCGTGCTCCAGGCGGATCACCGCCTCCTCGGCCTGCTGGTTGTCCTTGAGGGCCTCGAAGGCTCCGTCGTTGAAGATGTTGCAGTTCTGGTAGATCTCGATCAGGGCCGTGCCGGAGTGGGCGGCGGCCGCCCGCAGCACCGACGTGAGGTGCTTGCGGTCCGAGTCGACCGTGCGGGCCACGAAGGACGCCTCCGCGCCGATCGCCAGGGACACCGGGTTGAACGGTGCGTCCAGCGACCCCATCGGCGTCGACTTCGTGATCTTGCCGACCTCGGAGGTGGGGGAGTACTGCCCCTTCGTCAGGCCGTAGATCCGGTTGTTGAACAGCAGGATCTTCAGGTTGACGTTGCGGCGCAGGGCGTGGATCAGGTGGTTGCCGCCGATCGACAGCGCGTCCCCGTCCCCCGTCACCACCCACACCGACAGATCCCGGCGCGAGGCGGCGAGGCCCGTCGCGATCGCCGGCGCCCGACCGTGGATCGAGTGCATGCCGTACGTGTTCATGTAGTACGGGAACCGCGACGAGCAGCCGATGCCCGAGACGAAGACGATGTTCTCCTTGGCCAGCCCCAGCTCCGGCATGAAGCCCTGGACCGCCGCGAGGATCGCGTAGTCACCGCAGCCGGGGCACCAGCGGACCTCCTGGTCGCTCTTGAAGTCCTTCATGCTCTGGCGCCCCTCGGCCTTGGGGACCAGCGAGAGTGCCTCGATCGTGCCCGAGCCTTCCGTGGACGTCTCAGCCATCGATGGCCTCCTTGAGAGCCGTGGCGAGCTGTTCGGCCTTGAACGGCATGCCGTTGACCTGGTTGTAGCTGTGCGCGTCGACCAGGTACTTCGCCCGCACCAGCGTGGCGAGCTGCCCGAGGTTCATCTCGGGGATCACGACCTTGTCGTACGCCTTCAGCACCGCGCCCAGGTTGCGCGGGAAGGGGTTGAGGTGGCGCAGATGGGCCTGCGCGATCGACTCACCGGCTGTCCGCAGCCGCCGTACCGCCGCCGTGATGGGCCCGTACGTCGACCCCCAGCCCAGGACCAGCGTGCGCGCCTCGTGCGGGTCGTCGACCTCGAGATCCGGTACGTCGATCCCGTCGATCTTGGCCTGGCGGGTGCGGACCATGAAGTCGTGGTTGGCCGGGGCGTAGGAGATGTTGCCGGTCCCGTCCTCCTTCTCGATGCCGCCGATGCGGTGTTCGAGGCCGGGGGTGCCGGGCACCGCCCAGGGGCGGGCCAGGGTCTGCGGGTCCCGCTTGTAGGGCCAGAAGACCTCGGTGCCGTCGTCCAGGGTGTGATTCGGGCCCTGCGCGAACTGCACGGTCAGATCCGGGAGTTCGTCCAGCTCCGGGATCCGCCAGGGCTCGGAGCCGTTGGCCAGGTAGCCGTCCGAGAGCAGCATCACCGGCGTGCGGTACGTCAGCGCGATCCGGGCCGCCTCCAGAGCCGCGTCGAAGCAGTCGGCCGGGGTGCGGGGGGCGACGATCGGCACCGGCGCCTCGCCGTTGCGCCCGAACATCGCCTGGAGGAGGTCCGCCTGCTCGGTCTTGGTCGGCAGCCCGGTCGACGGACCGCCGCGCTGGATGTCGATCACCAGGAGCGGCAGCTCCAGGGAGACGGCGAGGCCGATGGTCTCCGACTTCAGCGCCACACCGGGGCCGCTCGTGGTGGTGACGGCCAGCGACCCGCCGAAGGCCGCCCCCAGCGCCGCGCCGATGCCCGCGATCTCGTCCTCGGCCTGGAAGGTCCGGACGCCGAAGTTCTTGTGCTTGCTCAGCTCGTGCAGGATGTCCGAGGCCGGGGTGATCGGGTACGAGCCCAGGAACAGCGGCAGGTCCGCCTGGCGGGACGCGGCGACCAGCCCGTAGGACAGCGCGAGGTTCCCGGAGATGTTGCGGTAGGTGCCGACCGGGAAGGCCTTGGTGGCGGGCGCGATCTCGTAGGAGACCGCGAAGTCCTCGGTGGTCTCACCGAAGTTCCAGCCCGCCCGGTAGGCCGCCAGGTTCGCCTCGGCGATCTCCGGCTTCTTCGCGAACTTGGTCCGCAGGAACTTCTCCGTGCCCTCGGTGGGCCGGTGGTACATCCACGACAGGAGGCCGAGCGCGAACATGTTCTTGCTGCGCTCGGCCTCCTTGCGGCTGAGGTCGAAATCCTTGAGTGCCTCGACGGTCAGCGTGGTCAGAGGGACGGGATGAAGGCTGTAGCCGTCGAGGGAACCGTCTTCCAAGGGGCTCTGCGCATACCCCACTTTCTGCATCGCCCGTTTGGTGAACTCGTCCGTGTTGACGATGATCTCCGCGCCGCGCGGCAGATCGGCGATGTTCGCCTTGAGGGCGGCCGGGTTCATGGCCACGAGCACGTTCGGCGCGTCACCCGGCGTGAGGATGTCGTGGTCGGCGAAGTGCAGCTGGAAGGATGACACGCCCGGCAGGGTCCCGGCAGGGGCCCGGATCTCGGCGGGGAAGTTGGGAAGGGTGGACAGGTCGTTGCCGAAGGACGCCGTTTCCGAGGTGAAACGGTCACCGGTGAGCTGCATACCGTCACCGGAGTCCCCCGCGAAACGAATGATCACCCGGTCGAGACGGCGGACATCCTTCGCGCCCGGCTCTTTGCGCTGCTCTCCCACGACGGTTTCGTCGGCCTGTTCCGCTGGGCTGCTGACCTGGCTGGTCACTGAACTGGACCTCCCTCGAGGCGGCTGTTCGGGAGCGGCCTTCCCGCAGGCCTTCCCTGGATCAACCCTACGACCGTGGGGTTCTCTTCCCTCGGCCATTCGCATGATGGACGTGGTTTTGAGACGATACGGCGCCCTGACTTGTCACCATTTGCTCGACCTCCGACGCTTCCCTGAAGACGCTCCCTCACGTCCCGCGGTTCTGGTTCCGCCAGTTTCTGACACAGTGTCAGGAGCTCATGAGTTCAGATAGGTGAGCACGGCCAGCACCCGCCGGTGGTCCCCGTCGCTCGGGGACAGTCCGAGCTTCAGGAAGATGTTGCTCACGTGCTTCTCCACGGCCCCGTCGCTGACGACCAGCTGGCGGGCGATCGCGGAGTTGGTCCGCCCCTCGGCCATGAGCCCGAGGACCTCCCGCTCCCGGGGCGTGAGATGGGCGAGCACGTCCTGCTTACGGCTGCGTCCCAGCAGCTGGGCGACCACCTCGGGGTCGAGAGCGGTACCGCCCTGGGCGACCCGCACCACCGCGTCCACGAACTCACGCACCTCCGCGACCCGGTCCTTGAGCAGGTACCCCACCCCACGGCTGGACCCGGCCAGCAGCTCGGTGGCGTACCGCTCCTCCACGTACTGCGACAGGACGAGTACCCCGAGCCCGGGATGTGTCTTGCGCAGTTGCACGGCGGCTCGCACACCTTCGTCGGTGTGTGTCGGAGGCATCCGCACATCGGCGACCACCACGTCGGGCAGCTCGCCCTGGTCGGCCAGCTCGCCGATGGTCTTGACCAGCGCGTCACCGTCCCCCACACCGGCCACGACGTCGTGCCCGCGGTCGGTCAGCAACCGGGTCAGGCCCTCCCTCAGCAGCACCGAATCCTCGGCGATGACCACCCGCACCCTGTCCTCCACGACCTTCGGCCCCCCAGCCCACTGCCTGCCCGTCCACTGAACAGGTCCAGCATTCCAGCATTCGGATGCGGAGGGGGGTGGGCAACGGGATTAGGGGCCCCTTATTCGAAAATCGAACGGACCGCGCATCCGGAACGCCGGTCCAGGCCCTGTCAGCCTGTCCGGCGTTCGAGGACGAGGCCCCTTCAGGGCCGACGGGGGTCTGGGGGCGGAGCCGCCAGGGTGCGGGGTGCGGGGGCGGCGGGAGGCGAACCCCCGGGGCGAACCCCCACCGCCCCCGTCACGCACAACCCGTCACACCCGATCCCCCCGCCACGGCAGCTCCGCGGTCACCCGAGTGGGCCCCCCGGCCGGCGAGTCCACCACCAGGATCCCGTCCACCGCGTCCAGCCGCTCCGCGAGCCCCGCAAGCCCGGACCCCGCGGACACGTCGGCCCCGCCCACCCCGTTGTCCACCACCTGGAGCAGCAGCCGGTCCTCCACCCGCCACACGTCAACCGCCGCCCCCGTGGCCCGTGCGTGCTTGCTGACGTTCTGCAACAGCTCCGACACCGTGAAGTACGCGATCCCCTCGATCGCCGGCGCCGGCCGCGACGGCAGGTCCACCTCCACCTGCACCGGAACCGTGCAGCGCGAGGCCACCGAGGACAGCGCCGCATCCAGCCCCCGGTCCGTCAGCACGGCGGGATGGATCCCCCGTGCCAGATCCCGCAGCTCCTGAAGCGCCGTCTTCACCTCACCGTGCGCCTCGTCCACCATCCGCGCCGCCGCCTGCGGATCCTCCGTGAGCTTCTCCTTCGCGAGCCCCAGGTCCATCGCCAGCGCCACCAGCCGGGCCTGCGCACCGTCGTGCAGATCGCGTTCGATCCGCCGCAGATCGGCGGCCGCCGTGTCCACCACGACCCCCCGGTCCGACTCCAGCTCCACCACCCGCGCCGACAGCCGGGTCGGCCCCAGCAGCCCGTGCACCATCACCCGGTCCACCGTCGTCAGCGCCCGTACGATCCACGGCGTGGCCAGCGTGAACAACAGCCCCACCAGCGCGGTCACCCCGATCTCGAACGGGTTGTCCAGGTAGACGCTGTGGGTCTGGTCGCCGTACAGCTGAAGCCCGTCCTGACCGGCGTACGCCGGGAAGACCCAGAACCACAGCGGATACGTCAGCAGCGCCCAGCCGTACACCCAGAAGTTCACCGCGACGACGAACGAGAACAGCGCCCACGGCAGGTGCAGCACGGAGTACAGCAGCGTCCGCCAGGACGTGCCGCTCTTGAGCACCGCCCCGATCCACGCCATGAACCCGGAGCCCCGCGTCCGGAGCGGCTCCGGGTCCGCGACCTCCAGGCCCAGCAGGCCCCGCGCCCGGGCCCGCTCCAGCGCCCCGAGCCCACGGCACCCGGCGAGCCCCGCCGCGAAGACCGGGATGCCGAGGAAGGTCACGAGCAGTCCGGCGCCCAGCGAGACCATCGTGACGGCGTAGGTGAACATCAGGATGCTGATCGGCAGGCTCAGCAGCACATAGCCGAACTCCCGCCAGGTCCGCCCCTCGAACGGCGCCCGCAGCCCCGCCGGCACCCGGTGCCGCCGAACCGTCTCGGGGAACCCGAGCCCACTGTCGTACCCGTAGTCCGTGGCCATCGACGTCGTCCTTCTTCTCTCGCCCGAGCATGTGGTGTCGTCCTGGTTCCACCCTGCTGCGCCGCAGGTCGACGGACCATGGAGGCCGTCGGCGTCTTGGAAGGGGGGTTTTCCCTACCTCTCGCCCGGCGCCCGGTCCCGCCACGGCAGCTCCGCCGTGACGACCGTCGGCCCGCCCGGCGGCGAGTCGATGACGAACAGCCCGTCGACCGCGTCCAGTCGCTCCGCAAGGCCCCGCATACCGGTGCCGCCGTCGAGCCGGGCCCCGCCGCGGCCGTCGTCCCACACCTGGATGAGCAGCCGGTTCTCCGCCCGCCACACGTCGACCGACGCCGACCGCGCCCCGCTGTGCTTGCTGATGTTCTGGAGCAGCTCCGAGACGGTGAAGTAGGCGATCCCCTCGATCGCCTGGACCGGCCGCGCGTCCAGGTCGGCGGTCACCTTCACCGGCACCGTGCAGCGCGAGGCGACCGAGGACAGGGCGGCGTCGAGCCCGCGGTCGGTCAGTACGGCGGGATGGATGCCCCGCGCCAGATCCCGCAGCTCCTGGAGCGCCAGCTTCACCTCACCGTGCGCCTCCGCGACCATCGCCTGCGCGTACTCCGGGTCCTCCAGGAGCTTCTCCTTCGCGAGACCGAGCCCCATGGCCAGGTTCACCAGCCGGGCCTGCGCCCCGTCGTGCAGATCGCGCTCGATCCGCCGCAGATCGGCGGCGGCCGTGTCGACCACGACCCCGCGGTCCGACTCCAGTTCCGCGATACGGCGTTCCAGCTCGTCGGAGGGCGACAGAAGTCCCCGCACCATCGCCCGGTCCACGTTGGCGAGGCCCCGGGCGATGAACGGCAGCACCGGCCACAGCACGAACAGCGACGTCAGCGTGATCGTGAAGGTCAGCACGCCCCACGGCAGCCGGATGAAGTCGTACAGCACCGTCCGCCAGCCCACGGGGTCCTTCAAACCCATCCACAGCTGGGCGAAGAAGCCGTTGCCGCCGTTCCCGGTGCGCCACGGCAGCCGGCTCGGCTCGTCCACCCGCACGCCCAGCAGCGCCCGGGCCCGCGCCCGCTCCAGCTTGCCGAGCTGCCGCGCGCCCAGCAGACCGGCCGCCAGCAGCGGGAATCCGATCACCGTCACGGTCAGCCAGAAACCGGTGAACAGCACCGTCACGACGTAGACGAATCCGAAGACCGACACGGGCAGGTTGGCCAGAAGGTGCGCGATCTCCTTCCACGTGTGCACGTCGTAGGCGAGACGGGCCGGCGGCGGCCGGCCGTCGTCGGTTCCGCCGTCTCTGCCGGTGGTCACGGCACGGCTCGGGGACGATTGGCGTTCGGTCATATGCGCTAGCGTGCCGGGCGAGAGGCCCGTGCGCCATGAGGTGGACCGCCGCGAGGTGCTGGGGAAAACCCCACCCCCTCCCCTTCCAGGGGTGACGGGCTGCTTACCGCGCCTTTACGAGGGCCTAGACTCCCGTGCGTACAGATCGTCGAACAGCGGTGTTCAGCAGCTCACGCTGTGTTCAGCGGCTCACAGGGAGCGAGGGGCGGACGTGCCGGAACCGACCGTCGTCGGTGCAAGCACCGTCGATCCGACTGTCGTCGCGGCGGACTACTTCCAGTCGTACTCGGTCGTAGGACTGCTCGCCGTCGTCGGCGTGCTGTTCGTCGCGGTCGCCTTCGGCGCCGGACGCCTGCTGCGACCCGTGGTCCCCACACCCGAGAAACTCCTGACCTACGAGTGCGGAGTCGACCCCGTCGGCGAGGGCTGGGCCCACACCCAGGTCCGCTACTACGTCTACGCCTTCCTCTACGTCATCTTCGCCGTCGACTCGATCTTCCTGTTCCCGTGGGCGACGGTCTTCGCGGCCCCCGGCTACGGCGCGGCCACGCTCGTGGAGATGTTCGTCTTCCTGGGCTTCCTCGCCGTGGGCCTGCTGTACGCGTACAAGAAGGGAGTCCTGGCATGGACGTGACCCCCTCGGAACCCGTTCTGCTCCCGGAACCGAAACGGCTCGGCGCGCTGGCCCGTCTCGCCCCCGAGCCGATGAAGGTGGTCCTCAACTGGGGCCGCCGGTACTCCCTCTGGGTCTTCAACTTCGGCCTCGCCTGCTGCGCGATCGAGTTCATCGCCGCGTCGATGGCCCGCCACGACTTCATCCGCCTCGGTGTCATCCCCTTCGCCCCGGGTCCCCGCCAGGCCGACCTGATGGTCGTCTCCGGCACGGTCACGGACAAGATGGCCCCTGCCGTGAAGCGCCTGTACGAACAGATGCCCGAGCCCAAGTACGTCATCTCCTTCGGCGCGTGCAGCAACTGCGGCGGCCCGTACTGGGACTCCTACTCGGTGACGAAGGGCGTCGACCAGATCATCCCGGTGGACGTCTACGTCCCCGGCTGCCCGCCCCGCCCAGAGGCCCTCCTCCAGGGCATCCTGAAACTCCAGGAGAAGATCGCGAGGGAGTCGCTGGGGGAGCGGTACGGGGTGACGGCCGCAACGTCCGGGGGGCGCGCGTCGGCGGCGGCGCTCCAGAGCGGGTTGGTGAGGGCGCCGGAGGCCTCGCGGGGGGCGGAGGCTTCGGGCGGTGCGGGCGCCTCGGGCAGTGCGGACGCTTCGGACGGTGCGGGCGGTGCTGCCGTCGACGGCAGGTCTGCCGGTCAGGGTGAGGGGGACGCGACGTGACCGCCGTCGGCTGGCTGCCCGCCCCCGCCGAGGAGCTGTTCGGTCCGGAGGCCACCGCGGAGGAGTCGTACGAGGTCCTCACGGTGGACGTCCCGCCGGTGGCCTGGCTCACGGCCCTGCGCGTGGCCCGCGACGACCTGGGCTGCACCTACTTCGACTGGCTGAGCGCGGTCGACGAACCCGGCACCGGCTTCCGCGTGGCGGCCCACGTGGCGGCCCTGACCCCGGTACGGCGCCTGCTGCTCCGCACGACGGTCCCTCACGAGACGCCGGTCCTCCCCACCGCCGTCGACATCTACGCGGGCGCCGCCTGGCACGAGCGCGAGACCCACGAGATGTTCGGCGTCACCTTCGAGAACCACCCCTCCCTCACCCACCTCCTCCTCCCGGAGACCTTCGAGGGCCACCCCCTCCGCAAGGACTTCGTCCTGGCCGCCCGGGTCGCCAAGGCCTGGCCCGGCGCGAAGGAACCGGGCGAGTCCGAACACGGCGGCCCCAAGCGCCGCCAGATGCTCCCCCCAGGAGTCCCCGACCCCAACGACTGGGGCCCCCAGAAGGGCCAACTCCCCCCCACCCCAACCCGCCCCACCCGCACCCCCCGCCCCTCCTCGGACCGCCCCACCCGCCGAGCCCGCTCGGCGTCGGAGGGGTCGGCGAGTCAGGGGGAGACGCGGGGGGCTGAGGCTGGGGCAGGCTCTGCCGGTGCGGTTCCGGGTGCCGGTGCCGGTGCCGGGACCGGGGCTGCGGGGGCGGTTCCGCGTCGGGCGCGGTCGGCGTCGGAGGGTTCGGCGAGTCAGGCGGGGACGCGAGGTGCCGAGGCCGGGGCAGGCGCTGCGGGCGGGGCTCCGGGGGCCGGGGCTCGGGCTGCGGGTGCGGTTCCGCGTCGGGCGCGGTCGGCTGCTGAGGGGTCCGCGAGCCAGGTGGGGGAGTCCGGAACGTCCGGCGCTCCGACGCCCGGCTCGCCCGAGACCCAGCCCGCAGCTCCGGTGGCTGACACGCCCTCGCCCCAGTCGGCCGCACCAGCGACCGGCTCGCCCGAGTCCGCGTCGGCGGCGCCGGCCCGCTCGCCCGAGTCCTCCACGGACACCCCGGCGGAGGGCTCGCCCGCGTCGGATGCAGCCACCTCACAGCGTCCGGCGAGGAGCGGTGCCGCTCCTGCGGGCCCGCGTCGCGCTCGTAGTGCCTCAGGCGGATCCGCGAGCCAACGCACCACGACCACCCCGGAACCGTCGTCCTCCTCGTCGCCCCCGCCGGAGGAAACCGGCTCCAACCCCGCGCGCCCCAGGACCCCCGTCCCCCCGCGCAGCTCGGACGCCCCGTGGCACCACGCCCGCCCGGCCTTCGACGACCCGGCACCGGAGCGACCCCGCACCCCCGACGACACGGAACCCTCCCAGAGCCCCGAGCCACCCAAGGGCCTCGAAAAACCCTCGACTTCCGAGGGCCCGGCCCCGGAGACCGCCGAGCCGGTCTCCGAACCCGCCGCTCCAAGCCCACAGAACACCGGCCGGACCCCCGACGACTCCACCCCCGACGACGACTCGACCCCGGACGACTCGACCCCGGACGACCCGCCTGCAGCCGAAGCACCCACGGCCGAGACGACTTCCGACGAGCCGTCGACCCCCGACCCCTCAAAGCCCCACCCCCGAAGCACCCCCGACCACCCTGCTGGAGGCCCGCAGTGAACGACGCTCTCGACGTCGCCCTGCGACTCCTGATCGTCTTCGTCGTCTTCCTCACCTTCCCCTTGATCATCGGCCAGACCGAGCACAAGGTGATGGCCCACATGCAGGGCCGCCTGGGCCCCATGTACGCCGGCGGTTTCCACGGCTGGGCCCAACTCGTGGCGGACGGAGTCAAGTTCGCCCAGAAGGAAGACATCGTCCCCGCAGGCGCGGACCGCCGCATCTTCCAACTCGCCCCCGCCGTCGCCCTCCTGCCCTACCTCCTCGTCCTCCTCGCCATCCCGATCGGCCCCGGCGAGGGCGCCGTCGGCGAGGTCGTCGACGCGGGCGTCTTCTTCGTGCTCGCCGTGATGGGCGTGGGCGTCCTCGGCTCCCTCATGGCCGGCTGGGCCTCCGCCAACAAGTTCTCCCTCCTCGGCGGCCTCCGCACCGCCGCCCAGCTCCTCGCCTACGAACTCCCGATGCTGCTCACCGCCGCCTCCGTGGCGATGGCCGCCGGGACTGTCTCCCTCCCCGGCATCGTCGACGCCTTCGAGTGGTGGTGGCTTCCCTGGCAGATCGTCGGCGCGATCGTCTTCTTCGTCGCCGGCCTCGCCGAACTCCAGCGCCCTCCCTTCGACATGCCCGTCGCCGACTCGGAGATCATCTTCGGTGCCTACACCGAGTACACCGGCCTCCGCTTCGCCCTGTTCCTCCTCGCCGAGTACGCCGGAATCGTCGTCCTGTGCGGCCTCACCACCGTCCTCTTCCTGGGCGGCTGGCACGGCCCCTGGGGCGCTGACGGCCTCGGCTGGGTCTGGACCCTCCTCAAGACAGCCCTGCTCGCCTTCGTCGTCATCTGGCTCCGCGTGACCTACCCCCGCCTGCGCGAGGACCAGCTCCAGAAGCTCTCCTGGACTCTCCTCGTCCCCCTCTCCCTCGCCCAGATCGCCCTCACCGGCATCGTCAAGGTGGTGATCCAGTAGCCATGGCCCCGATTCCTGGCAGCGGCCTCGCCAAGGGCCTGGCCGTCACCCTGCGCACGATGACGAAGAAGACCGTCACCGAGCAGTACCCCGACACCCAGCCCGACCTCCCGCCCCGCACCCGCGGAGTGATCGGCCTGTTCGAGGAGAACTGCACGGTCTGCATGCTCTGCGCCCGCGAGTGCCCCGACTGGTGCATCTACATCGACTCCCACAAGGAGACGGTCCCCGCCGCGACCCCCGGTGGCCGCGAACGCAGCCGCAACGTCCTCGACCGTTTCGCCATCGACTTCTCCCTCTGCATGTACTGCGGTATCTGCATCGAGGTGTGTCCTTTCGACGCCCTGTTCTGGTCGCCCGAGTTCGAGTACGCCGAGACCGACATCCGCGACCTCACCCACGAGCGGGACAAGCTCCGCGAGTGGATGTGGACCGTCCCGGCCCCGCCCGCCCTCGACCCCGGCGCGGAGGAACCGAAGGAGATCACCGCCGCCCGCAAAACCGCCGAGAAGCTGGCCACGACCCAGCCCGAGCCTGCGGACCCGACCGGCTCCAACGCCGAGCCGACGGCCCCGGCTGGGCCCAAGACCGAGCCGACGGACCCAGGTGGGCCGGGGCCTGGACCGACGGGCCACGCCGGACTGAAGCCCGGACCGACGGACCAAGCCGGACCGAAGCCCGAGCCCACCGAACCGCGCCCCCGGCCGACCGAGCCGCCCACCGAGCCGCCCGCCGGGCCGACCGCCCCTGAGGGAGACGCCCCGTGACCCTCGCCGCAGCCACCGCGACGGCGGCGCACCCCACGCTCACCACAGTCGCCGCCGAATCCCACGGCTTCCTCTCCCCGACCGGCGTCGAGGTCGCCTTCCTGCTCGTCGGTTTGGTCACCTTCGGCGCCGCCCTCGTCACCGTCACCACCAAGCAGCTGGTGCACGCCGCCCTGTGGCTGGTGGTGGCCCTCGGCGGCCTCGCCGTCGAATACCTCCTGCTCACCGCCGAGTTCATCGCCTGGGTGCAGGTCCTCATCTATGTCGGTTCCGTAGTGGTCCTCCTTCTGTTCGGTCTGATGCTCACCAGGGCCCCCATCGGCCGTTCTCCGGACGCCGACTCCGGCAACCGCTGGGCCGCCCTCGTGGTGGCCGTCGCCGCTGCCGCCGCCTTGGTCTGGGTGGTCGCCGACGCCTTCCGCACCACCTGGATCGACCTGGACGGCCCTGCCGCCGGCTCCACCGAGGCCACCGGCGCCAGCCTCTTCCAGAACTGGGTCCTCCCCTTCGAGGCCCTCTCCGTCCTGCTTCTCGCGGCCCTGGTCGGCGCGATCGTCCTGTCCCGCAAGGCGAAGGCGGAGTCGAGCTCTCCCCCTCTGAACTCCCGAGCCGCGCCCGGTAGTTCCCCGTCCGCTCCGAATTCCCGTAATCACCCGATCGGGCGAAATGGGCGACTCGAGGCAACCCGGTCGGCCAAGGAAACCGGTTCGGCCGAGGAAACCAACCCTGCCGAGCAGGAAGGCGCCCGCTGATGCACCTCGCCTATCCCGCCGTACTCGCCGCCCTCCTCTTCTGCACCGGCCTCTACGGAGTCCTCGCCCGCCGCAACGCGATCCTCGTCCTGATGTCGGTCGAGCTGATGCTCAACGCCGTCAACCTGAACCTGGTCGCCTTCGACGTCTGGCTCAGCAGGGCCGCCGAGGAGACCCTGCACTCCGGTCAGGCCCTGACCCTGTTCACCATCGCCATCGCCGCAGCCGAGATCGGCATCGGCCTCGCGATCGTCCTCGCCGTCCACCGCAATCGCGGCACCGCCGACATCGACAAGCTCCGCGACACCGCCGAGGGCCACGGCCCCGACGACACCGACGACGACGCCCGCACGGCCGAGCCGGCCGCGGAGACCGGGCGGACCGGGAAGGCTGAGGCCACCGCGTGACCACGACCACCCTCGCCGTCCTCGTCCCCCTCCTTCCGTTCCTGGGTGCCGCGGCCGGCCTGCTCCTGGGCCGCACCGCCCCCGGCTTCGTCCGCCCCCTCGCTGTCGTCCCGACGCTGGCCGCCCTCGCGCTGGCCGCGGTGGTCGCCGTACGCCAGGGCGGCGACCAGACGGTGAGCGCGGCCACCGAACTCACCCCGACCGGCTCCGTCCCGATCGAACTCGCCCTGTACGTCGACGGCTTCGCCGCCCTCGTCGCCGTCCTGGTGGCCTTCGTCGCCACCTGCGTGCAGATCTACTCGACGGGCTATCTGCGCGACGACCCGCGCTACCCCTCGTATGCCGCTCTCGTCTCCCTGTTCACCTCCGCGATGCTGCTCGTCGTCTACTCCGGCGACCTGATCGTGCTGCTGGTCGGCTGGGAGGTCATGGGCATCTGCTCGTACTTCCTCGTCGGCCACTACTGGGAGACCCCCGAGGCCCGCGCCGCCTCCCTCAAGGCCTTCCTGGTGACCAAGCTCGGCGACGTCCCCTTCCTGATCGGCCTGTTCGCGCTGGCCACCGACACGGGGTCCTTCCGGATCACGAAGGTCCTCGACGCCGTCGCGCACGGCGGACTCGACCACCCGACCCTGATCGCCCTGCTCCTGCTCGCGGGCGTGGCGGGCAAGTCGGCGCAGTTCCCGCTGCACACCTGGCTCCCCGACGCGATGGCAGGCCCCACGCCCGTCTCCGCGCTCATTCACGCCGCCACGATGGTCGCCGCCGGTGTCTACTTCATCGCCCGACTCCTTCCGGTCTTCGAGGCCTCCCAGGCCGCGATGGTCGTCCTCGCCGTCATGGCCGGCGTCACGATGCTCGGCTCCGGTCTCGCCGCACTCGCCCAGGACGACATCAAGCGCGTCCTCGCCTATTCGACGATCGGCCAGCTCGGCTACATGACCGGCGCCCTCGCCGTCGGCGACCGCGGCGCCGCCGTCTTCCACCTCCTGTCCCACGGCGCCTTCAAGGCGCTCCTGTTCCTCGCGGCCGGCGTGATCATCCACGCCGCCGGCACCAACTCACTGGCCGCCATGTCCCGCATGAAGGACCTGCGCGTCCGGATCCCCGACGCCTTCTGGACGATGACCGTGGCGCTCCTCGCGCTCGCCGCGATCCCGCCCTTCAGCGGCTTCTTCTCCAAGGAGTCCGTCCTCGGCGCCGCCGAGCACGTCGCCACCGGCCACACCGAGCACGCCCCCGGCGCCGCCGGCTGGATCACCCTGGTGGCCGGCCTGCTCACGGCCCTGCTCACCGCGGCGTACGCGACCCGCCTGTGGCTGCTGGCCTTCCACGGGCGAGGCCCCGAAGCGCCCGACCACGGCCGTCAGCCGCTGACGATGAACGTGGTGCTGTGGGTTCTCGCAGTCCCCTCCCTCGCCCTCGGCGCCTTCGCCTACCGCGTGCTGCCCGACTGGTTCGACGGACGCGACCTCACCCCGACCCTCACCACCTCCGTCCTCGGTACGGGCGTGGCCCTGATCGGCGGCCTGGTCACGTACGCCGCCTGGCGCCACACCAGCGCGGCCGCGGCCGGCGTCCCGCTGGGTGCGGTCGCCGCCCACCCCGAGGGCGACGCCGGACTGGTCGAGGCCGAAGCCATCGCCACGCACGAGCCCGCCTACGGAGACGTGGCCTACGCGCCTGACCCCGCCGACCCCGGACGGCTGCTGCTGGGCCCCCTGCACCGCCACGCGGCCGTCGGCTTCCACCTGGACGCCCTCTACACGGCCGTCTTCGTCCGCCCTGTCCAGGCCGGAGCCACCCTCGTGCGGTTCCTGGACCGGGAGGTCGTCGAGACGTACGTGCGCGGCGCGGGCGCGTTGCCCCGCTGGCTCGGCGTCGCCGTACGGCGAGCCCAGACCGGCAATCTCCAGACCTATGTGAGCGCGCTGCTCGCCGGCACCGTCGTCCTCGCGGTCGCCGTCGTCCTCGTCGCCACGGGAGCGTGAGCAGGCGTGATCGATATCAACGAGTCCGTGATGCAGTTTCTTCTGGCGTTGATCGTGGCCGGTCCGCTCCTCGGCGCCGTCACGGCCCTGCTGCCCGCCCCGCCCGGACTGAAGGGGAAGTCGCCCGAGCAGGCGGTCCTGCGGCACGGCGTCACGGTCACCGGCGTGATTCTCATCGCCGCGATCGTCCTCGCGCTCGGCTTCGACCACGACCATCCGTCGAAGATGCAGGCCACGACCGACATCAGCTGGATCCCCGCACTCGACGTGCGCATCCACCTCGGCATCGACGGCATCTCCCTCCCCCTTCTGGTCCTGACCGCGCTGCTGACCTTCCTCTGCGCGCTCTACTCCTACTTCAAGATGCCCTCGGGGCCGACCCCGAAGGCCTTTGTCGCGCTGCTTCTCGTCCTCGAGTCCGGCACCCTCGCGACCTTCGCCGTCCTCGATCTGCTGCTGTTCTTCCTTGCGTTCGAGACGGTGCTCATCCCGATGTACTTCCTCATCGCCCGCTGGGGCGGCGCGGAACGTCAGGCCGCCGCCTGGCGCTTCATCCTGTACACCCTGCTCGGTTCGGTCGTCATGCTGCTCGGCCTGCTC
Organism: Streptomyces sp. 351MFTsu5.1; assembly: GCF_000383655.1. Taxonomy (NCBI): domain Bacteria; kingdom Bacillati; phylum Actinomycetota; class Actinomycetes; order Kitasatosporales; family Streptomycetaceae; genus Streptomyces; species Streptomyces sp. 351MFTsu5.1. The sequence continues at coordinate 326,884 of NZ_KB911779.1, read as the reverse complement.
CTGATCGGGATCAAGGCGGGCACATTCGACATGGTGGCACTCGCCACTGACAACGGCCGGTCACTGACCGCATCCGTGCAGGTCATCGCCGTTCTGGCGATCGGGATCGGGCTCGCGGTCAAGACCCCGATGTGGCCGTTGCACAGCTGGCTGCCCGACGCCCACACCGCCGCGCCCACCGTCGGCTCGGTCCTGCTGGCCGGTGTCCTGCTGAAGATGGGTACGTACGGGTTCGTCCGTATTCTGCTCCCGGTCGCGCCCGACGGCTTCCGCGAGTTCGCGCCCTACCTCGCCGCCTTCGCCGTGGTCGGGATCATCTACGGATCCCTGGCCTGCCTCGCCCTCGCCAAGCGGGGAGCGAAGGGCGACCTCAAGCGCCTCATCGCCTACTCGTCCGTCGGCCACATGGGCTTCGTCCTCCTCGGCATCGCCACCATGACCCCGACCGGCGTGAACGGCGCCCTGTTCGCCAACATCGCCCACGGCCTCATCACCGGGCTCCTGTTCTTCCTGGTCGGCGCGCTGAAGGACCGTACGGGCACCACCGATCTCGACACCCTCGCAGAGGAGACCGGCGCGGCCCTGTACGGCAAGGCCCCCCGTCTCGGCGGCCTGCTGGCCTTCGGAGCGGTGGCCTCGCTCGGGCTCCCCGGGCTCGCCGGGTTCTGGGGCGAGATGCTGGCCCTCTTCGGCGCGTTCAAGCCCGCCGACGACCTCAGCCGCCCCGCCTTCCTCACCTTCATGGCGATCGGCGCGTTCGGCACCCTCCTGACGGCCGCGTACATGCTCGTCGTGGTCCGCCGCGTCTGCATGGGCGCCGTACCCCAGGACGCCCCACAACTCGCCGACGTCCACACGTACGAGTTCGCCGCATGGACGCCGCTCGTCGCCCTCACCGTCGTAGCGGGCCTGTGGCCGAAGGCCCTCCTGGGCCTGACCGACCCGGCCGTGCAGCAGCTCCTCGCAGGAGGCAAACGATGAGCACCCTGGCCGCCGTGGCCCAGCCACTGGCATCCTCGGCCGAGTCGCCGGCCGCGATGGCCGCGAACCTCGTCCAGTCCGTCGACTGGCTCGCCATCGCACCCCCGACCCTCGTGGCGGTCGTCGGGCTCGTCGTCCTGGTCGCCGACCTGTTCGTCGGTGACGGGAAGAAGGCCCTGCTCGGCTGGCTGTCGGTCGCGGGCCTCGCTGCCGCCGCGCTCCTGCTGCTGCCCCTCCTGGACGGCGACCGCAGCACCTTCTGCCTGACCGGCGACACACACGTGTGCAGTTACACGGTGGACCGCTTCACACTCGTCATCCAGGTCCTGGTCCTCGGTGGCGCCCTGCTGGCGGCCCTCCTGTCGGTCACCACCCTCAAGGACGCGGACAAGCAGCTCCCCGAAGGGGAGTACTGGTTCCTGCTGCTCTCCTCCGCGGCCGGCGCCGCTCTCCTGCCCGCCTCCCGCGACCTGGCGACCCTCATCGTCGCCCTTGAGGTCGCCTCCCTGCCCGCCTTCGCGCTCGTGGGCATCCGGCACGGCGACAGGAAATCGTCGGAAGCGGCGCTGAAGTTCTTCCTGTCCTCGGTCACCGCGACCGCGGTCAGCCTCATGGGCATCAGCTTCGTGTACGCCTCGACGGGCACCCTGTACCTCACCCAGGTCGCCGACCGCATCCAGCACGTCGACGGACAGCTCCACACCCTCGCCCAGACCGGCGTCGTCCTCACCCTCGTCGGCTTCGCCTTCAAGACCGCCGCGGTGCCCTTCCACTTCTGGGTGCCCGACACGTACGCGGGCGCGCCCCTCCCGATCGCCGCCTACTTGTCGGTCGTCGGCAAGGCGGTCGGGTTCTCCGGCCTGATCCTCATCACCGTCGTCGCGCTGCCGTCCTACGCCGACGTCTGGGGCCCGGCGCTCGCCGCGCTGGCCGCCCTCACCATGACGGTCGGCAACGTCGGCGCCCTCCGACAGCAGGCCACACGCGCGTACAGCGCCGTACGACTGCTCGCCTGGTCGTCCGTCGGCCAGGCCGGCTACCTCCTCGTCCCGATCGCCGCGGCCGCGTACTCCGACAATGCCGAGCGGTCCGTGGGCTCCACCGTCGCCTACGCCCTCATGTACGCCGCCGTGAATCTCGGCGCCTTCGCGGTGGCCGCTCTGGTGGGCCGTACGAAGACCGCGAACCGCCTCTCCGACTACCGAGGCCTCTACGCGTCCAACCCTCTCGCCGCTCTTCTCCTGGCCTTCTTCCTGCTCTGCCTGGCCGGGCTGCCACCGGGCATCATCGGCCTGTTCGCCAAGGTCACCGTCTTCTCAGCGGCCGTGGAGGCGGGACTCGGCTGGCTCGCCGTGGTCATGGCCGTCAACGTCGTGATCGCGCTGTTCTACTACCTCCAGTGGACGACCCTGCTGTTCCGGGCCCCTGAGGGCGAGCCGGCCGCGCACCGCGTTCCCGCTCCCCTGACCGTGGCGCTCGCCCTGACCGGGGTCCTCGGTCTCGCCCTCTCCGGCGCACCCCAGCTGGTGCTGCGCTTCACCGACACCGGCCTCTTCTGAAGCAACCGGCACAGAAGCGAGCCGTCGCCCTGCCGGAACCCGATCCTGTCTTCCGACCCTTCACCCGGACGGCCCACCTGGGCCTCCACGCCCACCAGGGAACTCGTGGCCTCCGCCTGGCGTTGAGCACAACGGAAGGGTCCACTGGACGTGACACCACGGACCAGTGGCTCGGAAGACATCGGAGACCAGTAAGCAAAGGGTTCCCCTGCGGCACCACTTGGAGGGCGTACCGTGCACCGCCGGCACAACGGGCTCAGGACCGCAGTCCTCCTCGGGGGTCTGTCCGCACTCATCATCGTCATCGGCAGCTTCTTCGGCCGTATGGGGCTGATCGTGGCCGTCCTGATCGCGCTGGGCACCAACGCGTACGCGTACTGGAACAGCGACAAGCTGGCTCTACGCGCGATGCGCGCGCGCCCGGTGAGCGAGTTCGAGGCGCCGGCCCTCTACCGCATGGTCCGCGAGCTCTCCACCCAGGCCCGCCAACCGATGCCGCGCCTGTACATCTCGCCGACCGAGGCACCCAACGCCTTCGCGACCGGCCGCAACCCGCGCAACGCCGCGGTGTGCTGCACCGACGGCATCCTGCGGATCCTGGACGAGCGCGAACTGCGCGGCGTCATCGGCCATGAGCTCAGCCACGTCTACAACCGCGACATCCTGATCTCGTCGGTCGCCGGCGCGCTCGCCTCCGTGATCATGTTCCTCGTCAACTTCGCCTGGCTGATCCCGGTCGGCCGGTCCGACGACGATGACGGCCCGGGCCTCCTCGGCATGCTGCTGATCATGATCCTCGGGCCGCTGGCGGCCAGCCTCATCCAGCTGGCGATCAGCCGCTCCAGGGAGTACGAGGCGGACGCCTCCGGAGCCCAGCTCACCGGCGACCCCCTCGCGCTCGCCAGTGCCCTGCGCAAGCTCGAAACGGGCACCCAGCAGCTGCCGTTGCCCCCGGAGCCACGCATCGAGACCGCGAGTCACATGATGATCGCGAACCCCTTCCGCCCTGGTCAGGGACTGTCCAAGATGTTCTCGACGCACCCGCCGATGGCGGAGCGCATCGCCCGGCTCGAGAAGATGGCAGGTCGCCCCCAGTGAAAACCATCCTGAACGTCATCTGGCTCATCCTGAGCGGCTTCTGGCTCTTCCTCGGATACCTGGCCGCGGGTGTGCTGCTCTGCATCACGATCATCGGCATCCCGTTCGGGATAGCCGCCTTCCGCATCGGCGTCTACGCCCTGTGGCCCTTCGGGTACACCACGATCGAGCGCCGGGACGCGGGCGCCCCTTCCTGCCTGGCCAACGTCCTGTGGCTGGTCCTCGCCGGCTGGTGGCTCGCCCTGGGCCACATCGCCACCGGACTCGTCCTCTGTCTGACGATCATCGGAATCCCGTTCGGCATCGCCAACTTCAAGCTGATCCCCGTGTCCCTCTTCCCGCTGGGCAGGGAGATCGTCCCCACGGACGTACCGTTCGCGGCTCGCTGACGGGCGGACTCGGGAGTGCCCGCCGCAGTTGTCCACAGGCAGGTGGTCGGGCTCGGACCGGTGGTTGTCCACAGGTCGATGGTTGTCCACAGGCCCGCCCGACTGTCGGTGCCGCCCTGCATCATGAATGCATGACCGAGAGCGAGCAGTTGCTGGCACGGGTGGCGGACAAGGCCCGCAACACCCGTCCGTGGGGCTGGGCCTCCCTCCCCGAGCCGGTGGACGTGGCCACCCTGAACCGCGCCGAGGCTGCGCTGGGATTCCACCTGCCCCCGCTGCTCGCAGACCTCTACCTGCACGTAGGAGACGGTGGATTCGGCCCGGAGTACGGGCTGTTGCCGCTTCTCGACAGCCCGCCGGCCGGCGAGCCCGCGGCTGTCGTGCAGTACCTCGCCAACCGCAAGAGCAGCCGCAAGGACCCCGACTGGCCCTGGCCCGAAGGCGTCCTGCCGATATCCCACTGGGGCTGCGCGATGTACGCGTGCGTGGACTGCCACACCGAGGGAGCCCCCGTTCTGCTCTTCGAGCCCAACGCAGGCGACTGCGACCACTCCTGGTTCGTCGACAGCGTCACCCTCGCGGACTGGCTGCGAGCGTGGGTCGACGGTACGGGCTGGTACGAGGAGATGAACGAGGAGCTGGAGATGACCCCTTGGGCGGAGTTCCGAATACGAGCGAACCGGTCAGTTCAGCCGTCCTGACACAGGGGATCCCGACCCCGCACAACTCGGCGCGACCATTGCGACTGAGGCGGGGTCAACTACAGGCCGCGCGGGCCGCGCCGCCCGCCGACGCACGCACCACGGCCGACCTGTCGGCTGCACCGCCCCGACGCAGCCGCCCCACGTACGCCGCTGCCTCCCCCTACCGCGCCCGCCACTTCCGCACGCCGTACGCGATCGCCCCGACCCCCAGCACTCCCGCCCCCACGACCGCCGAAACCGCCGGCAGCGCGAACGCCAGTACCCCGCACCCGAGCAGACCCACCGCCGGAACCACCCGAGCCACCGAACCCGAACCCGAGCCCGAATCCGCATCCGAAGCCGAACCTGCAGGCGATCCCGCTCCCGACCCCGAAGTCGAACCCAGCGTCCAAGCCGACGCGTTGGCCACCGCGTAGTACGCCAGCACACCGAAGGAGGAGAACCCGATCGCGCCCCGCACGTCCACCGTGGCGGCGAGGACCGCGACCACCGCACCCACGGCCGCCTCAGCCCGGTGCGGCACCTGGAACCGGGCGTGGACGGCGGACAGCGCGCGGGGCAGATGTCCGTCCCGTGCCATGGCCAGCGTCGTCCGTGAGACGCCCAGGATCAGGGCGAGCAGTGAGCCGAGCGCGGCCACGGCGGCACCGACCCGCACCACCGGCGCGAGCCCCGGCACGCCGGCCGCCCGCACCGCCTCGACCAGCGGCGCACCCGCACGTCCCAGGGCATCGGCACCGAGCACGGAAAGGACAGCCACCGCCACCGCCGCGTAGACGACCAGCGTGATGCCCAGGGCCAGGGGGATCGCGCGGGGGATGGTGCGCGCGGGATCCCGTACCTCCTCGCCGAGGGTTGCGATGCGCGCGTAACCCGCGAACGCGAAGAACAACAGACCGGCAGCCTGCAGCACCCCGCCCGTGCCGCCGGAGGCCCCCACGTCCAGCCGCCCGGCCTCGGACGCGCCCGACCCCAGACACACCACCACGACGGAAGCGAGGACAGCGAGGACCACCGCCACGATCACCCGGGTCAGCCAGGCGGACTTCTGGATGCCGCCGTAGTTCACCGCGGTCAGCGCCACCACGGCCGCGACGGCCACGGCATGAGCCTGTCCCGGCCAGACGTACGCCCCCACCGTCAGAGCCATCGCCGCACAGGAGGCCGTCTTCCCGACCACGAAGGACCAGCCCGCGAGGTAACCCCAGAACGGACCGAGGCGTTCGCGTCCGTACACATACGTGCCGCCCGAGGCGGGGTACAGGGCGGCCAGCCGAGCCGAGGACGTGGCGTTGCAGTAGGCGACCACGGCGGCGACGGCGAGTCCGAGCAGCAGCCCGGACCCGGCGGCGCGGGCAGCCGGACCGAGGGCGGCGAAGATGCCGGCGCCGATCATCGAACCGAGCCCGATCACGACGGCGTCGGTCACCCCCAGGGTGCGCCGAAGTTCGGCGGCGGGTTGCGTCATGTGCGGCACCCTACTGACCGAATGCAACCACGGAGTGTGGCCCTGACGTCCTCTTCGGCAGGATCCGCACGGTGCGCCGGGACGTAGATCACAGTCCTCGGACCGTGCGAGCACAGCGCGGAAGGGCAGGTTCAGGGCATGAGCATCATCGGCTGGATCATCCTCGGACTGTTGGCCGGAGCCATCGCCAAGTTCCTGCTGCCGGGGCGCGACCCGGGCGGCATCCTCGGGACGACCCTCATCGGAGTCGCGGGCGCGTTCATCGGCGGCTGGATATCGGCCCGTTGGCTGGACCACCCGATCTCGAAGGACTTCTTCGACGGCGCCACCTGGGCGGCCGCGATCGGCGGCTCACTCGTCCTCCTGATTGCCTACCGCCTCCTGTTCGGCAACTCGCGCGACTGATCCACCCCGAACCGCAGCCAGCAGGCGAGAAGGGTGGGCACCGGCCAGGTGCCCACCCTTCCTCGTGAAGTCGTGCAGCGGTGAAGCGTTGAAGCCGTGGAGCCGTCGGTCAGCGGCTCGGTGGCTCAGCGGATCACCGGTAGTTCACGAACTGGATCGCGAAGTCGAAGTCCTTGCCCTTCAGCAGGGAGATGACGGACTGAAGGTCGTCGCGGCTCTTCGAGCTGACCCGCAGCTCGTCGCCCTGCACCTGGGCCTTCACGCCCTTCGGACCCTCGTCACGAATGATCTTCGCGACCTTCTTCGCGTTGTCCTGGGAGATGCCCTCCTCGATCGACGCGAAGATTTTGTACTCCTTGCCGGAGAGCTGCGGCTCGCCCGCGTCGAGCGCCTTCAGCGAGATCCCACGCTTGATCAGCTTGGACTGGAAGACGTCGAGGACCGCATTGACCCGGTCCTCGGAGTTCGCCTCCATCAGGATCTTGTCACCGGACCACGAGATCGAGGCACCCACGCCCTTGAAGTCGTAGCGCTGGGAGATCTCCTTGGCGGCCTGGTTGAGGGCGTTGTCGACCTCCTGCCGCTCGACCTTCGAGACGATGTCGAAACTGGAGTCGGCCATGTCCTGTGGCTCCTTGTATCAGGGTGCGTGTCGGCGTGCGTACGGATGTGTATCGGCGTACGTGGGGGCGGGCGCCGAACCCGTCGTGGGCCCGGGCCGCATCCGCCCAAGCCTAGTCACCCCACGCCCCGCGGGCGCAGATCAATCAGGTGGCGAAGCACCCCTGGGCATCGGGTATTGTTTACGTCGTTGCCACGGAGCACCGCCGAAAGACGGTTCGAAGGGCAGCAACCCCGGCGGTGTGCCCGAGCGGCCAAAGGGAGCAGACTGTAAATCTGCCGGCTCAGCCTTCCCAGGTTCGAATCCTGGCGCCGCCACGCTGAGAGAGACCCCCTCTCACCAGGTTAATCGCCTGGTGAGAGGGGGTCTCTGCGTTGCCCGCGCCGTTCGATTCGCCGTGGCCGGGACGTGGACGTGTCTCACCTCGTACCGCCCATATCCCACTGTTGATCAGTGCGCGTCCCCCAGGTGTCCCCCGGGGGTGAGCATGGTCACTCTGGCTCGTTCCACTCCCGAAGCGCTGCGTCGATCCGGCTGTTCGCACGCTCGCGTGTCTGGTCAAGCACCTTGGCGTACACCTTGTGCAGCACCGCGATGCTGTGTCCGGCTCGGCGGGCGCACTCCATGGCGTCCACCCCGGAACTGAGCCAGAACGAGACGCCGGCGTGACGGAGGTCGTAGGGACGACGGGCCAGCAGCGAGGACGTCTCCGCTTCGGTGAGCACGTCCTTCCGGGCCTTGGCCCACACCTCGCCATAGCCGGTCTCTTGTAGAACGCCGTTGCGGTTCGTCCGGAAGAGGCGGCCATCGGGTGCCGTCCCGTGAGTGGCGATGTGCTCTCGTAGGAGGCGGACGAAGTGCGGTGGGATCGGTACTGGACGGGAGTCATTCTTCGCGCGGGCCTTGAGGTGGCGCGTCTCGTGCGCCGTGCCGTCGTCGGTCCAACTTCGTCCGGCGCGGACAACTCCCTGTCGCAGGGTGAGCATCCCCCACCCCGTCTCCGGGAGGTGGCACTGGTTCATCCGCAGTCCAGCGACTTCGGCAGGGCGCATGGCGGCGTAGTACAGGCACCCGAAGAACGCTTCCAGGTGCCGTCCCCGCGGGCCCTGCTCACGCACCCCAGCCAGCAGGGCGCGGACCTGGCGAGGGTTGGCGACACTCTCGGGGTCCACCGCTTCCACCGACTTCGGGGCGATCCATTTCACGACCGTGATCGGGTTGACCGGCATGGTGAAGTACTGCTTTTCCACGGCGAGTCCAAGGACGTCGCTCAGGCAGGCCCGCTTGCGCTTTGCGGTGCGCGGCGATGCCTCTTTGCCGTCCAGCCGTCGGGACAGCGCGTCCAGAGCGAGACGGACGGTTGCGGGATCCTCCATCGCAGTGACCGGCATGGAGTGCTTGGCGATCCAGGCGAGGGCACGAGCCACATCGTCCGGTGGGGTCTCGTCCCAACGATTCCGGTTGTACGCCCACCCGTACAGCGCGCGTCGCATGAGCGCGGCATCGGGCATTCCCGCTTGTGTTTTTACGAGCGCAGGAGTGATGGTGGCTAGCGCATCGGCGTAGTTCTTCCGCGATTTCGCCGGGGCCAGCGCCCACTTGCGGTCGACGTACGCGCGGCTGTGCTCGTACCACGTCACGGAACTCTGCTTGGCGCGCAACTCCGAGACGGGGAGGCCTGTCTCCTCGTCGAACTGGTCGCCGCGCCGTACGGCAGACATCAGCTCCGAGCGTCGCCCCTCGGCTTGGACCTTCAGCGCGTAGCTCTTGGAGTGCTTACGCTCCCCGACCAGCCAGCGCACGCGGTAGGACTTCGGCCGATCCTTGCGAACCTCGATCGCGTAGAGGCGAACGTCGTAGGTCAGTGCCATATGAACTCCAGAGGGGCCTGCCGGAGGCGGGCCCCTCGTGTCTTGGGTGTGCGGGAGGTGGTCAGGCGGCAGCGTCTTCCATGGACGACCACCACGCGTCGAGGTCGACGCGGCGGCAGCGGAGCTGGCCATTGGGGAGCTTGATCAACTTCGGGGCCTTGCCCCGCGCACGCATCCGATAGAAGGCGGCGCGACTCATGTCGATCTCTTCGAGGACTTCGGAGAGCTTGAGCATCTTGGGGCGAGCCATTGTTGCGACTCCTCGTCTGGGGCCTTCTGGGGAATCCGCAACATCCGCCACACCGCAACATTGCTGGTCAGCGGCTTGGATCTGTGGCGGATGCTGGTTGTGTTGCGGATAGGTGCCGCCGCGCGGGGTGCGCGGCGGCACGACGCGGTTGCGGCTGGTCAGCCAGCGATGCGGAGTTGCCGTGTGTCGGTTTCCGCGGACACGTGGCGGCTCTCGGAGGGGTCTTCCGCCACAGATTCACCCTCGCTGACCTGCGGTGTTGCGGACGTTGCGGATGTTGCGGACTTCTCGGGGGGAGGGGGGCAATAGCGGGTCCAGGCGTCGTGGAGGTCTTCCGCGTAGTAGCCCTTGGGGGTGCCGCTGCCGACGCGGATGCCGCGGGGCTTGATGGGGGTGTTGTCGGGACGTACGTATTGGCTCAGGAGCTTGGACAGGCCGCGTGCGGTGAGCGGTTTGGTGCTTTGCCCGTCCTCGCTCATATCGGCCCACGGGGCGTCATCGAGTCCCAGCAGGACTTCGAGGATGGCGGCACTTGGCATGCGATCGGCCCCGCAGAACACGCGGTCGCGCAGATCGGTGAGTAGTCGCACCCCGAGGGATGCCTCATCACCCTGGGCAGCGGCTTTGATGAGCGCGACGCATGCGCTGCGGGCCCGCTCGGGCCAGTGGCTGCCAGCAGCGTCGGCGACCGCCAGGAGCGGTTCCCAAACGTCGGCGGGCCGGTCTGACACGCCCTCGGGCATCTCCGGCCAGGCCGCGGCGACCTCGTCATGGATGGCGGTGGCCCAGTCGGCGAGCCGGTCCCGCAGTGCGTGGCCCTGCTTTTCGTGGACGCGCCGGCGGTACGGCTCGGCCTTCTCGTTTGGGGCCTTCTTGCGCATACGGATGATCACGGAGCGGGTCAGGATCGTGTCCGGGAGGGAGCCCAAGCCAGCCATGGCGACCGCGCAGAACGAGGAGAACCACTCGGTGCTCTGGTTGGAGCCGTCGCCGACGCAGCGCAGGGACTTGGCGCCACGCCGGTAACCGGAGTTGAGGAACCCGCGGACCTCTTCGTTGCCGCCGGCCTTGGGGCCGAACACGGTGTCGATCTCGTCGAAGAGCAGGGTCGGGGTACCTCCGTCCGCCTCTACCAGTCGGAACAGCGCGTTGGCAGAGGCGTTGACGGTGGTGGCCGCGCGCGGGGTGAGGGTCTCCACGATCTCCAGCGCACGGGACTTGCCCGATCCGGGCTCGGGAGAGAGGAACGCGAGGCGAGCGGTGCCGTCGAATGCGTCAATGAGGTGCGCGTGGGCGTCCCACAATGCGACCGCGACGTAGGCGTGCTCGGTAGGGAAGACGTTGAACCTGCGGTGGAACGCTTCCACCTCATCGAGCAGCGCGGCGCCGTCCATCGGGTTCTGCGAGCCGGTCATGCGGCGTTCCTCCTTCCGGAATTACAGGTCGTGCATGAGGTTCGGTGGATCGTGGGGAAGAGCTGAAAGGGCGCCCTTCGGGCGACCTTCTGTCGGCCGCCCTCGCCTGCTCCGACACGGGCGGGCAGGGCGTCCTGCGGCCCGTCGGGGGCGGGGATGAGGCAATCCAGGCGGGGGGAGTGGTTGGTGGTCACGCGACCTCCCGCGGTGTCGCGTTCGCCACGATCCACTCCATGGCGCTGCGGATCGTGGTGCGGCACTCGGCAGCCGGCAGTCCCGTCGACTCTCCCGCCGCCTGGATTGCCTGTTCGACCGTGTGGCGGTCGATGTGTCCCCAGGCGACGAACCGGGCCACCTTGCACGCACTGCGGTGCAGGGTGTTGTTGCGCCCGTTCGGGCCGCCCTCGCGAGCGGCTCGGATGACCGCGCACTCCCGTTCCAGAGCCGTGCGCGCGGCCTTGCTGCCGTCCAGCACCGGCGCGAGCGTCGGCGGTTCGGCAGGTTTCGCGGGTTCGGTCAGCAGGGTGGCCAGCCACGTGGGCAGCGCGGCGACCGGGGCCGCCTCGGCTACCTCGTAGGCGCCCTGCGGGGTGGTGCTGCCCGCGGCGACGACGTAGCCGCCCCAGGCACGGGTGTCGATGTTCGGGGCGAGCCGCTTGACGCTGCACTTCAACCGCACCCCACTCGGGGCCGTGAAGTACAGATGGAGGCCCCCGCTCGGGGTCCGCACCTGGTAGGTGTGCGGGTAGGGCTGGCCGTGGCGCTCGCAGAGCGCCTTGAAAGAAGTGGCGCCGTCAGGCGCTCCTTCAGGTTCTTCCTCCTTCGGCATGTCCAGATCGACGACCAGCAGGCCGGCCGGTCCGGTCGCGATCCCGACGTTGTACGGGTGATGCGCCCATGCGGTGTGGATCAGCTCGGGGTCGGTGGTGGCGCGCTGTTCGGGGGTGCGGTGCCCGCCGGCGCAGCGTCCGGTGCGGGGGCAGTCACGTTCGGGGTGCCCGGTGGGCCGCTTGGCGCCCGGCACCAGCGGGATGACGGGCCAGCCCCGCTCGCCGCACAGCAGGGCGGCGGCGAGCAGGTGCAGGGTGTCCAGGGAGACGGTGAGGGGCTCGCTCATGCCGCCGCCTCCCGCCCGGGTGCGAGGGCGGCGAGGTAGGCGCGGCCGACCCATTCCGTGTAGGCGGGCGGCAGCGCCTCGCGGAGCCTGCGGTGGTCGGTGGACCAGTCGATGCCCTTCGCGGCCCGGATCTCGTCCACGGTGGCCTTGCCGCCGCCCTCGCCGTACGCGGCGACGTAGGGGCCCTCGCGGTACTCGCCGTGGCGCCACCCGCGTACGTAGCCGCGGTGCTTGGGGTGGGCCGGGCGGACGGTGGTCCAGCCTCCGAGTTCGAAGTAGCGGTGCATGAGCACCGCGAGGCTGAACTGTTCCCCGCACAGCCGGATGTCCTTGCGGACTTCGGAGCCGGGCACGTTCTCCATCGCGTACGGCCGTCCGGTGCCTTCCAGGGCGGCCCGGGTGGGCGCGATGAGGCGGGGGTAGGTGCGGCCGATCGCCGCGTTGCGCGCCTTGTTGGTGCCCTTGCTGGGTGCGCCTTCGCCCTGGCAGGGCGGGGAGGCGTGGATGAAGTCGTATTCGTGGCCGTGGGCGCGGATGAAGTCGATGGCGTCGCCCTGGTGGAAGGCGTCGCCCGGGTAGTCGGGCTGTGCCTGGATGTCGACGCCGGTGATGTGGCAGTCGGGGCCGAACGCGCGCCGGTATCCGTAAGTGGCGCCCCCGATGCAGCAGAACGCGTCCAATACCCGGATGGGTTCGGACGGGGCGAGCAGTCGCCCGATCGCGGTGGGGTGGGTCATGCTGGAGACCTCCACAGGTCAGTTGACTGGTGGGTGGACAAGGGCGGCCCCGCGACTTTGGCGAGACGAGGGGGCCGCCCTTGGCGCAGCTAGAACGGGGGTTCGGCGTCGGCCGCGGCTCCGCCGGAGCTGTTGCCGGTGGCCCACGGGTCATCGCCCGCGGGGGTGTTCTGGCCGGTGCGCTTGGCGTTGATGGTCACGGTGGTGAAGCGGACAGAGGCGCCGATGTCGTCGATCTCGACGGCGAGCATGGAGCGCTTCTCGCCCTGCTCGTTGGTCCAGTCGTGCTGGCGCATCCGCCCGTTGGCGACGACGCGTGAGCCCTTCTTGAGGCTGTCGGCGATGTGTTCGGCGAGGGTGCGCCAGGCGGCGCAGCGGTAGAAGGCTGTGGTGCCGTCCTTCCACGCGTTTGACGTGCGGTCGAAGGTGCGCGGGGTGACGGCGACGGTGAACTTGGCGAGCGCGGCGCCGCCCTCGGTGAACTTCAGCTCGGGGTCGTCGGTCAGGTTGCCGACAAGGGTGATCGGGGTTTCTCCGAACGACATGGTCACTCGCTCTCAGATTTGGTGGGCTGGTGGTCGGCGGTGAAGTACAGGCGCACGCGCTTGCGGTCGCGGGTGGGGTACTGGCGGGCGGGTCCGGTGTCGAACGCGGCGGCCAGAGCGCGGCTGACGCGGTCGGTGTCGGTGGGCTCGCAGATGACGCGGATCTCGAACACGGCTGCGTCCTGGGCTACTTGGAGCAAGCGAGTTTGAGGATGATGCCGCCGACCCCGACGGGTCCGGCGGCGCTGGCGATGACGGTCGCGTTGTGGGCGGCGACGTCGAGCAGCCAGGCCACAGCGGCGGCCAGTCCCCATCCGCCGGCGATGAATGCGCCGGCGATCGCGAACGGGTACAGGAAGCGCCGCAACGGAAAGTCGTTGTTGGTGCCGTGTATGTGCGCCAAAGCGGGTTCTCCTTGTCTCGGGGATGGTGCGGGCGGCCGGGTGGCCTGTCCGGTCCTCGCCCCCGTGTGCGGGAGGGCGAGGATCAGGCGGAGCATCCGGGCGCATGAGAAAGGGCCCGCACCCTGGTGGGATACGGGCCCTGCGCTGTGCTGGAGGAACGCGCGTCAGAGATCGGAAGGGAGCTTGGTTCCGGTCTCTGCGTCGTACGCGATGCCGGTCGGGGACAGGCGGATGGTCCGGGACTGTGCGCGGGCGCCGTCCTTCCAGGTCTTGCCGCCGACCGAGACGCGGACGGTGATGTCCGCGAGGGGGTCGGTGACCGGCAGGTCGATCTCAGGCGCCTTGGGGAACCAGCGGTCGTTGCCCCGTGTGGTCTGTGCCGTCTTGCCGGAGGCGTCGATGCGCAGGTACTTGGCGTTGCGGTCCGCGTACGAGCGCAGTTCCAGGAAGACATGGTCCCGGTTGCTGTTCCAGTGGGCGACCAGGTCGGCGTTGACACCGTCGACCTGAAGGGCTGCCCCGGAGCGGCCCTTGTAGGCGGCGGCCTTGGCCTGGCGCTCTTGCTGCGCCTGGTCGTCGGCCGCGTACTGGTAGACGCCCGCGATCGTGATGCCCAGGGCCGCGATCGCGGCGACGTAGGGCCACCGCCGCCGGGCGCGCGGCGGCGGTGGTGGGACGGTGGTCTGAGGTTCGGGGGCATACGGCTGGGGGCCGCGGTGCCATTGCGGGGACGTGCTGTCGCCGGTCTTCTCGAACCATGCAGCGTCGTCGGAGCCCATGTGGGCGACGGTAGCGCGCAGTTGCACGGCCTGTCCGTGCTCCCCGCGCAGATCGGCCACCTGCGCGCGGGTCTCCCACCAGGCAAGCGCCTGGGGGGAGTTGAGGCCGTGGGCGATGATGTCCTCGCGTTCGTAGAGGGCGGCTACCTGACAGGCCTGGTCGAAGTGGCCGTCCAACGCGGCCTGGAGGACGCTCTCGTGCCGGGTGAGAGCGCCGATGACGTTCGGCGGCAGGCTCTCCCAGTCCCAGGTGTCATCGGCTGCGGTGAACGGTGCGTGCAGATCATCCGAGTCGACAACGACGCCGGCGTTTTCGCTCGGCTCCGTGACCTGCTCGGTGGCCGTGGTGTTCTGTTCGACGGACGTCCCCTGCTGCGCCATGCGGCGCCGTGACGACGTGTCCGTCAGCGCGATCTCGTGCTCATCGAGCAGAGTGTGGACGACGTCGACGTAGTCGGGGCCGACCTTCCACACCGCCTGGCCGGGTTCGAGGGTGGGGATGATGTCGATGAGCGTCTGGGGAAGTCCGAGCAGGGCGCCGACGATCGCGGCCTCTTCCGGTCCCAGGCGTCCGACGTGGGCGATCTCGCACAGCCGGGCCAGGTCCTGCGCCTTGCCCTGTCCGAGGTCGGACAGGGTGTGCATCACCACGTCCAGCGACAGAGCGGCCTTGCGGCTGTTCTTCAGCAGGCGCTGGATGAGTTCGCTGGTGGCCGGGGACAGCAGGATCTGCCAGGCCTCTTCGAGCACCAGGTGGCGATGCACGGCGGTGGACTGACGCAGCCACACGTGCTCTGCCCAGCAGGAGATCGCGGCCATCAAAGACGGGATCGCCGGGCTGTTGCGGTCCAGCTTGGTGAAGTCGAACGACAGGATCGGCAGGTCCGTCTCCGGCAGGCTGGCGTCCTGGCCGTCGAACAGGCCGGTCAGAGAGCCTTCGGTGTAGCGGGACAGGGCGATCGCTGCGCCCTCGCCCCACTCGGTCAGCTTGGCGGCTGGCCACCGCCCGTCCTCCGGTGCCACCAGCGCATCGACCAGCCCGTTCAGCGAGGTCGCTTTCGGGTGGGCGAGGGCGTGCTGAAGGGCGTGGGCGGCCTGATGGGTCAGGGCGCCCGGCTCGACAGCGGCGATCAGGGAGCGCACCAGCTGCTCGCGGACCTCGCGCGGGAACAGTCCGCTGCACGGGTTGAGGGTGAAGGAGCCGGCCTCGATGACCCGGCCCCCCAGTGCGCGGACCAGCGGGGCCCACTCGCCGCTCGCACTGTCCTCGCCGAAGGAGTCGATGACGACGGCCTGGTGGGCGTTGTCGAGGATCTCGCGGCGAATGCGGGCCTTGGCGGTCGTGGACTTGCCGGAGCCGAGACCTCCCAGCGCGAGCGAGTTCGTGGACGGCAGGATCGCAGCGTTGGTCAGGACGGGCGAGAGGTGGAAGGCGCGGCCGTCCAGCAGGGAGCGGCCGATCGGGATGCCGGGGAAGGCAGTGTTGGAGGCGATGAGGGGTGCGGTGATCGCGGCGTGGTTGGAGGGCAGGCGGATCACAGGATCGCCCCTTTCCGGGTGGAAGCGCCGTGCGGGGTGGTCATCACGTGGGCGCGGTGCTGCTGGCCGGGAAGCCAGTCAAGGACGATGCGGTGCCGATCGGCCGCAAGGGATGCCTGCCAGCGAGCGTCGATGACGGCTCCGGGGCTGTCGCCCCACACCGTCAGGTAGGCGTCCAGATCCACGAGGGTGGCGCCCTGCACGAGGGCGCCGTGCGTGGTGCCGCTGGCGATCTGGTGGGCGTCCTGCTTGACCTTGTCGGCCGTGAACGCCTCGCTCGCCGCGGCCTGCCACTTCGCCGACCTGCGGGACTGCCCCGCGGGGAGCGGCCGGTACAGGACCGCGAATGAGCGCTGTGCCTGGTCGTCGAGCAGGAACTTGCCCATCAGGTCCCCGCCGGTCTCGTCCGGCCAGCCGGTCACCCGGGCCGTGGCCGCGAACCGCCCGTCCTCCAGACCCACCCACCCGGAACCGCGGTCAACCACGGCAGGCAGCGGATCCGGGACAACGTGAGCGAGCGTTCCCAGGCGAGCGAACTCGCCCTCCAGCGTGGCCAGCAACCGGTCCGGCTGCCCAACCAGCCCCTTGGGGACGTGCACAGAGATCGTCTGGGTGTGGTCGGTGAACTCGCCGACCGCGGCATGATGGGTGACGTGCACCTGCACGCCTGCTTGGCGGGCCTGGCCGCCGGCGAACGTCAGCGCCTTGGAGAACGCCTCATGGAAGGCGATGCGGCGCGCGTCGTCCTGCATGGTGCCGTGGCCCGGGTACAGAGCCCACGTCGCGGTCGCGCCGGGCTGGCCGGTCATGGCCATGGGCGCGGTGCCCTCGCGAAGGTGCCGGTAGCCGACGGCCGCCCATCGGGCCATCGAGCGGGGACCGGGGGCGAGGTTGAGCAGGGCTCCGGCCGCGCCGATCGCACCGAACGCCCACAGCGGGGGCGGGGAGATCATCGCGGACGCGAGGACAGCGCTCCCGACGCCGGCGTTCACCCGGGTCAGCAGGGTCTCGCAGGGGCTCAGTCCGCGCTGGAGAGCAGGGATGCGGTAGCCGGGCGTCAGGGAGTACATCGGAAGAACCTCCGAAAGTCTGAGGGGCGAACCGCCCCGGGCCCGGCACTCCGCTCATCCCGCGATCGGGTGGGATGAGAAGAACGCCGGGCCCGGCCGGGGGGCTCGCTACGGGGTGGAAGGACGACCGGCCCCCGTTGCGGGAGCAGGGGCCGGACTGCTCGGAGCGGCGGCGGGGGAAGGGGTCGGCGGCGAGCCGGACGCCCGCACCTGGCTCCGGGCCGCCTTGATCTGCGCACTGCGGTCGGAGCGTTCGGCCGCGTGCGCGGCAGCGGACTGTGGGGTAGGACGTCCCGACCTCTTCTGCTGCTGCCGGACGCCGTACGCGGCGAGCAGGACCCCGCGGTCCTGGTGCACGGCGCGGCCCGGAGTGTTGACGGTGCGCCGCGGGCGCGGAGCGTTCTCCTGCTCGTAGACGTCCGGGGCGCCGGCCCGCACGACTGCATGGGCTACCCGGTTGTCGGTGCGCCGTTCCACGACGGTCCGGGCGCCGCGCGCGACCTTGGGCCCGAAGTACGGGATCCCGTGGAAGACCATGCGCAGCATCAGGGCGTCCGCCGCGAGCAACAAGACGGTGTCGACCACGAGTGAGCCGTGGGCAAGTTGGACGAACGGGGAGACGAGGATCAGGGCGAACGGGCAGAACATCAGCCCGAGCAGGCGCATCGTCCACGTCTTCACGGCCGTCGTGTCGCCCCCTCGTGCCAGCGAGGCCAGCACGAGCGGGGCCATGCACACGAACGCGAGGATGCCGAGGTTGCGGGTGATGAACACCAGCGCCGCGGGGGCGAGGGCCACCACGAGAGCGGAGACGGTCAACAGCTTGGCGAGTGGCACGTCCTTGTCCGCGCCCTGCTGGAGGTCGTTCAGGATGACCTTGAACAGCGTGCTCTCGTTGCTGTTGAACGCGGTCGTGAACGCGGCGCTCACGGCCTTGTTCAGCATCATCACCGTCCCCGGTACCGTCGCCATTCCGGCGACGGCCGCCAGGGTCCATCCGGTCGATGCGCCCATCTGGCGCAGGCGCGGTGCGCCCTGCCAGGCGGTCAGGCCGCACACGACGACCACGCACACGAAGACTGCAACGGCCAGGTGCTGTCCAAGCCATAGGAACGGCTCGTAGAGGGCACTGTCCGCACTCTTCGGTGCCCACGCGTCCTTCGGCGCGACCAGCGCAATGATCTTCTTGATGACGCTCTCTGCGAAGTCCCGCACGTTGTCGGAGGCGCCGCCGGTGATGCCGCCTCCGGTGCCGCCGCCGTGAGAGCGCCTCCAGTCTTCCTCACAGATCTCGCGCATCGGTTTGGCGAGTGCGCTGCTGCAATGGCTCTCGTTCTCCGCCATGGGCGTCAGCCCTTGGCCTGGGTGACGGTGGAGAACAGGGTGTCGCCGTACAGGGCGAGGACGACAGCGACGAACAGCGTGCCGATCGCCATCGATCCCTTGCGCAGGGCGCCCTTGGGGTCGCTGGAGGTCTGAAGCAGCATGCGCAGCGCGATGATCGCGATCACGGCGGCGATGCCCTTGACGACCAGGCCGCCACCGGTCATGCCGATGGTGGCGAAGAAGTCCTTGAAGCCGCCGGACATGTCGACGGGCTTGGCGAGGATGAGGAGCTTGCTCATCGGGTTAGATCTCCTGGTTCTGCTGGGGAACGGGGCGGGCGAGGGCGTACAGGTCGGGCATGGTGTCCAGGGGGTCGATGCGGACCTTGGCGCCGGGTCGGGGGGCGTTGAGCATGTGGCCGCCGCCGATGTAGAGGCCGACGTGGTGAATTCCTGCGGCGGTCTTTCCGTAGAAGACGAGATCGCCGGGGCGGGCGTCTTCCGGCTTTATGGGCTCGGAAGTCGCGTACTGCTGTGCTGCCGTACGCGGGAGCGAGATTCCGGCTTCCGCGTAGGCGTAGAGCGTGAGCCCGGAGCAGTCGAAACCGGTGATGTTCGTTCCGGAGCGGCCCATCGGCGAGCAACAGATTCCCGTGCTGGGACCGCTCGCCGTTCCACCGCCCCACGAATACGGCGTACCGAGCATCGCGTACGCCGCATTGAGCGCGGTCACGCCCTGATCTGCGGTTGCCGTCGTTCCGCTGGAGGGCTGTTTGGCGAGTGCTTCGATGGACTGGACGTAGTTCTGTGTTTCCTTGTAGGGGGGAATTCCGCCGTATTTGCGGACGGCTCCGCTTCCGGCGTTGTAGGCGGCCAGCATGTTGGACTGCTTATCGCCGGGAACGTCGTCGACTTCTTTGGCGATGGAGCAGAGGTATTTGGCTGCCGAGGGGATCGCGTCGGCGGGGTCCCACACATCGCGCTTGTTGTCGCCGTTTGCGTCGATGCCGTGGGCTTGCCACGTGGACGGCATGAATTGTGCGATGCCTTCCGCGCCGACCTGCGAGCGCGCTTTCGGGTTGAAGTTGGATTCCTGGGTGAGGAGCGCGGCGAGCAGGTTCGGCGTCACCGCTGGACAAGTGCTGCCGGCCGCCTGGATCAGGGCCTTGTACTGACTCGGCACGGACAGGCTGAGCAGCGATCCCGCGGGATCGTCGCCCACTGCTTGCAGGCACGCGGCCACAGCGACGGCCGCGGTCGCGCCTACGCCGATCGTGACGGCTGTAGAGGCACGCACGGGCTTCCTGCCTCCTTTCTGGGGTTGTGATCGTCTGCGCTGGTCAGGACCGCCATGGCGGACCGTCAGGGCACCGCCACACCGTGGCCTGGCACCGCCACGTCACCGCCATGGGGTGGCGGTTGTGGCGGTGGCATGGCGGTGGTCAGGCGGTGCCCGTGGCGGTCACACGGCGGCCATGGCGGCGGCGGTAAGGTCGGCCAGCCGGTAGCCGCGGCCTTGCGCGGTCTTGCCCGCCGGAACGCCTCCCAGGAGCCGCGAGAGCTGCTTTCCGCGCTCGGTCGGATCGGTTTCCGTGATTCCAAGAGCCGGGGCCAGGTCGGGTGTGGACATGAAGTCCACCCCGGCCTCCCGCATCAGTTCGATTGCCTGCTTCAGTGGGGAATCAGGGATCGCCTTTTCGCGTCGGGCGTGGACCTCATCGACCACTTCCCAGATGAACTCATCCGCGAAATTGAAACCCCGGAGCAGGGTGGAAGAGCCGTTGGCGAACAACACCGCCTGACCCTTCACGTCCGGGTCCAAGAGCGCCGGGTGGATCGGGGCGACCGTGTCGAAGTACGAATCCCCGAGAGCCACCTTGGCGCTGCCCTCCGATGCCACGTAGAGGCACATTCGGTACAGAAACTGATCCCGCACCTTCACCGGGATCGCATCCTTGGCCGGACGCTGTGTCAGCATCACCGTGGCGATGCCGGATTCCAGGGCTTTCGAGACCAGGGACCGCGACTTGTCCTCTACCCGGCGAACCTGCTCTTTCGATTCCTTGGTTCCGTTGTCGGTGTAGAAGTCGGCAGCCTCATCGACGATGAAGAACACCGGTTTGAAGACCGGTGCAGGCTGCCGGTTACGGATAGCGTCCTGCAATTGCGTGTACCGGCGGTCCACGCGGGAGTTCAGCTCATCGAGCATGTCCTCCAGAACAGCCGGATCGTCGGACGCCTCATAACGCACAGCGAGCTTCTCGAACTTGGTCAGCCCGCACAGTTTCCCGTCGAGCAGATACAGATCGAAGTCGCCGTACGCGATGAGCAAGCAGGTGATGAGGCCGTTGACCAGGGTCGTCTTGCCCATCTGGGTCATGCCCGCGATGAGCAGGGACGCCTTGTCGAACGTCGGCACCCCGGCGAGCCGGCCGGTGACCTCGTGTCCGAGGGGAACCCCCGCGAACGACTGGATCTCCTGCCGGGTAGGAGTGGGGAACGCCGTGCTGAACGGAGGCTCGTTCAGCACCAGCAGGCGCACATGGCGCTCGCTGCGGCGGGATGTCTCCAGCTTCAGGTGCAGGCGGGTGACGCCGAACATCGACGCGATCCGGTCGAGCCGTTTCGCGACGTCGTCGTGCGTGCGCCCCTCCGGCATCTGAAAGTCGTAGACGGTGCCGATGCCCGGCAAAGTCTCGATGGTGGCGTGTTCGGCGCGGACTTGTTCGTCCCTGCCGATCGCCCCCACCCTGCTGAGCAGCATGGTCAGGTGCGCGTGACCCTCGTTCCCGCCCGGGGGAGCCCCGGCAGGCATTGGCGGAACCGGCCCCGCTGCGGCGGCCTGATCAGGAGTTCCCTGCCATACGGCGGGGGCTTCCTGCGCGAACGCTGCCTGCGGGGCCGCGGCCTGAGGCTGTGGGCGATGTGCCCACAGGCGCGGGATGCCGGTGCGGATCTTCCAGGCCAGATAGCCCAGCACGACCAGCGCCCCGGTAGTGACCAGGACGGTGGCCGGCCAGGACAGGCCCAACTTGTCTTTGATGGCGGCCAGGACACCGAAGGCAATCGCTACGACGCCGATCGCGCCCGTCAACTGCCCGTAGGCATCCTCGCCCTTGCCTTGCTGTGGCTTCCTTCCCACACCCCTCCGTTCTTCGCGATCTCGCGCGAGCAGGCACGGCCCGCCGCGCACTCGGTCTGGTGGGTTTGCGTGAGGCTCGCTGGGTCTGCGCCGGGTCTGCGAACGTGCCGCTCGCCGGGGCTCGCCGGGTCTGCTTCACTGGGGTTCGACTGCTTCCGGCAGTCGCAACAACGGCCAGCCCACTAGCCCTGGGCTGGCCGTCATTGGTGTGTGCCGGACGCTTGCTTACGGCTGTGCGTCCTCCGCGTCGATCAGCGCGGCATACGCCTTGCGCACCCGCTCTTCCTTCGCGATGAACCCGGCCGCGCGGTAGGCAGCCAGGGCCTTGCGGTACGAGAGCGGAGGGTTCTCGGAGTGGCGCAGCCACCGCAGCACGACGGTGAGCTGTTCCTCGCTCAGCGGCTCGCCCGGCTCGGGCGTCTCGACGCCGGCCACGGCCGCCACCTGCACGAGAGCCGACCAGTCGAGCGGGGCGTGTCCCTCGCCCTGGGAAGCAGGCAGTTCGGGCGTCGGGGACACGGGGCTGACCTGCGGGGACACAGGGGACACACCCAGGGACACACCCCCGTCCGACCACTGTCCCAACACCCGGGCCAGATCCTCATCGGAGAACAGCGCTGGCACCGCCTCGGGGACCTCGGTCACCGGGCTCCGCTCGGAGACCTTGGCCAGCTTGTCGGCTGCCTTGTGCCGCGTCTTTTGCGCCTTGCCGCGGGCCTTCTGCTCCTCACGCTCCAAGACGGCCGCGGTGGTCTGCCGATCGGTCTTGGCGCGGGTGACCGCCCGGCCGATAGCGACCTGGTCCCGCGTAGCGCTCCGGACCGCGTCGATCTGCTGCTGCGCCGCGGGGGAGATCCGGGTGGCCTCCCGTTCCACGGCCATGATGAGCGTGGCCTTGGCCGCGGCGGGCACCACGGCGCCGATCACGGCCACAACCGCAGTGGCGTACAGCAGGCCGTGCGTGAACAGCACGCCGACCGAGGTCACCAGGAACAGCCAGCCCAGGGTGGTGGGCAGTGTCGCCTTGGAGCCCTGGCGGCGGTGCGCGGTCTCCATGGCCAGCGCGTACAGCCACACCGCGTCGTAGATCCCGGCCACCGTGTAGGCCAGTGGTGCAGGTGCTTGGTGGGCGAGGATCTCGCCGACCGCGTAGACCGTCCAGCCCAGAGACAGGCCGGTCAGACCGGCCGGCAGACTCCAGTGCGCCAACCTGCGCAGCACGGCCTGTACTTCCTTCCAGTTCATGTGATCACTCCTTGTTCTGGTCGTCGGGGTAGGCGCAGGGGACGCAGACCCCGAGCGATGAGGGGATGACGTATCCGGCATCCGTGCGGCACTGCGGGCAGGTCCGGCGCGCACGCATCGCGCACGCCAGGGCCCGCCGCTTGGCCGGGGTCATCGGCCGGACAGGCAATGCCTTGTCGAGCCGGTAGAGGTAAGCGACCAGCGGCCCGCGCCGGTAGCGCGGCCGGAGTATCTGGCCGGCGATCGGCTGGCCACCGGGGCGCAGGCCCCGGGCCCGTAACTGCCGTCTGGTCGCTAGTCCGTTGGGCGCGTACCGCCACGGCCAGGTGGGGATGCCGAGGCGGGCGCCGTTCGGGTCGTAGCACTTGCCCCAGGTGACGGACATCAGGCCGCCGTCCCGGCCGGTTGCGGGGCGGTGATGCTGCCGTAGCCGACCAGGTCCACGACCGTGCCCGCGTGGTCGACGCTTGCTGTCAGGACGCGGGTGTGGCCGTTGCTCTGCTCGCGGTGGACCACGGCCTCCGGCGGGATGCCCAGGGCCTCGCGCCATGCCTCGAAGCCGGACAGGTCGTCGTGGAACGACAGCTCCAACCGGTCCGGGTAGATGGTCGACACCGCCACGGCCGGCGCAGACAGGTACCCGAAGTCCGCAGCCAGCAGGCGCAGCGCCCGCAGCGGGATAGCCAGGTCGTCCAGTGTCAGACCCTCGCTCATGCCGCGACTCCCCGACGGGCCGTACGGCGGCGGGCGAGGCGGGCCAGCGGGACCACGTTGAACAGGTCCGGGTTCTCGTCGACCACCCGCGCGGCCAGCCGGATCAGGTCGTCGGGCAGGCAGCCGTAGTCGGGGTCCGCCAGGATGTCACGGGCCGCGTCCAGGCGGGCCGCGCGCTCCATCTCGCTCTCGCCGTCGACTCCGAGCCAGAGTTCGGCGGGAGTGCCGAGGGCGAGTTCGACGAAGTCCTGTGGGGTGTCGGCCCGGTGGCCGCCGACGTAACTGTGCATGGGAGCTCCCATATCGAAGGGACGGAGAAAGCCGGAAGCCGCGAGCGCGCCCACCAGAGGGCGGCGGCCGGTCCGGGAAGTACGGCGCCGCCGCGCGATGCGGCGGGCCGGAGCGCTCCGGCCGGGAGTCGAACCCGGCCGGAGCCATCAGTGCGGTTGGGACGTTCAGTAAGGGTGCGGGCCGCGCGGACGCGGCCGCAGCGGATCCTTGGTCTTCTCGTGCTCGCCGCTGGCCATCAACGGCCGCCCCGAGCGCGGGCGTTGTCCTCGCTGCGCTTGTTCGCTTCGCCTGCCTTACGGGACAGTTCGTCCCGTTCCGCGTCTGTCAGACTGGTGGCCACAGGTGCCTCCACATCAGGTGCCTGCTCGCGGTCCCTCGGGTCGCACCCCGGGGGACCGCTCAGGGCCGGACTTTCCGGCTCCCCCCGCCTCGCCCGTGCAGTCGGCGCACCAGGTGCGGGCCGGACGGGCGAGGAGAGGCAACCGGCCGCAGCGCGAGCCGCTGCGATGCCAGGAATGAGGCGGACCAGGAAGTCGTTCAGGCGCTGCCGGCCGGTCCGCCCGGCAGCGCCCATGTATGTCGTCGGCTCACGCCGACCTCCCGCAAGTGGCAGAGATGCGGCTTCACCGGCGCTCCGTTGCTACGGACCACCGGTCCCGAGCCGGGGAATCGGGTGCGTCATCGTCACTGCTCTGACGCCAGCAGGGCGGCATGTACCAGGTGGCACCCCAAAGGGATGTTCTCCAGAGCTGATGCAGGTGGCTGCGCCGCCGACGACTTCACCCGGTCGTCTCGGGGGCGGTCTTCTCATCCCGCCACGTGCGTTGGGGCCCGCTGTACTTCCCCACACCCGAGATCGGATGGCGCCTGCCAGGCGCGTAGGGGGAGAGCTTCGTACATCACGGCGGTTTGCCACCCGGACCCTCGCCCTAGGCACCTGCCGTGACCGCCGCTCTCGCGTCAGCCCCGCACGATCACTCTTCAGTTCTCAAACAACGGCTTGCGTGGTGCACACGCCGGATCAGCTCCCTCCGGAGCCTGTTCGGCTTGCAGTACCTGTTTTACAGGTACTGCATAGTGGTCCGTCAAGTACGAGCACGGATCCGCTTGGGTTTCGCGCCGGCACTTCTTGGCGCACATTCAGAATCGCCCCAGGTCAGGGGAGTTGGGCACCCCGTACGTAGACAGCTCGGAATCATCTGGCT
Organism: Streptomyces sp. 351MFTsu5.1; assembly: GCF_000383655.1. NCBI lineage: Bacteria > Bacillati > Actinomycetota > Actinomycetes > Kitasatosporales > Streptomycetaceae > Streptomyces > Streptomyces sp. 351MFTsu5.1. The sequence goes on along the minus strand of NZ_KB911779.1, from coordinate 302,009 downwards.
ACGGTCAAGAAGTCCCTAGAAGTCCACGCGGGGGTAAAGGTGTCCAACGAACGATTGAGGTCTGCCCTGTTGGCGCGCGGCATGACGATCCAGGACTTGGCTGCCGAGATCGGGGTGATCCCCAAGACCATCGAGCGCTGGGTCACGCAGGGCAAGGTGCCGTACCGGCGCCATCAGTACGCGACGGCGACAGCACTCCAGGTCGACGTAACGATGCTGTGGGACGACTCCCGGACGCAGGAGTCCGCAGTCGACCTGAGCAAAGCGGAGATCGTCACGGTCTACCCGCACCGCCACGTCGTACCGACGGACTTGTGGCGGGAGATGTGCGAGCGCGCCAACGAGCGCATCGACATCCTGGTCTACGCAGGCATCGGCCTCGCGGAAGACCCGCGCTTCCTCTCGGTCCTCAAAGCGAAATCGAAGAGCGTCGCGATTCGCGTCCTGATGGGCGACCCCGCGTGTGAGGCCGTCATCCAGCGCGGCATCGACGAAGGCCACCGCATCATGGACGGCAAGATCCGTAACGCCCTGGTCAACTACAGTCCTCTGTTCACCAGCCACCCCGACATTGCGTTCCGCCTGCACGACACCGTGCTCTACAACTCGATCTACCGAGCGGATGACGAGATGCTCGTGAACACGCATGTGTACGGCATCGGCGCCTACCTGGCTCCGGTCCTGCACCTACGACGACTCCCCGGGGCGGGACTCTTCGACACATTCGCCAATAGCGTGCAGCAGACCTGGGAAGGCGCAAGGCCAGTGACCGAACACGACATCACAGGAGCATGAGCCATGGGACGCATCGACTACCTTCACGACCCCGACGCCCCGCTGGCCAACTCAGTGGTGCCCTCTGTCGTGGCTTTCGTGCAGAACGATGCGGGACAGGTGCTGATGATCCAGAGGTCGGACAACGGCCGTTGGGCCCTGCCCGGCGGCGGGCACGACGTCGGCGAGTCCATCAGCGACACCGTAGTGCGCGAGGTCTGGGAAGAGACGGGCGTCAAGGCCGAAGTCGTCGACATGTCCGGGATCTACACCGACCCTGGGCACGTGATGCAGTACGACGACGGCGAGGTGCGCCAGCAGTTCAGCATCTGCTTCCGCGCCCGGCCTGTCGGCGGCGAACTCCGCACGAGCAACGAGACGACTCAGGTCCGCTGGGTCGACCCGGCGGACCTGACGAAGTTGGACGTGCACCCCACGATGCGGCTCCGAATTGAGCACGCCATGGACCGGACGCGCCCGACCCCCTACATCGGCTGACGCTTGGCGGCGCCGACGCGTTCGAGCACGCGCGAGGTGCATGCCAGGATCTCGGGTTCGGCCCGGCGGATGAACTGCCCGATCAGGCTCTCCGGTCCGTATCGACCGGTGATCTCATTGATTCGATCGATCGGGTTCGTGGGCGTGCCGTCCGGTGTGGTGTTCATGTCGCAGTAGCAGAGCGCATCGTTCAGGTGCGCGCTCTCGCGGGGGAACTCGCCCTCCAATTCCTCGCGCATGCCGCGGGCTTCCGCCTCCAACCAGGCGCAGGAGTGGTGAGCAACTAGGTTGATGACCCGTTCATCGGCGCCGGCCACGTCCCGGAGGTATCGAGCCCCGTCCAGCGGGTGAAAGCCCGTCTTGGCGAGGTCCGGGGCATAGCCGATGTCGTGCAGTACCGCCGCGGCCTCCAGCAGATCCGCGTCCTGGTCAAGAACGAGCGCGATCGTACGCGCCCGCTCGGCTACGCCGAGGCAGTGCTTCCAGCGCCGCGGAAGCGGCTCGGCGAGCAGGGACTCAGCCAGGGGATAGGCCCACTCGGTCAACGTCGGCAAGCTACGAACGCTCCTCTCGCGTCGGCAAGGCACGGACCGTCCGCACCCTGCCCTGTCCGCCACCCGCCAGTACGCCGGCGGTCTCCAACTTCTCCAGCGCCTTAGTCACCGTGGGCCGGGAAACTCCGAACCGGTTGGCCAGGGCGGAAGCGCTTGGGAAGGCTGCCCCCACCTGGAGTTCCTCAGCCGTGATGATGTCGGCGATGCGCTCATCGAGCGGGCGCCGATCGACTCGTACACCCGAACGCACAACGCGCCACCGTTCGCCGGGCGCAGGTTCGGCCAAGCCTTCCTGTCGCAGTACCCCGTACGCACGGATGGCAACGCCGCGTGAGACGCCGTGTTCGCGCATGACCTCAGTCAGGGAGGGCAGCTCTGTCATCTCCGGATCACCCTCGATCAGTACCTTCACTGAGTCGGCAATCTTCAGGAAGGTTCCCCGAGGGCTGGCCTGCTGCGACACTCGCTCTCCCTCTCCGTTCGCCCGTCGTCACCCCTAAGAATCCCACGACGTACGGCCGCTGCGGAGGGGGCGGCCGTACGGCAGACCGCATGCGCAGGACCCAATGAGGCGTAGTTGCGGGCTCTGGCGGCTCACGGGTTGCTACCGCAAGACAAGCTTGCCCACGGATCTGATCATCGCGGCATGCAGTGTGCGACACCAACTCCACAAAATGCAGTATCTGATCTCGCTCGCGGGTCGTACCATCTCGCTGTGCTTAGGCTTCTAATTGATACGTCCGTATGGCTGGACATAGCCAGGCGTCGCGACGGTCAGCAAATCATCGTACCCATTCGAGTTCTCTTCTTTCAGAAAAAGCTTGACCTCCTTGTGCCATCCATAATCTTGGAAGAGTTTGAGCGTAATCGCCCACGCGCCGAGGCCGCTGCCACAGATAGCGTTCGCGAACGCTTCAGGCTATTGAAACAAGACCTCAAGGAGTACGGCGATAGCGAGACGCAAGAATGGATTGCAGAGATGGCGCATCAGGTGCCATTCGTCAGCGCGCAAGCACTGCAGAATTTCTCTGAGATCTCTGAGCTACTCGGCCATGGCAAAAAGCTTGAGCCCAGCGCCAAGGAAAAAGGTGCCGTGGTCGAGCGAGCACTCGAAAAGCGGGCTCCGTTTCACCTGAATAAGAACAGTATCGCTGATGCCCTCTTGATGGAACTCTTTCGCTCCGCCCTTGCAGAGTCCGAAGATTCTTCGGACTGCTACGTATTCGCTACTTCCAACTATCAGGACTTCTCCGTAGTTAATGGCGACCGCCGTAAGCCACATCCTGACTTTGACGCAGTATTTGCAGATGGACGTACTGCTTACGCTTATGACGTGGATGGATTGATTGCCGTGCTTGCGGAACAACTTGGTGAGGAATACGAGGAACTGGTAGAAGAAGTGTCATTTCTCGATGATCCGCCTCGCTCGCTCGCAGAAATCCTAGAGTTGCACACGGAGCTATACGATCGCATTTGGTATACGCACAGCAGATGGAGCGACACTCCAGACGGTCATATCAACCCGAGATACGATGAGGGTCTGCGTAAATCGATTGAGCAGGGCAGAGCCCGCATAGAAGGCAAGTACGATGCCGGCCTTCTGCTGCCTGCGGACGATTACGAGTGGGGATTCCTCAACGGGAAGATGGCGATCCTTGAATGGCTCCTAGGGGACGACCTGAACACTGCGGAGTGGTATCGGTATTAGGGGAACTTTCAGCCCATAGGGCTGCGACACCATTGCACCGGAGGCCAACATTAATCGGTGTCCCTGCTTATTTGGTACGAAACCGACTCGATGAGTCATGACGGCATGCCCAGAATCCCATTTCGCCGCCCGAACTCTTGAATTGTCTGCTCTATGGCGTGCCAGTTATACGCCACGCCCAGATTTAGCTCTTGAGCTAGCTTGACATGGGGTCCATGGCCTACAACAAGGGGAAGGAGTGTCGATCTTTGCATTGTTGCCGCAATTACTCCAACAAGGACGAGCCGATTCCCCGGGGCCACGCTAGTCGGCCCCGATCGATAGAAACCCTCATTGAGTAGGAACACGGGGCTTCCGCTACTCCCCCCGAAGACTGACCCGTCGACCAGGAAAGACGGTTTGCCACTGAATGGAAGCTCAAGCGGGGTGGCTGTAATTCCACGCCTAACGATAGGTGTCAGGTGGGCTGGGTCCTGTTGTCCATTCGGGTATCCAATGAAGGTAATCTCCTCAATAGCATCAATGAAGAGACCATCCCCGTCTACGGGCATCTGACTCATCGGCATAGTGCGATAGAAGATTTTCTGGCCAAGTTGCTCAATTATTTCGCCGATTGACAGGACTGCAACATCAACCTCCGGATCTGGATGGCCCACCCAGGCGATCCCCGGATTGCCAATCGTCACATCCTCACGCTGCCCAAGCTTGGGCTCCCCGTCATCGCCCCTCGCGATAAATCCGAGAGTAAGCAATTGGGCGTCGGCCAGCACATGCTTGTTAGTTACAATAAATAGAATCGAACTTGAGTCGTTTACTTTCTTGTGGAGCAAAAATCCGGTGCCAACGGTCCTAACCCCGCCTGCACCTTCGTTAACGATTCTTACCGTGACAAAGAGTAGCTCTTTCGTGGGTGTGTCAATCTTCATGAACTGAGACTGCCACAGGAAGCCACTGATTGTACGGTGGACAAGGATTTCCTGGTCCATGGTGCTCTGCTGTGCGCGGCTGCACCGCCAGGCCGACGCAGAGTCCGTGCCAACCTGCTCCCCAGCGCGGTGACGCCTTGAGGTCGGCTCAATGGCGCCATGTCACTTGGCTCATGGTCAGGTCGGCGAGCGGCGAACTAGCCCACGGTGGCCTTTCCGGCGCGTCCGGCGTCGTCCCCTGAGCGTCACAAACCGCCCTGAGCAGGCATGACACCTGCTTCTTGAATGCCCACGGACGTCCCCAGGCCGAGATCAGACAACGCGTAATGCGTAGGCCCCGAGCACGAGCCCTGCAAGTAGCCCTGGTGATAAGAGCGACGGGGGCCACCACTACTGAGATTGCCGACGCAGGGCCTTCAAGCGGGCTCGCGCGTCCCGGCGAACGGTGCTTCGAGTCTGCGGGTCCCCCAGCAGATTCTGGCGACGTCGGCCATCGGGAAGCTCTTCCCGTAGCCAGTCCATGCACTCAGCCATGGCCTCGGGGACTTTGATCCCGTTCTCCTCGCGATCGAGGCACCATTCCTCAATCAGGTCTGCTTCCTCGTAAGGGGTCTCGTTTGCCTCCTGGAACTTGGACGTCTCGACCGTCAAGCGGCTGGAGTGCTTGACCCAGCGCTGGAGGAAGAGGTTGATCCCGTAGGGGCTGAGGCAGGCGATTCTGTTCCCGGCCTGAAGTTGCTCGGGGGAGACGTAGTACCCCTGGTTGAAGAATGCAGCACATGCCTTCACCCCGTTGCTCGCCTGGGGAAACGGCGGAGGGAGGAACATACGATTGAAGGCGCCGTTCCACTGGGCTCCCTCGGCCGGCGTCACCTCACCAACGTTCAGACGCGGCGCAAGGTTCACCCCGTCTAGGCGCAGCGAGCACGGGTGCTCAAGGACCATGGCCGTGATCTCGCGCTTGGAGCCATCTGTCTCGATAACAGTGACGCCTTCGTAGACGTCGCCGGTGAGAACAGGACGTGCGGCGACGACGTCGTCGCCGCACGCGTGGTACAGATCGTGCGGATCTTGCGGGCGTTCCATCTCAGCGGGCACTCGTCACGCTTCCTTCTGACGGATCGACATGACCCCATCCACGTCACGGTAGACCTCGAAGTCAGATTGATAGCGCTCGCGCCAGTCGGGTGCGTAGACCGTGAGGATCTCCTCAACATCGTTCGGCCCGAGTGCGTGGTCTAGTACCAGGTCTGGCCTGCGCTCTGTGAAAAGGTCGATCGGAGTCACGGGCACGCCGGGGGTGAGGGGCATCTCGAACCAGGATGCGACATCATGGATGAACGCCTGCTTGATCATGTCGCACAGGGCCAGCAGGCTCGCCAGCTGCATGCGGTTGTCCCCACTGACTCCGCCGGAGCGTCGCCACTTCTGCACGGCAGGAACGCTCACGCCGAGCATGCGGGCGATGTGACGCCACGAGAAACCGAGGTCGGACAGCTCCTCAAGCAATGTGGTGTGAGACTGCTTGGCGTGTTCGGCCGTAAGCCTGCGCCAGTCGCGGATCAGGAGCTCAAGGTGGTACTCGGTAACGTCCTCGAAGACGTTCTTGGCTTGGTACCTGAGCGATCCAGCCGCCCCGGTGAGGTCTGACAACTGGTTGGACCTGGTCGCCGTGGGCTCCTGCGGCTGCAGTACAAGGCTGCTGCCAGTGGGTTCCGTGACCACGTTCATCGGCCGCTGTGCCTCACTGCTCACGCTTAAGCACCTCCGTGCGGTAGTGGTCCGTGATCAGTTGCTCGAACAGCTCGTACGCAGACAAGCCAACGGTGTTGAACCGCTCTTCAATGCTGGCCCAGTCGAGCTGTGGAACGTCCCCGCCGGGCGTCCAGTAGGAGTCCAGGTCGAGTAGGTAGAAAGGGCCTGGCGCGGGGGTTTGGCGGCGCAGGTCACCGGCCGGGTCGACAGCGTAGCCCTCGAAGTTGCCGTGCCGAAGCACGACTCCCACGGACGGAGTGCCGAAGACCGTCACGCCCTGCCAGGTCTGGGCCGCCATATCCTCCGTGTGAAGACTGGCGATGCTGGTCAATGGTGCGGAGATCCAGCGCTCCCAGTCGGACGGATGCTCAACGTCGGGGACGCGGACTTCGTTGACGTACCGGATACCCAGACGCTCCACTCCGTCGACAGGAGAGACCTTCTGGCGAGCCTCCACAGCCTGGCGCAGGAGCTCACGCAAGGCGCTCCGCCGCTTGTAACGTGTCGTCTCGACGACGATCGCGTTGTCGCGGAAACTGATGGACTCAGTGGAGTCCCGCGTCATGTAGCGGGGGTACAACGTCCGGTCTTCCGAGGCGCCTGCGTTCGTGACGGTAATGCTCACTTGCTGGGCCGGCTTGTAGATCGGGAAGGTGCTCGCGAGGAGTGACTTCAGCCCTGCCTTGTCGGCTTCGGACAGTGTCGTACTGGCCGTGTGGCGGAGCTCAACGACTGTGAGCGCCAACGGCGCATTCGAATAGATCTCACGGTGCCCCATGCCATCAAACTACCCGAGTAGAAACCAGAACGACAACCGTTCGGACAACCGCTTGCTGCCTGTGTTGCGACTGTTGCGAAGCGATCCGTCCTCGAGAGGCAGGAAGCTGGCCGCGGTGGTTGGGTCAGGGCCACAGCTGATCTTCACATCGGACGTCTCAGCTCAAGCCCGGTGCGGTGTGCACTCGCCAGCCGCGATTTTCAAGATCAGGACGAGATGTGGACGAGGAAGTCCTGCTCAACACCTGGGCGCTACTAAGTCGCAGGTCAGATCGGGTGCGGAGTGGCGATCTTGGGGGGACTGTAAATCCGCTGTCCTCCAGAGCGGGGCCGTCGCAGGGCGGCCTAGGGTGGCCACGCAGCTGGGCCTGGACCTCAATAGGTCTCAGGTGCGCAGCCCAGTGTCAGTGTCCGTGGCTACTGTTCGGGCGTGGATGAACTCTTGAGTGAGGTGCTGGGCCTTCAGAAGGTGTGGCAGGCGAAGAACACGGAAGAGATGCAGCGTCGTGGCTTCGTCGTTCGTACCGAGATCCGCGAGTGGCTGCGTGAGCATGCGAAGGCGCTCGCCGTAGCCATGGAAATACCCCTCGACGATGTAGGGGTGGAGGGCAAGGACGGGGCCGGTCAGCGGGCTGAAGTCGTATGGACCCGCGTCTACTCGAAGAGCAGAACCCCGAGCGCAACCGATGGCTGGTACATCGTCTACCTGTTCAGTGGCGACGGTGAACGCGTCTACCTGTCGCTCATGCAGGGCACGACCGAATGGATCGCCGGCGAGCTCAAGCCCCGCGAGCCTGCTGCCCTGAAGAAGCGCATCGCCTGGGCCCGCCCCCTCATCGAGCAAGTCGCCGCCGAGCGAGGTGACTTGTTGACGGAGATCCGTCTCAACGCGCGCACGAAGCTCGGCAAAGGCTATGAGCCGGGCAACGTCGTGGCCATCGAGTACCAGAGGGGTGCCATCCCCAACTCGGGCGCCCTGAGTGAAGATCTGCTCTTCATGGCGCGGCTCCTGGGGCGTCTGTACAAGGCCACGGACGACGCGACCTACGTTCCTGGCGACCTGCCGGTGGAGGTCCGCGAGGCAACCCAGAGCGCGGCGACCACCGCGAATCGCAGGAGTGCCCGTAAGGGCGGTCAAGGGTTCGTCCTGACCGCCGCCGAGCGCGGCGCCATCGAGAAGCGCAGCGTCCAGCTCGCCACGGAGTACTTCCAAGCGCAGGGATGGACCGTGAAGGACGTCGGCGCCAGCAAGCCGTACGACCTGCACCTGACGCGAGGGGACGAGAAGCTCCACGTAGAAGTGAAGGGGACCACGTCCGACGGCAGCCAGGTCATCCTGACGCGGGGCGAGGTCGAATGGCAACGCAAGTTCGCGCCGGCCAACGCCCTTGTGATCGTCCACTCCATCGAACTGGATCGCACCCTTGTACCTGTGAGCGCGACCGGTGGAATCCTCCACTGCACCTCACCGTGGACCATCGAGGAGGAGACCTTGACCGTCATCTCCTACATCCACCGAACCGGACTGTGAGGCGGTCGGCGCGCAGCTTCCTTCCCCAGGTGTCCCTAGGACGCCGCACGGAACTCGTGACGTCTAGCACTCCACACGGCTCCGCCGAGCCGCAAGAGAGTCGTGCAGCACTTGATTGTCAGTGGTCACAGGTACGCTCGCACAGCGCTGCACTGCAAAGTGCGGCCGTTCGACCGCCACCCTGAGGCTCTGGAGATCGCGTGCAGCCAGTCAAGATTGTCGACTTGTTCGCCGGACCGGGTGGCCTGGACGTGGCTGCGGAGAAATTGGGAGTACCCACTGTCGGCATTGAATGGGATGCCGATGCTTGCGAGACCCGCCGCGCTGCGGGCCTGGGCACAGTCCAGGGCGACGTGCGGCAGTACGGTCCGGTCGACTTTCCGGACGCAGACGTGCTGGCCGGCGGGCCGCCGTGCCAGACCTTCACGGTCGCAGGCAGCGGGGCGGGCCGTAAGGCCCTCGATGACGTCCTCAAATTCGTCGAGCAAATGACTGCTCGCGTCGACCGCGAACAGATCGTTAGCGATCTCGCGAACTTGGATGACGAGCGGACCGGCCTCGTACTGGAACCCCTCCGATGGATCTTGGAAGCCATCGATGTACAGAAGAAGCCCTACGAGGCAATCGTCCTGGAGCAGGTGCCTGCGGTGCTCCCTGTGTGGGAGGCATACGCCCGAGCCCTCCGGAACGAAGGTTACTCGGTTGACTTCGGACTCCTGCTCACGGAGGCCTACGGCGTTCCGCAGACGCGGAAGCGGGCCGTACTGGTCGCGCGCCGGGGGGAGCACAACGTGAAGCTTCCCGCCTCTACCCATAGGACCTACCGCAAGGGGGTTCCGCGTGATGCCGGCGATGCGTCGAAGGAGCCGTGGCGCACGATGGGCGACGTGATCGAGCGAGGAACGCCCTTCGAGGTGATCTCGAACTACGGAACCGGTGGCGACCCGAAGCTGCGTGGGCGCAGGACCTCCTCCCAGCCCTCTGCCACCGTGACTGGCAAGATCCGCCGAAACCGCGTCGTCTCCCTCGACGGGGCTGAACTGGATCGGTTCAATCACTCCGAAGCCGGACGTCTGCAGACCTTTCCTGCCGACTACCCATGGTCCGGTCGCGACATCGGGCAGCAGATCGGGAACGCCGTTCCGCCGCGCCTGGCGATGCATGTCCTGAGCGCCGCCTTCGGCTGGTCTCCTCCGAGTGAGGACCTGCTGGCGAAGCTTGATTGGTGGCACCGACTGCCGGTGCAGGCCGCGTCTGCGCCTGACGACGAGGTGCTGGTACGGGCCTAACGCCTGTGCGTCCTCCTCGAAGCCTGTCGAGCATGTGTCTCCTGCCGGGTGCCAACCGCGCCCGCCGAGGAGGGTTCGTCGAACCCGGCTGAGTGCCTGCTGCCAGACTTCAGCTCGTGACGATACAAGAGGGTCTGTGGTTACCCGAGGATGCTCCTCAGGCTGGCATGCAAGATTCGCGTGCGTTGGCGGCGAAGCACTCGCGCCGCAATTCGTACCGCACTTGGGATCTCCCGAACGAGCCCATGAGCAGGGTGCCGCGTGAGTGGCGGATTCAGTCCGGTCTCACGCAACCCGTCCCCGATGACCTTGTCCCGTTCGTGGAGTGGTTCTACAGCCAGCCGGAGGCGCGAGAGCGCTTCCGATGGGCCCTCCGCGACTCTCTCGACGAGTTGCTCGATGGCCAGCGGACGGGGCGCTGGGCCTACCAACACCTGACGAAGACCGAGAAGACGTATCTCGGCACGGCCGTCGAGGTGAACCTCACCAAGGAGTTCGCCATCGACAACGGCGCAGACCTCGACTGGTCAATCGCCGGCCTCGACATCGACTGCAAGTTCTCCAAGGATCTCGGCGGCTGGGAGATCCCAATGGAGATGTATCTGTGCGCCGACCACGGCGAGCGGAGTGGCCGTGCCGACCACGCTGCAGTCGTGACCTGGATGGACGACGACACGAGCCGGTGGGCCGCTGGCATAGTGCGAATCACCGATGAGCGCCTGCGTTGGAAGAGAGCGCTGGGTGCAAACGGCGACCTCGTCCGCGCATACAACCGAGACAACAAGCGCAAGCTCTCCGACGCCGCCCAGTCTGGGGTCTACTGGCTCTGGGGTGGGCTCCAGAGGGATCTACCGACAAACCTGCTCCGCGACCTGCATCCCGAAACACGCGAGCGGATTCTCACCGCCCGACTGCCGGGCCGCCGATCCTCGTCGGGTCAGCAGCGGGTGAACCAGCTGTTCCGTGATGTGCAAGACCGGCTCATTGGCCGTCAGGTCGTGTTGACCGTCGGCCAGCAGGACGACGCGCCAAAACGTGCCCGCGACGCCCGGATAAAGCTGCGCCCGGAGGGCATTGTCGTTCTGGGTCACCAAGGATCACACCCGCACGCCGCCCGTGCGCTCCGGTTGCCGGAACCGACCAAGGGTGAGTGGATCTCCACCAGCCTCGTTCCGGTTTCATCTGACGATGACCGACCGAAGTTCTCACTGGACGGCCAGTTCTGGGCGCGTGGTTGCGGGGAGGAGCAGTTGCCTCCCGTTCCAGCGCCCGACCTACCTGATGGCCGCGAGGGCCTTTGGGCGCACCGCTTCGGGGCCGGTTTCAATGCGTAGCTCGGCTCTGATCCCCCAGGTATCCCCCAGCACCGAGTGACGTACGGAAAGCCGCAGGTCACCGACGGTGGAAGCGGCCCGCAGTAAGTCTGCCGAGGCGGGTCGTTTTGCACGGGTCTACCGGGCGCGGGCGCCGTTGCCTGGAACATTTGGGAAACGGCTCAGGGGTTCGGAGTGGGGCTTCTGCGGGTGGAGCGATGGAGAGTGCCTCTGGTGCTGTCCGCGACAAGTCGGTCGCGGACAGCTGCGGTAACCCAACGGCTGCTCAGTTCTGGGGTTTGGTCAACTTCGCTGGCGGCGGAGACGTGGATCAGGGCGCGAGCATCGCCGTGGGCCTCACTTCTCGGGTCCCATTAATTGCCCGGATTGTGGACGAGCTCAATGAGAGTCAGAGGTGGGGGCTGGAAATGCGCCGAGCAGGTTGGGTACGCCGCAGGCGGTGGCGAGGAGGTCGGCGTACGCGGCAAGGATGCGGCGGGTGTCGTTCAACGCGGTGCGGAGTTCAGCAGCCTGCGACCAGGCACGTTCGTGGTCGCGGCGGGAGCGGTCCACAGGACGGCGGCTCTCCCAATCCTCCAACGCAGGGTGCCAGGTGGCCAGGAGCGGGCGCACGCCGTAGTTGAGCATGGCCACGGCCAGGTAGCCGAAGTTGTACTGGCCGTCCCGTTTCGGTTCGGCGATCTGCGGACCGTGACGGCGCAAGATCTCACGGGTGGTGCCGAACAGCGAGTAGAGACTGGTCAGTGCTTCCCGTAGCAGGCCTTCGTCCGATCGCAGCGGCACCACCGAGACGCGGGTGATCAGTTCCACGTACAGCTCCCAGGCTGCGCGCCGCTCCGCATCGTTCGGCTCCCAGCTGCCAGCGATCTCAAGCAGCGGCAGCTTCAACCTGACTTCCACGTTCTTCCGCGCCTGAGCCATTTGCTTTCCTCTTTCCTGCCAGCCGATCTCAACGTTGTCCGCCCGCTCCCACGCTATATGCGAGATCATGGTTCATGCTCCACAAACCAAGCGTCAGGGGACTCGGAGGCCAACGGTGACCGACGCCACGCAACGGCTTTTCGTCAGCTACGCGGGCCCAGACCGGCCCTGGGCGGAGTGGGTCAGCTGGCAGCTCAAGCGGGCCGGTCACCAGGTGGAGCTCGACCGGTGGGATTGGCGCACGGGGGATGACTTCGTCCAGAAGATGAACCTCGCTCTCGACCGGGCTGAGGCGGTGGTGGCCTTGTTCTCCAAGAACTACTTCGCCGCCGGGCGATGGACCCACGAAGAGTGGTCAGCCATCGTGGCTGTGCGGGGACGGCTCGTGCCGGTGGCGATCGAGGCACTGATTGAGGATGACATTCCCCCCCTGCTGGCTGGGAGGCTGCGCAGGGACCTCCACGGGCTCGACGAGACCGGTGCGGCTGCTGCCCTGCTCGAAGCTGTCCACGGACCGAATCTCCCAACCGGCCCGGTTGTCTTCCCCGGCGCCGCCTCGGCCGATTCGGATTCGGAATCTGATTCACAGCGTCCCCGGCTGCCCAGCAGCGTCGGTCTGCCCGAGGTGTGGAATGTCCGCCGCCGCAACCCCGACTTCTCCGGCCGCGAAGCTGAAATGGTTCGGCTTCGCACTGGGCTGCTCAGCGGGCGCCAAGCCGTGGTCCAAGCGCTGCATGGTATGGGCGGCATCGGCAAAACCCAGATTGCCCTGGAGTACGCTCACCGTTTCGCTAGCCAGTACGACCTTGTGTGGTGGGTTGATGCCGAGCAGGCCGACCAGCTGCCCGTCCGTTACACCGAACTCGCCGACCGCCTCGGCATCGCCAAAGCCAACGCCGGCACCGAGGCCAATGCCCATGCCCTTCTCGAACATCTGCGGACAAGGCGCCGCTGGCTTCTCATCCTCGACAACGCTGAACAACCTGATCAAATCGAGCCCTTGCTCCCTGAGGGCCCCGGCCATGTTCTGATCACCTCGCGCAATCCCGACTGGCACGGGGTCGCTCATCAGAGCGGCCTGGACATGTTCGCACGCACCGATTCACTGGCCTACCTCCAGGGCCGTATCCCGGGAATCGCAAGCGAGCAGGCCGATCTTCTGTCGCAGGACCTCGGCGACCTTCCCCTCGCCCTCGCCCAAGCGGCAGGCGTCCTGCGCAGCGGCATGACCCTGGACCGTTACCGTCAGCTCCTAACCACCCACACCGGACGCCTCCTACAGGAGAGCGACGTCCGCGACTATCCAGCGCCGCTTGCTGCGACGGTCAACATCGCGGCAACCCGCCTCACGGACGAGGGCCACCCCGATGCCGCTGCCTTGCTCAATCTCGGTGCCTTCCTCGGCCCGGAACCCATCCCCACCGCCTGGCTGGAGACAGCCCGCCCCCGCCTGGCCACCATTCCCGGTGCCCCAGACGACCCGATGTGGCTCCGAAACGCCCTCCAGCCCCTTGGCCGTTACGGACTGGCCCGCACCGACTTCGACACCTTCCAAATCCATCGCCTCACCCAAGCAGTCCTCCGCACCTTGGCCAGCCCTAACCTGGTCGTAGCAATCCGCGACGACGTCACCGCTGTCCTTGCCGCAGTCGACCCCGGCGATCCGGAATTTCCGGGCGACTGGCCAGCGTGGTCCTCCCTCACAGCCCACCTCACCACCCCCCACATCGCCACGACAGTCACCGGCCGATCCGAACTGCGTCGCACGCTCTCAAACGCCGTCTATTTTCTCCTCTGCAGCGGTCAACCACGCGCCGCGGATGACCTCGGTATGGCATTGCATCAGGCGTGGAGCACTGATCTGGGGCCAGATCACCCCGACACCCTCACCTGCGCGCAGTATCTGGGGCACGCCAGCGCCGCCCTCGGTGAATACGTAATGGCTCGTTCTCTCATTGAGGACACCGTTGCCCGTCGTCGCCGTGTTTTGGGCGAGGACCATCCAGACACGCTCCAATCCGCCAACAATCTCGCCAACACTCTGGGTGACTTGGGGGAGTACGGGGAGGCTCGGCGGATGCATGAGGACGTTCTGGTGCGTCGTCGCCGTGTTTTGGGCGAGGACCATCCTGACGTTCTCCAATCCGCCAACAACCTCGCAGGTCTCCTGAACGACTTGGGGGAGTATGGGGAGGCTCGGCGGATGCATGAGGACGTTCTGGTGCGTCGTCGCCGTGTTTTGGGCGAGGACCATCTCGACACCCTCGTCTCAGCAGGCAATCTCGCAGGCGTCTTGGGTGACTTGGGGGAGCACGGGCAGGCTCGGCGGATGCAGGAGGACGTTCTCGTGCGTCAACGCCGTGTTTTGGGCGAGGACCATCCCGACACCCTCACCTCAGCAGGCAATCTCGCCAGCACCCTGCGCATCTTGGGGAAATACGGGGAGGCTCGGCGGATGCAGGAGGACGTTCTCGTGCGTCATCGCCGTGTTTTGGGCGAGGACCATCCCGACACCCTCACCTCCACCAGTAATCTCGCCAGCACCCTGAGCTCGTTGGGGGAGCATGGGGAGGCTCGGCGGATGCATGAGGACGTTCTGGTGCGTCGTCGCCGTGTTTTGGGCGAGGACCATCCCGACACCCTCACCTCAGCAGGCAATCTCGGAGGCGTCTTGGGTGACTTGGGGGAGTATGGGGAGGCTCGGCGGATGCAGGAGGACGTTCTGGTGCGTCGTCGCCGTCTTTTGGGCGAGGACCATCCTGACGTCCTCCAATCCGCCAACAACCTCGCAGGCACCTTGCACGATATCGGTCAGTACGCAGAGGCGGTCGAACTCTGGAGGGATACCCGCGCTCGCATCGTACGAGTCCTCGGCGCGAAGCATCCTGACACTGTGAGGGTCACCGGGAACCTTGCCAGTGGGCTGACCGCGATGGGCAGGGTTCACGAGGCTCAACAACTGACGGGCCGGAAGTCGACCAAAGGTAAGCGCCGCTTCGGCCGTAAGCGGCGGTGACGTCACATGACCAGTGCCTCCGAGCCCCACATGTGGGATCGCGCTCACTCTGTGACTGGCACGCGGCCTTCGGTGCGGTAAGTGGTAGGCAGCTTCATCCTGCGGGGCCTCAAACCTCTGGTCTGGGGCAGATGGGCCCGCAGGCCGTAAATCAGCTAGCTCAGGCTCAGCTCAACACGAAATCGAAGGGCGACTCCTGGGGGCTTGTGGGCTATGTGTGGGCCAGACGCCTCATAGGGCGGTCTTGAAATCCGTCGCGGTAGCGTCGGAGGCCTGATTCCCCCAGGTGTCCCCCGAACGCCGTTCCAGGCAAAGCAGCCGCAGGTCAAAGCACCCGAACTCGGCCCGCTGTAAATCTGCCGGCTCAGCCTTCCCAGGTTCGAATCCTGGCGCCGCCACGCTGAGAGAGACCCCCTCTCACCAGGTTAATCACCTGGTGAGAGGGGGTCTCTGCGTTGCTCGCGCCGTTCGAATCGCTGTGGACGGGACGTGGACGTGTCTCACCTCGTACCGCGTCGGCTGCGCGCGCTCCCGAGTCCGGTCCAGCACCTTGGCGTACACCTTGTGCAGTACCGCGATGCTGTGTCCGGCGCGGACAACTCCCTGCCGGAGGGGGAGCATCCCCCACCCCGTCTTCGGGAGGTGGCACTGGTTCACCCTCGGCGCGGCGGCTTCGGCGGGACGCATGGCCGCGTAGTACAGACACCTGAAGAACGCTTCCAGGTGCCGTCCCCGCCGGCCCTGCTCGCGCACCCCAGCCACCAGGGCGCGGACCTGGCGAGGGTTGGCGACGCTCTCGGGGTCCACCGCTTCCACAGCGAGTTCAAGAACGCCCGCCCGCATGTACCCACCGATCGACGTGTCCAGATCGCTGAGGGCGCTGAAGGGACGGTCCCACTCGGCATAGGCCCGGGCCCTTCGTAGCCGGACATCGGCCGTCAGCAAGACCGCGGGTACGGGACCGGTCTCCTGCCGGTCACCCCGTTGCTCACTCTCCTCCCGGGTGGCGAGCTGCTCCGACTCCATCCGCTGGTACAGCTCCTCGGCCTGGTCCAGGGCTGCGACTGCACCGCTCACGTCTCCGACATCGGTCCTGGCCCGTCCTATGGCGTAGAGCAGTCCCGCTCTGGCCTGGGGAAGCTCAGGCAGGTCCGGGGAGGCGGCGTCCAAACGGTCCAGGGCGTGCTGCGCCCGCGCGAACTCGGCCAGTGCCTGTGTCGGCCCCTGGCTCTGCTCGGCGGCGAGCCCCCGTTCGTAGGCCGTCCCGTACTCCTGGATCGCCTGCTCGGCAGGATCCCGTTCCTGAGAGGCTCCGCGGCGCCGAAATATCTTCATCTTCCCTATATTCCCCTTGAGTTGACTACATCCAGCCGTCCGGTAGAAAGCCGACATCCTGTCACGGCGCCTCCACCAGATGCCCTCGTTCACTTCGAAGGGGTCTGTCACAGGTTCCCTGGCCGACTTGTGCCGACGTGTCCGTCCGCGAGCGTCGGATCAGGGGAACGGCAGGGGGCGGTCCAGCCGTGCGCGTCCGTCGGGGGCCGTGCTGCCGGGGCGTGCACGACGAGCCGGAGGCGGCCGTCGACCACCAGGCACAGTCGCACCGTGCGCCCGCCGCGGTGCTCAGGGGGTGCTCAGGGGCGGGCGCCGGGCTTGTTGACGACGCCCCAGGCCGCGCGGGCGCCGACCGTCTCCCCGTCGTTGCGGGTCTCCCCGAGGTAGGCGTAACTCTCGGGATCGAAGAAGATCTCCTGTTTGCCCTGCGCGCCCGAGGGCGCCCTCTCGGCGTAGTTCACGCTCACCCCGATCGCCGCGCGGCCGAGCGGGTCCTTGACGCCGGTCGTCACCCGGGCACCGGGGATCTTCGCGAGCGCCCGGAACAGGCCTGCCTGGACTTTCGGCGGGATCAGCACCGACCGGTACAGGACGTCGATCTCCCGCCAGTCGCGCTGTGCGCGCGTCTCCCCGTTGATGGAGCCGATGGCGTGCTCCTCGCGGATGCGTTTCATCATGCGGTCGGGGTCGCTCGGCAAGGTGGCGAGGAAGCGGTAGAACTGCCGCTGTGAGCGGTCGTCGTACCCCTCCCGCTTCCACTTCTCCTCCTGGTTGGGGCCGTACCAGACCTGGAGCTTGTCGGGATCGAAGTCCGAGATGTCACCAGCCGGTGGGATGCCGGGCAGATTGGCCTGTCCAGTGCCGTCCCAGCGGGTCCACTCCTCACTGCTTTGCGGCTTGCCCTGGAAGAAGACGGTGCTCTTCTCGTACACCCACTGCTTCGGGCCGGGTTCGGTGCCGTCGTGCTTCTCGACGGTCGCGGCGGCCAGTTCGAGGGCGTCGGCGGAGGCGCCCGCCGACAGCACCTGGGGGTGCTTCCCGGCGGGTGCGCGGGGGCTGTCGGCGGGCAGGGTCGCGACGATCCCGGCGGTCACGGCGAGGGCTCCTGCGGTGGCGGCGCCGACCAGGATCATCCGGCGCCCGGGACGGGCTGCCCGCCCGCGGTGGGTCTCCTGCCGGAGCGCCGCGGCGAGCCGGGCCCGCGGCGCGGCGAGCTGGTCGGCTTCGGGAAGGGGGGCGTCGGCGCGCAGGCCGCGGATCTCGGAGAGCTCGTTCATGCGGGGTCACCTTCGTGTATGCGAGCTTCGGTGAGGGGTCCACCGGCCGCGCCGGTCGCGGTGCGCAGCTTGCGGCGGGCGCGGTTGAGGCGGGAGCGGACGGTGCCGACGGGAATGCCGAGGGCTTCGGCGATCTCCTGGTAGCTGAAGTCGGCCCAGGCGAAGAGCAGCAGGACGTGCCGGTCTCCCGCGGAGAGACGTGCCAGTGCCCTGGCCAGTGGGCGGGCAGCGGCCTCGGCAGCCAGACGGTCGTCGGCGGAATCGGTCCAGCTGTCGGCGACCGGGTCGTGGCCGGTGCGGGCGAGCAGCTTCAGTGCCCTGACCTCCTCCCGGCGCTGCCGACCGATCTGTTTGGCGGCGATGCCGTACAGCCAGGGCCGCACGCCGGCGCGGGCCGGGTCGAACCGGGCCCGTATCCGAAAGGCCGTCAAAAACGTTTCCGCGGTGACATCGTCGGCGGCGTCCCGCCCCAGTCGTCGGGCGACGTACTGGTGGATCGCCGGGGCGTGACGCTCGAAGAGCGCCGCGAAACGCTCGGGTTCGGCGAGTGAGGCCGCGATGAGCTCGGCGTCGCCGCCGGCCGAGTCGGTCATGGACTGTCCGTCCGTTGGCGGGGTCGGTGGGTGTCAGGATGGCTGGTGTTCACACCCTGTACTTGCCGATCCGCGGCGAACAGGTTCACGCCTCTCCGAAGCAACGCGCCCTGAGTTGCGGCGGGCGGGGGAGCGCGAGGGTGGACAGTGCCGGTCGTGTCCGTCGGCACGGCCCCGGAACCTCCGACCGCTCCCCGACCCGCCCACGGTCCCAGACGTACGATCCCCGCTCCTCCGGGGCACACTGACTGCATGTCCAGTCGTCGCAGGCTCTGCCCCGAATGCCGTCGAGAGATCGCCGTCGTCGCCGGTCGCTTTGCACGGCACGATCCGCCCGGAGCCCGCGAGAGAGGTCAGCTGGTCTCCTGCCCGGGTTCCCGTAGACAGGCGGAACTCGGAGCGGCACAGCCGTCGTTGGACGGGTACACGGTCCCCGTGGTCCCCGGCCAGCTCCCGCTGTTCTGAACCACCTCCGCGGTCAACCTCAGTTGCCCGCCACCGACTTGACCGCCACCAACACCGGCGTGGAACCGCTGATCAGTTCCAGCGTCAGCCCGGCCGTCGCAGGTGTGTCCAGGAGTTCCGCGAGTACGGCGGCCACGTCGTCGCGCGGGATCGGACCCCGCCCGGTGTGCGCCTCCAGCCGTACGAGGCCCTTGCCGGGCTCGTCCGTGAGGGCGCCCGGGCGCAGGATCGTCCAGTCCAGGGCGTCCAGGCCGCTCACATAGGCGTCCGCCTCGCCCTTGGCGCGCAGGTACACGTCGAAGATCTCGTCGCCCTGGTGGTGCGGGTCGGCGCCCATGGACGACACGATCACGAAGCGCCGTACGCCCGCCCGTACCGCCGCGTCCGCGAACAGCACCGCCGCGGCCTTGTCCACCGTGTCCTTGCGAGCCACGCCGCTGCCGGGGCCTGCGCCCGCCGCGAAGACCGCCCCGTCGGCGCCTTGCAACGAAGCCGCGACCTCCTCGACCGAGGCCGACTCCAGGTCCAGCAGGACCGGTTCGGCGCCGGCGTCCCGAAGGTCGTCGCCCTGTTCCGCGCGGCGGATGATCCCCGCGACCTCGTCCCCGCGCGCGGCGAGCAGCCGCTCCAGCCGCAGCGCGATCTGACCATGTCCACCAGCGATGACAATGCGCATGTCTTCGACCGTACGCCCCAACAGCTGCATCCGCCTGTGCCGTCCGGCAGACCCGGACAGAGACAGGGCACGCGCACGGGTCCGCCGGCCCGGCGCGCCCCGCCCCCACAACAGCCGTACAGCCGCCGCCCCTACGACACCTCCCCCCGCCCCTGCCGAGGCAGCCCCGACTCCGCCGTCCCCGCCGAGTTGCAGTACTCCCGCACCGCGCTCGTCCGTGCCACCACGCGCCCCCTGTGCACCACGATCCGGCTGTACGCGAGGGAGAGCGCGCCGGCCAGGCGGTCGCCGCGTACCGCGAGCAGCTCGGCCGGGAAACCCGCCTCCACGCGCACCTCGGGCAGCCCGAGGACGGCCCGCGCGGAGCCGCTCACCGTGTCGTAGGCGTCCTCGGGGCGCAGCCCGTGCCGGGAGGCGAGCTGATACGCGGCCTCCAGGGGGTCACCGCGCCCCACCGGGTTCGAGACGTCCCGCAGCGCACCGCTTCCGGCCGCCACCCGGACCCCGGCCGCCCGCAGCAGCCGTACCGGAGCCGCGGCCGTCGTGCCCCGTCGGTCGACGCCGGCGCAGCCGCCCTGGGGCAGGCACACCACCGCCACCCCGGCCGCCGCGAGCTGGTCGGCGGTCCGGGACACCACCTCGGCGGGCAGCCGGTCGAGACCCGCGCAGGGGCCGAGGGTCACACCGGGCCGCAGTCCGCCGGCCATCGCGGCGAGGCGGGCCAGACGGGCCGGGTCGGCGGCGTCGGTGTGCAGGTCGACGGGGCAGCCGTACTCCGAGGCCACCTCCAGGACCGCCTCCGCGTAGCCCGTCGGATCGGGGTCGAGGTCCGGGCAGCCGCCCACCACCGAGGCACCCATCTTCAGCGCGTCCCGCAGCATCGCGAGCCCCTCGGCCCCGGCCGCCCCGGTCAGCACCCGCGGCATCGCCACCGCCGTCAGCTCGGCGAGCCCGCGCAGCGAACGCCGTGCCTGGAGCACGGCCGCCAGCGCGCTCAGCCCCTGGACGTCCCCCACGCGCACATGGGCCCTGAGTGCGGTCGCGCCGTGTCCGAGCTGGAGCAGGGCGGCCTCGGTGGCCCGGCGCTGGACGTCGTGGGGGTCGTAGGAGAGCGGTCCCTCGACATCGGCCGACAGGGCGGTGTCGCCGTGGGCGTGCGGTTCGGCCGGGGCCGGCAGCAGCAGATAGCCGGTGAGGTCCACGCGCGCCCCACGCGCGCGTGGCCCGCCCGCGGTCAGACTCCCGGCCGTGCCGACCGCCTCGATGCGCCCGCCGCCCAGCCGTACGTCCACGGTCCGGCCGTCGGTGAGCCGTGCCCCGCACAACAGGAGCCCGGCCCCGTCCGGCGACGGGGTACCCGACCGGGACGACGAGGAGTGGTGCGGCTGCGGCTGGCTGTCGGGCATCGCGCTCCAGGGGCTCGGGGCTGCGCTGCCCGGAGCCGCCGGAACCGCGCAAGGGACGCAAGATCACGCAGAGTGAGTCGAGCCTAGGGCGGCGCCGCCGCCGTCACAGGGAGGAGCGCAATAGTCGTACCGGTGTGGTCCGCCGTGCCGGAGAGGGTCCTGAGGCCTTCGGGAAAGCCGTGGATCAAGGCGCTCGGGGCGCCAGGAAACGGATTTGGGCGAACGGCTGCAGACCGTGTAATGTCTTCATCGCTCGCCCCAATAGCTCAGTCGGCAGAGCGTCTCCATGGTAAGGAGAAGGTCTACGGTTCGATTCCGTATTGGGGCTCTGGTGTGTGAGGTTCCCGTCGCGAGGCGGGAACGGATCGCATCACAGCGGTGTAGCTCAGTCGGTAGAGCAAGCGGCTCATAATCGCTGTGTCACCGGTTCAAGTCCGGTCACCGCTACAGACAGTAGCCGATTGTGGGGTCGGTCCTTCGATCGGCTACTCTTCTATGCGTTAAACCTGTCCCATCCGTTCGTCAAGGAGCACTCCTGTGGCTGCCACCGACGTCCGCCCGAAGATCACGCTGGCCTGCGTGGAGTGCAAGGAGCGGAACTACATCACCAAGAAGAACCGGCGTAACAACCCGGATCGCATGGAGATGAAGAAGCACTGCCCGCGTTGCAACGCGCACACCGCGCACCGCGAGACGCGATAAATCAGGCTCGTATGCGAGGCCGTCCCCGAGAGATCGGGGGCGGCCTCGCGTCGTTGAGAGACCCGATACCGGCCAGTAGAGCAAGCAGGAGGTGCCGAGCCCATGGCGCTCGACCAGTCCTTCGTGGGGCGGAGCTACCCGCCCACCGACCCCTATGAGGTGGGCCGGGAGAAGATCCGCGAGTTCGCCGAGGCGGTGGGGGATGCCAACCCCGCGTACACGGACCCGGAAGCCGCCAAGGCGCTCGGCCACCCCGATGTGATCGCCCCGCCGACCTTTGTCTTCTCCATCACCTTCAGGGCGGCCGGACAGGTCGTCCAGGACCCGCAGCTCGGCCTGGACTACAGCCGCGTGGTGCACGGCGACCAGAAGTTCGTCTACGTCCGCCCGGTCAGGGCCGGCGACCGCCTCACCGTCACCTCCACCATCGAGGCGATCAAGTCCATGGCGGGCAACGACATCATCGACATCCGCGGCGAGGTCCACGACGAGGCGGGCGAGCACGTCGTGACCGCCTGGACCAAGCTGGTCGCCCGCGCGGCCGAGGGGGCGTGACGAGGAACATGACGGCGAAGATCGCATACGGCGACGTCGAGGTCGGCACCGAGCTGCCCGCCCAGACCTTTCCCGTGACCCGCGCCACCCTCGTCCAGTACGCGGGGGCCTCCGGGGACTTCAACCCCATCCACTGGAACGAGAAGTTCGCCAAGGAGGTCGGGCTGCCGGACGTCATCGCGCACGGCATGTTCACCATGGCCGAGGCGATCCGTGTCGTGACCGACTGGACCGGTGACCCGGGTGCGGTCGTCGAGTACGGCGTCCGCTTCACGAAGCCCGTGGTCGTCCCCAACGACGACCAGGGCGCCACGATCGAGGTCAGCGCCAAGGTCGCCGCCAAGCTCGACGACAACACGGTCCGCGTCGACCTCACGGCGACCAGCGCCGGGCAGAAAGTGCTGGGCATGTCGCGAGCGGTCGTACGACTGGCCTGAGGGCCAATCTCGGCCGGTCTCCAAGTGCCGATGCTCGCGGGCCGATGCGCCGGTAGGAATGATCCAGGTGCCGATGTAAGGAGTGCCCTCCATGGCGGGGCGCTCCTTACATCCCCTGCCCGATCCAGGCCCTTGCCAAGTTAGTGATTGAGTACTAACTTAGCCGCATGGCCAGGATGAGTGCAGAAGAGAGGCGCGAGAGCGTCATCCGTGCGGCGACGATCGAGTTCGCCCGCGGCGGCTACCACGGCACCTCCACCGAGGCGATCGCCAAGCGCGTCGAGGTCTCGCAGCCGTATCTCTTCCGGCTCTTCCCGGGCAAGAAGGCGATCTTCCTGGCGGCGGCGGAGCGCTGCGTCGAGGACACCATCCGCACCTTCGAGGAGGCGTCCAGGGGTCTTCAGGGCGAAGAGGCCCTGCACGCCATGGCGGACGCGTACACCCGGATCATCACGGAGCAGCCCGAGCGGCTCCAGATGCAGATGCAGATGTACGTCGCGGTGAGTGCCGCCGAGCGGGAGGGCGACCACGAGTTCGGCGAGGCGGTGCGGACCGGCTGGATGCGGCTGTGGGACACCGTCCATCTGCCGCTCGGCGCCGACGTCGAGGAGACGACGGCCTTCCTGGCGCACGGAATGCTGATCAACTGCCTGATGGCGATGGGGTTCCCGCCCCGGCACCGGGTCTGGGAAGGGCTCTACCCGTCCGCGCGGGTCACGGGCCGCCTGGAGCACTGAGGTTCATGGGCAAGGCGGCGTCATCGGCGCCGTTTCGTGATCGAGTTTTCATGACCGAGAAACTTAGTAATCAATAACTAATCAAACTGAGCTCGCTGGAGGAGCGATGTCACAGCAAGAGCGAGAGCCGGCCCTTCCGACCGCACGCCGCGGGGGAGCAGTCTGGGCCCTGGTCATCACCAGCGTCGCCGGATTCATGGCGGCCCTCGACAACCTCGTCGTCACCACCGCCCTGCCCTCCATCCGCGAGGACCTCGGCGGAGCGCTGCACGACCTCGAATGGACCGTCAGCGCCTACACGCTCACCTTCGCCGTCCTGCTGATGACCGGCGCGGCACTCGGCGACCGCTTCGGCCGCCGTCGCCTCTTCCTCGTCGGCCTCGCGATCTTCACCGGGGCCTCGACCGCCGCGGCCCTGGCCCCCGGCATCGACTCCCTCATCGCCGCCCGCGCGGTCCAGGGCGTCGGCGCGGCGATCATGATGCCCCTCACGCTCACCCTCCTCACGGCAGCGGTTCCCGCCGCCAGGCGCGGAATGGCGTACGGCATCTGGGGCGCCGTCAACGGACTCGCGGTGGCATCCGGACCCCTCATCGGCGGCAGCCTCACCGAGCACGTCTCCTGGCAGTGGATCTTCTGGCTGAACGTCCCGCTCGGCCTCGCCCTGCTGCCCCTGGCCCGCCTCCGCCTCGCCGAGTCCCACGGCACCGGCGCACGCCTCGACATCCCCGGCACGCTGCTCGCCAGCGGCGGTCTCTTCGGTGTCGTCTACGGCCTGGTCCGCGGCCCGTCCGACGGCTGGACCGACGCCCTGGTCCTGCTGGCCCTGTTCGCCGGCGCCGCGCTGCTCGCGGCCTTCGTCCTCTACAGCACGCGGGCCAAGAACCCCATGCTCCCCATGCGGCTGTTCCGCTCCCGGGCCTTCTCCGGCATCAACGCGGCCAGCCTCCTGATGTTCCTCGGCATGTTCGGCTCGATCTTCCTGCTCAGCCAGTACATGCAGGGCGTCCTCGGCTACTCGCCCACCGAGGCGGGACTGCGGATGCTGCCCTGGACCGGCATGCCGATGCTCGTCGCGCCGATCGCCGGGATCCTCTCCGACCGCATCGGCGGGCGTCCCGTCGTCGCCACGGGACTCTTCTTCCAGGCGGCGGGCCTCGCCTACCTGGCCTCTGTGGTCACCGTCGACGCGTCCTACGGTTCGCAGCTGCCCGGTCTCATCCTCAGCGGCATCGGCATGGGCCTGTTCTTCGCCCCCGCGTCCAACCTCGTCATGTCGAGCGTGCGCGCCTCGGAACAGGGGATCGCCTCCGGGGCGAACAACGCGCTGCGTGAGGTGGGCGGGGCGCTGGGAATCGCCGTCATGGCGTCGATCTTCTCCGCGCAGGGCGGCTACGAGACGGGCCAGTCCTTCGTGGACGGCCTGCAGCCGGCGCTGGTCACGGGGGCCGGTGTGGTGGCGGCCGCGGGGGTGGCGGCGCTGCTGATTCCTTCGCGGAAGGCGGTTGCGGCGGATGTCGTGCGGGGGGCTCCCGAGGGGGCGCGGGAGTTGGAGACGGTGAGCTGACGGTCCGCTGCGCGGGCTTGGGCCGGGCGCCTATGAGGGTGGCGGGTGCGGCTGTTCGGCGGGTGCGGGTGCGTCGTGGCTTGTCGCGCAGTTCCTCGCGCCCCTAGGGAGTTGCAGTCGGCCTGCGCCATGAGGGGACCGTCAGCCGTCCCCGCTCGCCCCCAGGACCCTTCCGCCACGCGCGCCCGTCACCACCAAACCCTTCCGCCGCGCGCGTCCGGCCCCGCCGGAGGGTTGGCCGCGTACGGCGTGAAGGGGACGGGGTGGGGGGTGTCCGCCCGCAGCGGCCGGCGTCCGGAACCGGGCCCCTGATCGAGAGACCGAGGCGCCGGACTGAGGACGGATACCCCCCACCCCGGCACCGACCCACCCACCACACCGCACGCGCTACACACGCCCCCACCGGACCGCGACGGGCCGCCGCAGGCATTCAGGGGCGCGGGGAACTGCGCAAAACGCCCGCCCCCACCGAACCCGCACCCGCACCCGAACCCCCCACCCCCGTACCCTGTACCGCGTGCAGGAACGACACGACGCCCCCCTCGCCCCCCTCACCACCTTCCGCCTGGGCGGCCCCGCCACCCGCCTCGTCACCGCGACGACCGACGCCGAGGTGATCGAGGTCGTCCGTGAGGCCGACCGCACCCGCACCCCCCTCCTCGTCATCGGCGGCGGCTCCAACCTCGTCATCGGGGACAAGGGATTCGAGGGCACCGCCCTCGTCATCGGCACCAAGGGCCAGCACCTCACCGGCACCCACCTCGAACTCGCCGCCGGTGAGGTATGGACCGACGCAGTCGCCCGCACCGTCGATGCCGGACTCGCCGGTGTCGAGTGCCTCGCCGGCATCCCCGGCTCCGCCGGTGCGACCCCCATCCAGAACGTCGGCGCGTACGGCCAGGAGGTCTCCTCCACCATCTCCGAGGTCGTCGCCTACGACCGCCGCACCGGAGAGACCGTCACCCTCACCAACGACGACTGCGCCTTCTCCTACCGCCACAGCCGTTTCAAGGAGGACCCGACCCGCTACGTCGTCCTCCGCGTCCACTTCGAGCTGGAAGACGCCGACGGCCTCTCCGCGCCCGTCAAGTACGCCGAGACCGCCCGCACCCTCGGCGTGGAACCCGGCGACCGCGTCCCCCTCGCCGACGCCCGCGAGACCGTCCTGAAGCTGCGCGCGGGCAAGGGCATGGTCCTGGACCCCGACGACCACGACACCTGGTCGGCCGGCTCCTTCTTCACCAACCCGATCCTCACGGACACCCAGTTCGCCGAGTTCCACGCGCGCGTGAAGCAGCACCTGGGCGCGGACGCCGAACCCCCCGCCTACCCCTCGGGCGACGGCCACACCAAGACCTCCGCGGCCTGGCTCATCGACAAGGCCGGCTTCACCAAGGGCTACGGCACCGGCCCCGCCCGTATCTCCACGAAGCACACCCTGGCCCTCACCAACCGGGGCGACGCGACCACGGAGGACCTCCTGGCCCTGGCCCGAGAGGTCGTGGCAGGCGTACGGGGCACCTTCGGGATCACCCTGGTCAACGAGCCGGTGACGGTAGGCGTCAGCCTGTAGGGCAAGGGCAAGGGCAAGGACGACGCGGAAACCCGGTTGTCGGTACCCGCCCCCGACGACCACCCTGGACGCATGCCGACCAGGACCCCCGTATGCGGCTGAACCTCACCGAGTTCAGACCCCGCACCGGCCCCCGCGAACACCGCGTCGTCCAGCCCCGCGACACCCTGCGCCACACCTCGCTGACCGCCCCGGAACCGGTCGGCATGATCCTCGGCGACCACGACGGACTGAACCGGCTCGCGGGCCTGTTCTCCTTCGCCGCGTACTCACGCCACACCGTCGTCCACATACCGCTGCGGGACGGGGTCCCGCCCGACGAGGGCTGGGGGCAGCGGGTCGATCTGGTCCTCGCGCACCACTCGTACGGGCTGCGCCCCAGCAAGTGGCCCGAGTTGCGGCACGCCCTCACGGCCGGCCGCCCCCTGTCCGTACGGACCGACGAGGCCCGCACCGAGCGGGACGCCGTCGGCTGGCGCCGGCGCTGGGGGCGCGCGGACTTCCGGGACCACCTGCGGCACACCACGCACGCGCGGACGTTCTTCCTCTTCGGCAGCCGGGACGTCTTCGCCGAGTCGGCCATGGCCCTTGCCCATGCGGCGGGCTGGGGTCCGCGCCAGGAACGTGTCGCCCAGGGGTACTCGGCCCTGGTCTCCGGGATCGCGGGCCTGACGCAGCCGCCCGGCGGCGGACACCCCTACGAGGTGATGGTCTGCTTCAAGGCCTATCCGCCCTACGCCCACTTCAAAAGGCCCGGTGCCTGAGCCGCGTCGCCCCTAGGCGCCCGGGTGACCGAGCCAGTCGTCCACCCCCGACAACAGCTTCGTCTTCACGTCCTCCGGCGCCGCCGAGGCCCGGATCGACTGGCGGGCCAGTTCCGCGAGTTCCGCGTCCGTGAAGCCGTGGTACCGCCGGGCGATCTCGTACTGCGCGGCCAGCCGGGACCCGAACAGCAGGGGGTCGTCGGCGCCCAGCGCCATCGGCACCCCGGCCTCGAAGAGCCGCCGCAGCGGCACGTCCTCGTGCTTCTCGTAGACCCCGAGGGCCACGTTCGACGCCGGGCACACCTCGCACGTCACCTGTCGGTCCGCCAGCCGCTTCAGCAGCCGGGGGTCGTCGGCCGCGCGCACCCCGTGACCGATGCGGTGCGCGTCCAGGTCGTCGAGGCAGTCCCGTACCGACGACGGACCGGCCAGCTCGCCGCCGTGCGGCGCCGACAGCAGTCCGCCCTCGCGCGCGATGTGGAAGGCCCGGTCGAAGTCCCGTGCCATGCCCCGGCGTTCGTCGTTGGAGAGCCCGAAGCCGACCACGCCCTTGTCCGCGTACCGCACCGCGAGCCGGGCCAGGGTGCGCGCGTCCAGGGGGTGCTTCATCCGGTTCGCGGCGACCAGCACCCGCATCCCGAGACCGGTCTCCCGCGAGGTCGTCTCCACCGCGTCCAGGATGATCTCCAGCGCCGGGATCAGCCCGCCGAGCCGGGGCGCGTACGACGTCGGGTCGACCTGGATCTCCAGCCACCCCGAGCCGTCCCGCACGTCCTCCTCGGCGGCCTCCCGCACCAGCCGCCGGATGTCCTCGGGTTCTCTGACGCACGAGCGGGCGGCGTCGTACAGCCGCTGGAACCGGAACCAGCCCCGCTCGTCGGTGGCCCGCAGCCTCGGCGGCTCCCCGCTGGTCAGTGCGTCGACCAGTGCCTCGGGCAGTCGTACCCCGTACTTGTCGGCCAGTTCCAGAACCGTCCCCGGGCGCATCGAGCCGGTGAAATGCAGATGCAGATGGGCTTTCGGCAGCTCAGAGACATCACGTACACGCTCCATTCGCCGATCCTGCCGTACGTCACGGGCGTCCCGGTACCGCTTTCCCCTTTAGTGGTCTTGCTCGCACAAAAAAAGGGACCAGCCACTCACGCGAGCAGCTGGTCCCCTGTGCGGCGAACTCAGTCCTGCGCCTCCGCCAGCAGCTTCTGGATCCGGCTGACGCCCTCGACGAGATCCTCGTCACCCAGCGCGTACGACAGCCGCAGGTAGCCCGGCGTGCCGAAGGCCTCGCCCGGGACGACCGCGACCTCGGCCTCCTCCAGGATCAGCGCGGCCAGCTCGACCGAGTCCTGCGGACGCTTGCCGCGGATCTCCTTGCCGAGCAGCTCCTTGACCGACGGGTAGGCGTAGAAGGCGCCCTCGGGCTCGGGGCAGAGGACGCCGTCGATCTCGTTGAGCATGCGGACGATCGTCTTGCGGCGGCGGTCGAAGGCCGTGCGCATCTCCGCGACCGCGTCGAGGTTGCCGGAGACCGCGGCGAGGGCGGCGACCTGGGCGACGTTCGACACGTTGGAGGTGGCGTGCGACTGGAGGTTGGTCGCGGCCTTGACGACGTCCTTCGGGCCGATGATCCAGCCCACCCGCCAGCCCGTCATGGCGTACGTCTTCGCGACACCGTTGACGACGATGCACTTGTCGCGCAGTTCGGGCAGGAGCGCGGGCAGCGAGGTGAACTTCGCGTCGCCGTAGACGAGGTGCTCGTAGATCTCGTCGGTCAGCACCCACAGGCCGTGCTCGACGGCCCAGCGGCCGATCGCCTCCGCGTCGGCCTGGCTGTAGACCGCGCCGGTCGGGTTGGAGGGGGAGACGAAGAGGACGACCTTGGTCTTCTCGGTGCGGGCCGCCTCCAGCTGCTCGACGGAGACCCGGTAGCCGGTCGTCTCGTCGGCGACCACCTCCACCGGGACACCGCCGGCCAGCCGGATCGACTCCGGGTAGGTCGTCCAGTAGGGCGCCGGGACGATGACCTCGTCGCCCGGGTCGAGGATCGCGGCGAAGGCCTCGTAGATCGCCTGCTTGCCGCCGTTGGTCACCAGGATCTGGGACGGGTCGACCTCGTAGCCGGAGTCGCGCAGCGTCTTCGCGGCGATCGCGGACTTCAGCTCGGGGAGGCCGCCGGCCGGCGTGTAGCGGTGGTACTTCGGGTTCGAGCAGGCCTCGATGGCGGCCTGGACGATGTAGTCCGGGGTCGGGAAGTCCGGCTCACCGGCGCCGAAGCCGATCACCGGACGCCCGGCGGCCTTGAGGGCCTTGGCCTTGGCGTCCACGGCGAGGGTGGCGGACTCGGAGATCGCGCCGACTCGGGCGGAGACCCGGCGCTCGGTGGGAGGGGTTGCAGCGCTCATGGGACCCATCGTTCCAGACCGGAAACTCCCCCGGCACACGGGTTTCACAGACTGAACAACGGTTGAACAACCGTCCGGATTCGGACCGCACGCTGGGCGATCTTCCGTCCCCAAGGCCCGTACGGGCGCTTTCTGTTCGACGGCGGGCCGCGGACCACGTACACTCTCACCTCGTTGGCCTTCAGCAGCCGCCCCGGCAGGTGCACACCGAGCACCTGGCTGGATGCGGTACGTTGGGGGGCACACAAAGGGTCGTAGCTCAATTGGTAGAGCACCGGTCTCCAAAACCGGCGGTTGGGGGTTCAAGTCCCTCCGGCCCTGCAACACACACACCTTCGCCAGGATGTGTGCGCATGTACGTACAGCAATGCACCGCCGTGCGGCTCCAACCGGGCGCGGCACGGCCACGACCCGGGAACAGGTGAGGACGAATGGCGGACGCCGTGGGCTCCATCGACACGCCTGGCGCCCAGGACGAAGCGCCGGAGACCCAGAAGAAGGCCCGCAAGGGCGGCAAGCGTGCCAAGAAGGGCCCGCTGAAGCGTCTGGGGACCTTCTACCGGCAGATCGTCGCAGAACTCCGCAAGGTCGTCTGGCCGACGCGGAACCAGTTGACGACGTACACGACCGTGGTGATCGTCTTCGTTCTCGTCATGATCGGTCTGGTGACCGTGATTGACTATGGACTCAACCACGCCGCCAAGTACGTATTCGGCTGAGCACAGAGCGAAGGGCGCCGAGGTTACCGGCGCCCCTTTTCGCATGTTCCACCCCTTGTATCCAGGAAGAAGCAGCCACCGTGTCTGACCAGAACCTGAACGACGCCATCGAGCCCGACGAGTCTGTCGACGACGAGCTCGACATCGTCGAGGGCGCGGACGAGGACCTGGACGAGGTCGAGGCTGCCGACGCCGAGGCGGGCGAGCCCGCCGAGGAAGCCGCTCTCCACGCCGAGGACGACACCGAGGACGACTCCGAGGAGGAGTCCGGCGGTGACGTCGAGGCCGTCGAGGAGGAGCCGGCCGAGCCGGTCGACCCCGTCGCCGCCCTGCGCGAGGAGCTGCGGACCCTTCCCGGCGAGTGGTACGTCATCCACACCTACGCCGGTTACGAGAACCGCGTGAAGACCAACCTCGAGCAGCGTGCTGTCTCGCTGAACGTCGAGGACTACATCTTCCAGGCCGAGGTGCCGCAGGAAGAGGTCGTCCAGATCAAGAACGGCGACCGCAAGACGATCCGTCAGAACAAGCTCCCCGGCTATGTGCTGGTGCGCATGGACCTGACGAACGAGTCCTGGGGCGTCGTCCGCAACACCCCCGGCGTGACCGGCTTCGTGGGCAACGCCTACGACCCGTACCCGCTGACGCTCGACGAGATCGTCAAGATGCTCGCCCCGGAGGCCGAGGAGAAGGCCGCCCGCGAGGCAGCCGAGGCCGAGGGCAAGCCGGCTCCGGCCCGCAAGGTCGAGGTCCAGGTCCTGGACTTCGAGGTCGGCGACTCGGTCACTGTCACCGACGGTCCCTTCGCCACCCTCCAGGCCACGATCAACGAGATCAACGCCGACTCCAAGAAGGTCAAGGGCCTGGTGGAGATCTTCGGCCGCGAGACCCCGGTCGAGTTGTCCTTCGACCAGATCCAGAAGAACTGAGCCGCTTGGCCGACACAGCCAGAACCGACGAGGACGTCCCCCCGGTGCAGACCGGGAAGGGGCGTTCTCGCCGTTTCCGGCTGTCCGTGATCCTCGCTGTGCTGGCCGCGCTGTTCGCGACGGCTCCCGTCTACGTGTGGGTCGTCCAGGGGCGGCGGGTGACGCAGGTCGCGGACGGGGTGCGGGCGGTCGGGACCTTCCACGCGGAGGGTGCCAACTGCTGGCGGCACCGGTGCTGGGTCGACTTCGTGGTCGACGGCAAGCGGGTGGAGGCCGATCTGCCCGCCCTCACCTCGGCCCGGAAGAACAAGGTCGCGCGGGACGGGGAGCCGATCGTGGTCCGCTACCGGGCCTCGGATCCCACGGTCGTGGCCGAGGACGACGGCACGGGATACGTCTTCGCCATGACCGCACTCACCTCGATTCCCGCGTTTGGGCTGCTCATCGCCGCGCTGACCTGCCGATTTCCGGTCCGGAGGGCCAAGCGGCTATCGTAGTGCGGTATGCCATTTGCTGGATGAATCATCCAATTGACGCATCCGAATCACGCAGGTGGCACTCAACCTCTCACTAAGGACCCGGAGAGAGCATGCCTCCCAAGAAGAAGAAGGTCACGGGGCTCATCAAGCTCCAGATCCAGGCCGGTGCGGCCAACCCGGCTCCGCCGGTCGGCCCCGCGCTGGGTCAGCACGGCGTCAACATCATGGAGTTCTGCAAGGCGTACAACGCCGCGACCGAGTCGCAGCGTGGCTGGGTGATCCCGGTGGAGATCACGGTCTACGAGGACCGTTCCTTCACCTTCATCACCAAGACGCCGCCGGCCGCGAAGATGATCCTCAAGGCCGCGGGCATCGAGAAGGGCTCCGGCGAGCCGCACAAGACCAAGGTCGCCAAGATCACCCAGGCGCAGGTCCGCGAGATCGCCACCACCAAGCTCCCCGACCTCAACGCCAACGACCTGGACGCCGCCGCGAAGATCATCGCCGGTACCGCGCGTTCCATGGGCGTCACGGTCGAGGGCTGAGCCCCAACCCCCCGTACAAGAGCAGAAGTGGCAGGGCCGGCTCGGCCCGTACCACGACTCCTAAGAACACACAGGAGCAGTTGTGAGCAAGCGCAGCAAGGCCCTCCGCGCTGCGGACGAGAAGATCGACCGGGAGAAGCTGTACGCCCCGCTCGAGGCCGTCCGTCTCGCCAAGGAGACCTCCACGACCAAGTTCGACGGCACCGTCGAGGTCGCCTTCCGTCTGGGTGTCGACCCGCGCAAGGCCGACCAGATGGTCCGTGGCACCGTGAACCTCCCGCACGGCACCGGTAAGACCGCCCGGGTCCTGGTCTTCGCGACCGGTGACCGTGCCGAGGCCGCTCGTGCCGCGGGCGCCGACATCGTCGGCGCCGACGAGCTCATCGACGAGGTGTCGAAGGGCCGTCTGGACTTCGACGCCGTCGTCGCCACCCCGGACCTCATGGGCAAGGTCGGCCGCCTCGGCCGCGTGCTCGGTCCCCGTGGTCTCATGCCGAACCCCAAGACCGGCACCGTGACCCCGGACGTGACGAAGGCTGTCACGGACATCAAGGGCGGCAAGATCGAGTTCCGCGTCGACAAGCACTCGAACCTGCACTTCATCATCGGCAAGACGTCCTTCGAGGACACCAAGCTGGTGGAGAACTACGGCGCGGCCCTGGAGGAGATCCTCCGTCTGAAGCCGTCCGCCGCCAAGGGTCGCTACATCAAGAAGGCCGCCATCAGCACCACGATGGGCCCCGGCATTCCGGTCGACTCCAACCGCACGCGCAACCTCCTCGTCGAGGAGGACCCGGCCGCGGTCTGAGACACCGGCCGGCTCACGGGCCCCGCACCTTCCGAGGTGCGGGGCCCGTTCCCGTGTGCGGGACCGGTGCTCTGAGTTAGCGTGCGAGCAGGGCACTTGTACCGGGGGGACGTATGAACAGGACGACGGCTGCGGTCCGGGTCGCGGCGGTCGCCGCGCTGACGGGACTGGCCGCCTGCACGTCCTCCGGCGCCCCCGACGGGCCGGAAGCGGGGCACCCCTCGTCCTCCGCCGCCCTCCCGGCCCTGCGCACCGCCGAGCGCGCCACCCAGCAGGCCGGGACGGCCCGGGTGCGGTCCACCACCGTGATGGGCAGTCAGCTCTCCCTCACCGCCGACGGCCTCCTCGCCTGGCGCGCCGGGCTCTCCGGCAGCCTCACCCTCCGCTACACCGGCGGCACCGCGGCCACGACCATGCGCGGCCTCGGCGTCACCTCCATGGAGGCCCGCTACCTCCACGACGCCTACTACGCGCGCATGGGCGACGCCTTCGCCGCGAAGACGGGCGGCAGACACTGGCTCAGATACGGCTACGAGGACCTGAAGAGTCTCGGCGGCGGCGCCGACCTCGCCGAGCAGATGCGCTCCACCACCCCCGACCAGTCGGTGCGGCTGCTGCTGGACTCCGAGGACGTCCGCGCGGTCGGTGAGGAGACCGTGAAGGGCCGGGCCACCATCCACTACTCCGGCACCGTCACGGTCGGTGACGTCACCGACGCCGGGCTCCGCCAGCGCCTCCGGAGCGCCGGCGTCACCGGTGAGAGCCTCGACATCTGGATCGACGAGAAGAACCTCCTGGTCAAGAAGGTCGAGAAGAGCAGCACAGCGAGCGGCAAGGTCACCCAGACCGCCCACTACAGCGACTACGGCGTCAAGGTCGCCGTACGCAAGCCGCCGGCCGCGGACACCCAGGACTTCAAGGCGCTCCTGTCACAGTCAGGCACCAACCCCTCCTGAGCGGCGGAGAATTCACCGCCCCCTCCCTTCACTCTCGGATAGGCTCGCGGTCTTGCTGTGAATCGACCATGTGTTCCTTGGGGGGAATCAATGGGTACCTCTGTACGACGTTCCGTGCGCTCTCGGACCATCGGCGTCGGCCTCGCCGCCGTGGCTCTCGCCTCGGGTGCGGTGAGCTGTTCCAAGGGCGGCGAGGAGTCGCCGGAGATGACTCCCGCCGCCGCCGTCGCCAAGGCGGCGAAGAACACGGAGGAGATCACCTCCTTCCACTACCGCATGAAGGGCGAGATGCCCGAGGCCGGGCAGGTTCAGGCCGAGGCCGCCATGCGCACCAAGCCCGACCTCGCGATGAGCATGAAGATGACCGCGGCCGGTCAGGGCTCCGCGGAGATCCGTCTCGTCGACAAGGCCATGTACATCGGGGGCAACCCCGAGCTGGCCAAGGAGATGGACGGCAAGAAGTGGATGAAGTTCGACCTGTCCGCGCTCGGCAAGGACGGCGGCCTCGGCGCTGCCGCTCCCGGCGCCGGCCAGGCCGACCAGAACCCGGCCTCCATGTCCTCCTTCCTCAACGGCGCCAAGGACGTGAAGAAGGTCGGCACCGAGACGATCGACGGGGTCAAGACGACCCACTACGCGGGCGACGTCACGCTGGCCGAGCTCAAGGCCTCCTTCAAGGACGCCGACAAGTCGGTGCGCGAGCAGCGTGAGAAGAGCACCGAGCAGCTCGAGAAGCTGGGCCTGGACAAGTTCACGATGGACATGTGGGTCGACGCCCAGCAGCACGCCAAGCAGTTCCGCATGCAGGGCGACGCCACCAAGGGCAAGTTCGACATGACCTTCACCTTCCTCGACTACAACAAGCCCGTCACCGTCGAGGCCCCGCCCGCCAACGAGACCGCGGACCTGGCCCAGATGATGAAGGAACTCCAGAGCAGCTGAGCGTCGTAGGACCGGATTTGCTTGACAGGGATCCGGTCACGTACGCTCCTACAGAAGCCAAAGACCGCTGGTCGTTGTCGTGTCCTCGCGAGAGGGTGCGGTGGCCGAAGGATCCGCTGAGAATCGCGGACGACCCGCGCAGGTGACTGTGGAAGTTGCTCCTGGATCTCGCTGCCTCAGGGTTGCGTGTTCCGGTCGAGCTACGCCCCGTGCGCCTGCGCCGGGGCGTTTCGTTTTGTTCAGCCCCTTCCGAGCGGTCCTCATCACCCGGAAGGAGGCCACGCTTATGGCAAGGCCCGACAAGGCTGCCGCGGTAGCCGAGCTCGCGGACCAGTTCCGCAGCTCGAACGCTGCCGTGCTGACCGAGTACCGGGGTCTCACCGTGGCGCAGCTCAAGACGCTGCGTCGTTCGCTCGGTGAAGACGCCCAGTACGCCGTGGTGAAGAACACGCTGACCAAGATCGCGGCCAACGAGGCCGGGATCTCGACGCTCGACGACCTGTTCAACGGTCCGACGGCGGTTGCCTTCATCACCGGTGACCCGGTGACGTCGGCGAAGGGTCTTCGTGACTTCGCCAAGGACAACCCGAACCTCGTCATCAAGGGCGGTGTCCTTGACGGCAAGGCGCTGTCCGCCGACGAGATCAAGAAGCTTGCGGACCTCGAGTCCCGCGAGGTTCTGCTCGCCAAGCTGGCGGGTGCCTTCAAGGGCAAGCAGACTCAGGCTGCTCAGGTCTTCCAGGCGCTCCCATCGAAGTTCGTCCGCACCGCGGAGGCGCTTCGTGCCAAGCAGGCCGAGCAGGGCGGTGCCGAGTAATTCGGCTCGCGCATTGATCCGCGTCGCATGACGCGCGGGTCGTAGCGGGCCGTCAGTACGCCCGCCGTATCGATACATCCGGCACCAGCCGAATTAGTGGAAGGATCGCCCCTCATGGCGAAGCTCAGCCAGGAAGACCTGCTCGCGCAGTTCGAGGAGATGACCCTCATCGAGCTCTCCGAGTTCGTGAAGGCCTTCGAGGAGAAGTTCGACGTCACCGCCGCCGCGGCCGTCGCCGTCGCGGGCCCGGCCGGTCCGGCCGCCCCCGCCGAGGCCGCTGAGGAGCAGGACGAGTTCGACGTCATCCTCACGGGTGCCGGCGACAAGAAGATCCAGGTCATCAAGGTCGTGCGTGAGCTGACCTCCCTGGGTCTGAAGGAGGCCAAGGACCTCGTGGACGGCGCCCCGAAGCCCGTTCTCGAGAAGGTCGCCAAGGAGGCCGCCGAGAAGGCTGCCGAGTCCCTCAAGGGCGCCGGCGCCTCGGTCGAGGTCAAGTAACACCCCACAGGTCCCGCTGGGCCTGTAACGCGTAAGCGCCGAAGAGCGATCATCCATCCGGGTGGTCGCTCTTCGGCGTTCCTGGAGGCGCGGTCACGGTTGCCTTGCTACCTCATGGGCGAGGGGTATGGTGATCTTCGTCGTGTCTCCCGAACCCCGGGTTCGGGCTGGGGGGCCTTGACGAACCGCACGCAGCGCGCAATTCTCAGGACGCGTCGCCAGAACGGTCCGAATCCGAGGCATGGATCGGCGACGAAGAGGGCAGTATCAACGTGCGTTGAGGGCACCATGCCGAGGACGTTGAGGGCAGCGAGAGTTTTTGAAGACCGGGCAGAAAAGCAGGGCTGGACATCAGTGCGCCAAGTGGCTACACTGACCCTTTGCGCTGCCTGTTAGCTGTCCCCTGCCCGTCACCAGGGGTCTGCCCTCGCCCCAGCATCGATGATCAGACCATCTCTGACCTGGCCTTCTGGCCAAATCGGCGATAGCTGTCTCTGTGCCGTGGGAGAGGGTCCGGGGAGCGCGTAGTGAGTCCGAGCCCTCGGAAGGACCCCCTCTTGGCCGCCTCGCGCACTGCCTCGACCGCGAATACGAACAACGCCGCCAGCACAGCCCCGCTGCGCATCTCTTTTGCAAAGATCAAGGAGCCTCTCGAGGTTCCCAACCTGCTCGCGCTGCAGACCGAGAGCTTTGACTGGCTGCTCGGGAACACCGCCTGGCAGAGTCGGGTCGAGGAGGCTCTGGAGTCAGGTCAGGACGTCCCCACCAAGTCCGGTCTGGAGGAGATCTTCGAGGAGATCTCCCCGATCGAGGACTTCTCCGGGTCGATGTCGCTGACGTTCCGCGACCACCGTTTCGAGCCGCCGAAGAACAGCATCGACGAGTGCAAGGACCGCGACTTCACGTACGCGGCCCCGCTCTTCGTGACGGCCGAGTTCACCAACAACGAGACCGGCGAGATCAAGTCCCAGACGGTCTTCATGGGCGACTTCCCGCTCATGACCCACAAGGGCACCTTCGTCATCAACGGCACCGAGCGTGTCGTGGTGTCGCAGCTGGTCCGCTCGCCGGGTGTCTACTTCGACTCCTCCATCGACAAGACGTCCGACAAGGACATCTTCTCCGCGAAGATCATCCCGTCCCGGGGTGCCTGGCTGGAGATGGAGATCGACAAGCGCGACATGGTCGGTGTCCGCATCGACCGCAAGCGCAAGCAGTCCGTCACCGTCCTCCTGAAGGCTCTCGGCTGGACCACCGAGCAGATCCTCGAGGAGTTCGGCGAGTACGAGTCGATGCGCGCCACCCTGGAGAAGGACCACACCCAGGGCCAGGACGACGCGCTGCTCGACATCTACCGCAAGCTGCGCCCGGGCGAGCCGCCCACGCGTGAGGCCGCGCAGACGCTTCTGGAGAACCTGTACTTCAACCCGAAGCGCTACGACCTCGCCAAGGTCGGCCGTTACAAGGTCAACAAGAAGCTGGGTGCGGAGGCTCCGCTCGACGCGGGCATCCTGACCGTCGAGGACATCATCTCGACGATCAAGTACCTGGTGAAGCTGCACGCGGGCGAGACCGAGACGGTCGGCGACAGCGGCACGAACATCGTCGTCGAGACCGACGACATCGACCACTTCGGCAACCGTCGTCTGCGCAGCGTCGGCGAGCTCATCCAGAACCAGGTCCGCACGGGTCTGGCTCGTATGGAGCGCGTCGTCCGTGAGCGCATGACGACCCAGGACGTCGAGGCGATCACGCCGCAGACCCTGATCAACATCCGGCCGGTCGTCGC
Organism: Streptomyces sp. 351MFTsu5.1; assembly: GCF_000383655.1. NCBI lineage: Bacteria > Bacillati > Actinomycetota > Actinomycetes > Kitasatosporales > Streptomycetaceae > Streptomyces > Streptomyces sp. 351MFTsu5.1. Next base: position 263,958 of record NZ_KB911779.1, on the reverse strand, counting down.
CTCCATCAAGGAGTTCTTCGGCACCAGCCAGCTGTCGCAGTTCATGGACCAGAACAACCCGCTGTCGGGTCTCACCCACAAGCGCCGTCTGTCGGCTCTTGGCCCGGGTGGTCTCTCCCGTGAGCGGGCCGGCTTCGAGGTCCGTGACGTGCACCCCTCGCACTACGGCCGCATGTGCCCGATCGAGACCCCTGAAGGCCCGAACATCGGTCTGATCGGCTCGCTCGCCTCCTACGGCCGCGTCAACGCGTTCGGTTTCGTGGAGACGCCGTACCGCAAGGTCGTCGACGGCCAGGTCACCGACGAGGTGGACTACCTGACGGCCGACGAGGAGGACCGCTTCGTCATCGCGCAGGCCAACGCCACGCTCAACGACGACATGCGGTTCGAGGAGGCCCGGGTCCTGGTCCGCCGTCGTGGCGGAGAGGTCGACTACGTCCCCGGTGACGACGTCGACTACATGGACGTCTCGCCGCGCCAGATGGTGTCGGTCGCGACCGCCATGATCCCGTTCCTCGAGCACGACGACGCCAACCGTGCCCTCATGGGCGCGAACATGATGCGTCAGGCCGTGCCGCTCATCAAGAGCGAGGCCCCGCTCGTCGGCACCGGCATGGAGTACCGCTCCGCCGTCGACGCCGGCGACGTGGTCAAGGCCGAGAAGGCGGGTGTGGTCCAGGAGGTCTCCGCGGACTACATCACCACCGCCAACGACGACGGCACGTACATCACGTACCGCCTGGCCAAGTTCGCCCGCTCCAACCAGGGCACCTCGGTCAACCAGAAGGTCATCATCGACGAGGGCGACCGCGTCATCGAGGGCCAGGTCCTCGCCGACGGCGCGGCCACCGAGAACGGTGAGATGGCGCTGGGCAAGAACCTGCTCGTGGCGTTCATGCCGTGGGAGGGTCACAACTACGAGGACGCGATCATCCTGTCGCAGCGCCTCGTGCAGGACGACGTCCTCTCCTCGATCCACATCGAGGAGCACGAGGTCGACGCCCGTGACACCAAGCTCGGCCCCGAGGAGATCACCCGGGACATCCCGAACGTCTCCGAGGAGGTCCTCGCCGACCTCGACGAGCGCGGCATCATCCGCATTGGTGCCGAGGTCATCGCCGGTGACATCCTCGTCGGCAAGGTCACGCCCAAGGGTGAGACCGAGCTGACGCCGGAGGAGCGCCTGCTGCGCGCGATCTTCGGTGAGAAGGCCCGTGAGGTCCGTGACACCTCGCTGAAGGTGCCGCACGGCGAGACCGGCAAGGTCATCGGCGTCCGCGTCTTCGACCGCGAGGAGGGCGACGAGCTTCCCCCCGGTGTGAACCAGCTGGTGCGCGTGTACGTGGCGCAGAAGCGCAAGATCACCGACGGTGACAAGCTCGCCGGCCGGCACGGCAACAAGGGTGTCATCTCCAAGATCCTGCCGATCGAGGACATGCCGTTCCTCGAGGACGGCACCCCGGTCGACATCATCCTCAACCCGCTGGGTGTCCCGTCCCGAATGAACCCGGGACAGGTCCTGGAGATCCACCTCGGCTGGCTCGCCAGCCGCGGCTGGGACGTCTCCGGTCTCGCCGAGGACTGGGCGCAGCGCCTCCAGGTCATCGGCGCCGACCAGGTCGCCCCGGGCACCAACGTCGCCACCCCGGTGTTCGACGGTGCGCGTGAGGACGAGCTCGCGGGTCTGCTCAACCACACCATCCCGAACCGCGACGGCGAGCGCATGGTGCAGCCGACCGGTAAGGCGAGGCTGTTCGACGGCCGCTCCGGTGAGCCGTTCCCGGACCCGATCTCGATCGGGTACATGTACATCCTCAAGCTGCACCACCTGGTCGACGACAAGCTGCACGCCCGCTCGACCGGTCCGTACTCGATGATCACCCAGCAGCCGCTGGGTGGTAAGGCCCAGTTCGGTGGCCAGCGCTTCGGTGAGATGGAGGTGTGGGCGCTGGAGGCTTACGGCGCCGCGTACGCCCTCCAGGAGCTGCTGACCATCAAGTCCGACGACGTGACCGGCCGCGTGAAGGTCTACGAGGCCATCGTCAAGGGCGAGAACATCCCCGAGCCCGGCATCCCCGAGTCCTTCAAGGTGCTCATCAAGGAGATGCAGTCCCTGTGCCTCAACGTGGAGGTGCTGTCCTCGGACGGCATGTCCATCGAGATGCGCGACACCGACGAGGACGTCTTCCGCGCTGCGGAAGAGCTCGGCATCGACCTGTCCCGGCGCGAGCCGAGCAGCGTCGAAGAGGTCTGACGGGAGTCCGGCCGGAGGACCTGGTGAGGATCCTCCGGCCGGCCCCAGGACCCCCGTATCAGACCCCGTGACTTACAACCCTGAGAGGGATTGACGCATAGTGCTCGACGTCAACTTCTTCGACGAGCTCCGGATCGGCCTGGCCACCGCTGACGACATCCGTCAGTGGAGCCACGGCGAGGTCAAGAAGCCCGAGACCATCAACTACCGCACCCTCAAGCCCGAAAAGGACGGACTCTTCTGCGAGAAGATCTTCGGTCCGACCCGGGACTGGGAGTGCTACTGCGGCAAGTACAAGCGCGTCCGCTTCAAGGGCATCATCTGTGAGCGCTGCGGCGTCGAGGTCACTCGCGCCAAGGTGCGCCGTGAGCGGATGGGTCACATCGAGCTGGCCGCTCCCGTCACCCACATCTGGTACTTCAAGGGCGTTCCGTCACGCCTCGGCTACCTGCTCGACCTCGCTCCGAAGGACCTCGAGAAGGTCATCTACTTCGCGGCGTACATGATCACGTACGTCGACGAGGAGCGCCGCACCCGCGACCTGCCCTCCCTGGAGGCGCACGTCTCCGTGGAGCGCCAGCAGGTCGAGAACCGCCGGGACGCCGACCTCGAGGCCCGCGCCAAGAAGCTGGAAAGCGACCTGGCCGAGCTGGAGGCCGAGGGTGCCAAGGCCGACGTGCGCCGCAAGGTGCGCGAGGGTGCCGAGCGCGAGATGAAGCAGCTGCGCGACCGTGCGCAGCGCGAGATCGACCGTCTCGACGAGGTGTGGACCCGCTTCAAGAACCTCAAGGTCCAGGACCTCGAAGGTGACGAGCTGCTCTACCGCGAGCTGCGGGACCGCTTCGGCACCTACTTCGACGGTTCGATGGGTGCCGCGGCGCTGCAGAAGCGCCTGGAGTCCTTCGACCTCGACGAGGAGGCCGAGCGTCTCCGCGAGATCATCCGTACCGGCAAGGGCCAGAAGAAGACCCGTGCGCTCAAGCGCCTCAAGGTCGTCTCCGCGTTCCTGCAGACCAGCAACAGCCCCAAGGGCATGGTGCTGGACTGCGTGCCGGTCATCCCGCCGGACCTTCGCCCGATGGTGCAGCTGGACGGTGGCCGCTTCGCGACCTCCGACCTGAACGACCTGTACCGCCGTGTGATCAACCGCAACAACCGGCTGAAGCGGCTTCTCGACCTCGGTGCGCCCGAGATCATCGTGAACAACGAGAAGCGCATGCTCCAGGAGGCCGTCGACGCGCTCTTCGACAACGGCCGTCGTGGTCGCCCGGTCACGGGCCCCGGCAACCGTCCGCTGAAGTCGCTGTCCGACATGCTCAAGGGCAAGCAGGGTCGATTCCGTCAGAACCTGCTCGGCAAGCGTGTGGACTACTCCGCGCGTTCCGTGATCGTCGTCGGTCCGCAGCTGAAGCTGCACCAGTGCGGTCTGCCGAAGGCGATGGCGCTGGAGCTCTTCAAGCCGTTCGTGATGAAGCGCCTGGTCGACCTGAACCACGCGCAGAACATCAAGAGCGCCAAGCGCATGGTGGAGCGCGGCCGCACGGTCGTGTACGACGTCCTCGAAGAGGTCATCGCCGAGCACCCGGTTCTGCTGAACCGTGCTCCCACCCTGCACCGCCTCGGCATCCAGGCCTTCGAGCCGCAGCTGGTCGAGGGCAAGGCCATCCAGATCCACCCGCTCGTCTGCACCGCGTTCAACGCGGACTTCGACGGTGACCAGATGGCCGTGCACCTGCCGCTGTCCGCGGAGGCGCAGGCCGAGGCCCGCATCCTGATGCTGTCCTCGAACAACATCCTCAAGCCCGCCGACGGCCGTCCGGTGACGATGCCGACCCAGGACATGGTCCTCGGTCTGTTCTTCCTCACCACCGACGGCGAGCTGCGTGACACCAAGGGCGAGGGCCGGTCCTTCGGCTCCACGGCCGAGGCGATCATGGCGTTCGACGCCGGTGAGCTGGCGCTCCAGTCGCAGGTCGACATCCGCTTCCCGGTGGGCACCATCCCGCCGCGGGGCTGGACGCCGCCGGCGCAGGAGGAGGGCGAGCCGGAGTGGCAGCAGGGGGACACCTTCCGCCTGCGCACCACGCTCGGCCGCGCGCTCTTCAACGAGCTGCTGCCCGAGGACTACCCGTTCGTCGACTACTCGGTGGGCAAGAAGCAGCTCTCCGAGATCGTCAACGACCTGGCCGAGCGCTACCCCAAGGTCATCGTGGCGGCGACGCTCGACAACCTGAAGGCGGCCGGCTTCTACTGGGCGACCCGTTCCGGTGTCACCGTGGCCATCTCCGACGTCGTCGTTCCCGAGGCGAAGAAGGAGATCGTCAAGGGCTACGAGGCGCAGGACGAGAAGGTCCAGAAGCAGTACGAGCGCGGTCTGATCACCAAGGAAGAGCGCACTCAGGAGCTCATCGCGATCTGGACCAAGGCGACCAACGAGGTCGCCGAGGCGATGAACGAGAACTTCCCCAAGACGAACCCCATCTTCATGATGGTTGACTCGGGTGCCCGAGGAAACATGATGCAGATGCGGCAGATCGCCGGTATGCGTGGTCTGGTGTCGAACGCCAAGAACGAGACGATCCCGCGTCCCATCAAGGCGTCCTTCCGTGAGGGCCTGTCCGTGCTGGAGTACTTCATCTCCACGCACGGTGCCCGTAAGGGTCTGGCCGACACCGCCCTGCGTACCGCCGACTCGGGTTACCTGACCCGTCGTCTGGTGGACGTCTCGCAGGACGTCATCATCCGCGAGGAGGACTGCGGCACCGACCGTGGCCTCAAGCTCAACATCGCGGAGGTCGGCGCGGACGGCGTGCTGCGCAAGGCGGACGACGTCGAGACGTCCGTGTACGCGCGCTGCCTCGCCGAGGAGATCGTCGTCGACGGCAAGGTGCTGGCCCCGGCCGGTACCGACCTGGGCGACGTGCTCATCGACGAGCTGGTCCGCCACGGTGTCTCCACGGTCAAGACCCGCTCGGTCCTGACCTGCGAGTCCGCCGTCGGCACCTGCGCCATGTGCTACGGCCGCTCGCTGGCCACCGGCAAGCTGGTCGACATCGGTGAGGCGGTCGGCATCATCGCCGCCCAGTCCATCGGTGAGCCCGGTACCCAGCTGACGATGCGTACCTTCCACACCGGTGGTGTGGCCGGTGACGACATCACCCAGGGTCTGCCGCGTGTCGTCGAGCTCTTCGAGGCCCGTACCCCGAAGGGTGTCGCCCCGATCTCCGAGGCGGACGGCCGTGTCCGCATCGAGGAGACCGAGAAGACCAAGAAGCTCGTCATCACCCCGGACGACGGCAGCGACGAGACGGCGTTCCCGATCTCGAAGCGCGCCCGGCTCCTGGTCAGCGAGGGTGAGCACGTCTCGGTGGGCCAGAAGCTCACCGTGGGTGCCACCAACCCGCACGACGTGCTGCGCATCCTGGGCCAGCGTGCCGTCCAGGTCCACCTGGTCGGCGAGGTCCAGAAGGTCTACAACTCGCAGGGTGTGTCGATCCACGACAAGCACATCGAGATCATCATCCGGCAGATGCTGCGCCGCGTGACGATCATCGAGTCCGGCGACGCCGAGCTGCTGCCCGGCGAGCTGGTCGAGCGCTCGAAGTTCGAGACCGAGAACCGTCGTGTGGTCCAGGAGGGCGGTCACCCGGCCTCCGGTCGTCCGCAGCTGATGGGTATCACCAAGGCCTCGCTGGCGACGGAATCCTGGCTGTCGGCCGCCTCCTTCCAGGAGACGACCCGAGTCCTGACGGACGCGGCGATCAATGCCAAGTCCGACAGCCTCATCGGCCTCAAGGAGAACGTCATCATCGGTAAGCTCATCCCGGCCGGTACGGGTCTGTCCCGCTACCGCAACATCCGGGTGGAGCCGACCGAGGAGGCCAAGGCCGCGATGTACTCGGCCGTCGGCTACGACGACATCGACTACTCGCCGTTCGGCACGGGGTCCGGCCAGGCTGTTCCGCTGGAGGACTACGACTACGGGCCGTACAACCAGTAAGCGAGTCCCTTGTTGAAGGGCGGTCACCCTTTGGGGTGGCCGCCCTTCGGCGTGGACGGGGGTCGTCTCTGCGGAACCTGTCCCGATATCGCAGCGTTGGAGCATCATGGAGGCATTCGACCTCTCAGGGGGTGCTCCGTGTCGCAACCGTCGTGGCAGCCGTGGCAGGGCAAGGACGAGTGGCCGTCAGAGTCGGGCAGAGAGGCTCCGGCGGATGGTCCGGTCGCCCGGCCCTGGACCGGTGCGCGAGGCCCTGTCGCGCGGCCCTGGGCCGGGTACGCGGCCCCGCATCCCGGCGCCTCCCCGTATCCCGGTGCCTCCCCCTATCCCGGCGCCTCCGCCATGCTCGCCTCCCATGCCGACCGTGAGCGGGCCGTGGACGTGTTGCGGGCCGGGTACGGCGAGGGGCGGCTGGAGAAGGGGGAGTTCGACAAGCGGGTGGAGCGGGCGTACGGGGCGCGGACCGTGGGGGAGCTGGCGCTGCTCGTGTCAGATCTGCCGCTCGGGCCCGTGCCGCAGCCGGCGCCCTTCACCGCCGTACCCCGGACGTTCCTGCCGCCTCCGCGGCCGCGGGCGAACGGGAAGGCCGTCGGAGCCGCAGTGTGCGGGCTGCTGTGCGTGCCGACGGCTGGGTTCACCGGCATCCCCGCGGTGATCCTCGGACATGCGGCGCGCGCGGAGATGGAGCGGACGGGGGAGAGCGGCGACGGGCTCGCGCTGACCGGGCTGGTGCTCGGCTGGCTCTCGGTCGCCGCGTGGTCGGTGCTGGTGACCCTGATGGTGGCGGTGGGGCTCGCTTCCGGGTGACGCCGGAGGGGTGGGGCGGTGGTCCTGCCTGCGGGTGACGCTCGTGGTGGTGTCGCCGCGTGCGGGTCGCCCCGGCCGGTGGTCTTCCCTGCGGGTGCGGGCGTAGCGGGTGCGGGCCGGTCGTCCTGCCCGACCGTGGTTCTCCATGTGCGGAATGTGAAATCGAAGATCGTCCGCGGCGTAGGGGCTTGACACGGAGTGCATAACGATGCGGCCCGACCCCATTTGTTTTGACCGCAGCGAATGAGCTAGGTACGCTCAGACCTTGTGCCTGGGGTGTGCCCTGGCTCTCGTGCGTGCCTTCAACCGCATCGCGAGCTGTGAGCGGCCACCGTAATCTGTGCTCTTTTCGCCTTGCGGCGGGAGTCCGCCGGATTCGACACACCCGACCGCGTGGGTCGGCGACGTTCCAGGTTAGCTTCACCATTCGGCACACAGAAACCGGAGAAGTAGTGCCTACGATCCAGCAGCTGGTCCGCAAGGGCCGGCAGGACAAGGTCGAGAAGAACAAGACGCCCGCACTCGAGGGTTCCCCTCAGCGTCGTGGCGTCTGCACGCGTGTGTTCACGACCACCCCGAAGAAGCCGAACTCGGCCCTGCGTAAGGTCGCGCGTGTGCGTCTGACCAGCGGGATCGAGGTCACTGCTTACATTCCGGGTGAGGGACACAACCTGCAGGAGCACTCCATCGTGCTCGTGCGCGGCGGCCGTGTGAAGGACCTGCCCGGTGTTCGCTACAAGATCATCCGCGGCTCCCTTGACACCCAGGGTGTCAAGAACCGCAAGCAGGCCCGCAGCCGCTACGGCGCCAAGAAGGAGAAGTAAGAATGCCTCGTAAGGGCCCCGCCCCGAAGCGCCCGGTCATCATCGACCCGGTCTACGGTTCTCCTCTTGTCACGTCGCTCATCAACAAGGTGCTGCTGAACGGCAAGCGCTCCACCGCCGAGCGCATCGTGTACGGCGCCATGGAGGGCCTGCGCGAGAAGACCAGCAACGACCCGGTCATCACGCTGAAGCGCGCGCTGGAGAACATCAAGCCCACGCTTGAGGTCAAGTCCCGCCGTGTCGGTGGCGCCACCTACCAGGTGCCGGTCGAGGTCAAGCCCGGCCGCGCCAACACGCTGGCGCTGCGCTGGCTGGTCGGTTACTCCCGCGCCCGTCGCGAGAAGACCATGACCGAGCGTCTGCTCAACGAGCTTCTCGACGCTTCGAACGGCCTCGGTGCGGCCGTCAAGAAGCGCGAGGACACCCACAAGATGGCCGAGTCCAACAAGGCCTTCGCGCACTACCGCTGGTAGTCGCAGACCCCATCGAGACCGAGAGAAGACCGAAGCCTTATGGCTACCACTTCACTTGACCTGGCCAAGGTCCGCAACATCGGGATCATGGCCCACATCGACGCGGGCAAGACGACCACCACCGAGCGGATCCTCTTCTACACCGGCGTCAGCTACAAGATCGGTGAGGTCCACGACGGCGCTGCCACCATGGACTGGATGGAGCAGGAGCAGGAGCGTGGCATCACGATCACCTCTGCTGCCACCACCTGTCACTGGCCGCTCGAGGACAACGACTACACGATCAACATCATCGACACCCCCGGGCACGTCGACTTCACGGTCGAGGTGGAGCGTTCGCTCCGCGTCCTCGACGGTGCCGTCACGGTGTTCGACGGTGTCGCGGGTGTGGAGCCGCAGTCCGAGACGGTGTGGCGTCAGGCCGACCGTTACGGTGTGCCGCGCATCTGCTTCGTGAACAAGCTGGACCGTACCGGCGCCGAGTTCCACCGCTGTGTGGACATGATCTCGGACCGTCTGGGCGCCGTCCCGCTCGTCATGCAGCTGCCGATCGGTGCCGAGATGGACTTCAAGGGCGTTGTGGACCTGGTCCGCATGAAGGCGCTCGTGTGGTCCGCCGAGGCGGCGAAGGGCGAGATGTACGACGTCGTCGACATCCCGGCCACGCACACCGAGGCCGCCGAGGAGTACCGCGGCAAGCTGGTCGAGGCCGTCGCCGAGAACGACGACGAGATCATGGAGCTGTTCCTGGAGGGCCAGGAGCCCACCGAGGAGCAGCTGTACGCCGCGATCCGTCGCATCACCATCGCGTCCGGCAAGTCCGACGGCGTCACCGTCACCCCGGTGTTCTGTGGCACCGCGTTCAAGAACAAGGGCGTCCAGCCCCTGCTCGACGCGGTCGTGCGCTACCTGCCGACCCCGCTCGACGTCGAGGCCATCGAGGGCCACGACGTCAAGGACCCCGAGGTCGTCGTCAAGCGCAAGCCGTCCGACGACGAGCCGCTGTCCGCGCTGGCGTTCAAGATCATGAGCGACCCGCACCTCGGCAAGCTCACCTTCGTCCGGATCTACTCCGGTCGCCTGGAGTCCGGCTCCGCGGTGCTGAACTCCGTCAAGGGCAAGAAGGAGCGCATCGGCAAGATCTACCGTATGCACGCGAACAAGCGTGAGGAGATCGAGTCGGTGGGCGCCGGCGACATCGTCGCCGTCATGGGCCTGAAGCAGACCACCACCGGTGAGACGCTGTCCGACGACAAGAACCCGGTGATCCTGGAGTCCATGGACTTCCCGGCGCCGGTCATTCAGGTCGCCATCGAGCCCAAGTCCAAGGGTGACCAGGAGAAGCTGGGTGTCGCCATCCAGCGTCTCGCGGAGGAGGACCCCTCCTTCCAGGTCCACTCGGACGAGGAGACCGGCCAGACCATCATCGGTGGTATGGGCGAGCTGCACCTCGAGGTGCTGGTCGACCGTATGCGCCGTGAGTTCAAGGTCGAGGCCAACGTCGGCAAGCCGCAGGTCGCGTACCGCGAGACGATCCGCAAGGCCGTCGAGCGCGTGGACTACACCCACAAGAAGCAGACCGGTGGTACCGGTCAGTTCGCCAAGGTGCAGATCGCGATCGAGCCCATCGAGGGCGGCGACGCCTCGTACGAGTTCGTGAACAAGGTCACCGGTGGCCGTATCCCGAAGGAGTACATCCCTTCGGTGGACGCCGGTGCGCAGGAGGCCATGCAGTTCGGCATCCTGGCGGGCTACGAGATGACGGGCGTCCGCGTCACGCTTCTCGACGGTGCCTACCACGAGGTCGACTCCTCCGAGCTCGCGTTCAAGATCGCCGGCTCGCAGGCCTTCAAGGAGGCCGCGCGCAAGGCGTCCCCCGTGCTGCTCGAGCCGATGATGGCCGTCGAGGTCACCACGCCCGAGGACTACATGGGTGAGGTCATCGGCGACATCAACTCCCGCCGTGGTCAGATCCAGGCCATGGAGGAGCGGGCCGGTGCCCGCGTCGTGAAGGGCCTCGTGCCCCTCTCGGAGATGTTCGGCTACGTCGGAGACCTCCGCAGCAAGACGTCGGGTCGCGCAAGCTACTCGATGCAGTTCGACTCCTACGCCGAGGTTCCGCGGAACGTCGCCGAGGAGATCATCGCGAAGGCCAAGGGCGAGTAACGCACCGCGTTCGCACGCTTTAGGCTTGACTCCGGAGCCCGGAGGGGCATTCACCCCCATTTGTGGGGGAGTGCCCCCGGGCCGAGGCTTTCCAGCAAAGATCACCTGGCGCCGATGAAGCAAGGCGTTCAGAACCACTCCACAGGAGGACCCCGTGGCGAAGGCGAAGTTCGAGCGGACTAAGCCCCACGTCAACATCGGCACCATCGGTCACATCGACCACGGTAAGACGACCCTCACGGCCGCCATTACCAAGGTGCTGCACGACGCGTACCCGGACCTGAACGAGGCCTCGGCCTTCGACCAGATCGACAAGGCTCCCGAGGAGCGCCAGCGCGGTATCACCATCTCCATCGCGCACGTCGAGTACCAGACCGAGACGCGTCACTACGCCCACGTCGACTGCCCCGGTCACGCGGACTACATCAAGAACATGATCACGGGTGCGGCGCAGATGGACGGCGCCATCCTCGTGGTCGCCGCCACCGACGGCCCGATGCCGCAGACCAAGGAGCACGTGCTCCTGGCCCGCCAGGTCGGCGTTCCCTACATCGTCGTCGCCCTGAACAAGGCCGACATGGTGGACGACGAGGAGATCCTGGAGCTCGTCGAGCTCGAGGTGCGTGAGCTCCTCTCCGAGTACGAGTTCCCGGGCGACGACGTTCCCGTCGTCAAGGTCTCGGCGCTCAAGGCTCTCGAGGGCGACAAGGAGTGGGGCCAGTCGGTCCTGGACCTGATGGCCGCCGTCGACGAGGCGATCCCGCAGCCCGAGCGTGACGTCGACAAGCCGTTCCTGATGCCGATCGAGGACGTCTTCACGATCACCGGTCGTGGCACCGTCGTCACCGGTCGTATCGAGCGTGGTGTCCTCAAGGTCAACGAGACCGTCGACATCATCGGCATCAAGACCGAGAAGACCACCACCACGGTCACCGGCATCGAGATGTTCCGCAAGCTGCTCGACGAGGGCCAGGCCGGTGAGAACGTCGGTCTGCTCCTCCGTGGCATCAAGCGCGAGGACGTCGAGCGCGGCCAGGTCATCATCAAGCCGGGTTCGGTCACGCCGCACACCCAGTTCGAGGCCCAGGCCTACATCCTGTCCAAGGACGAGGGTGGCCGCCACACGCCGTTCTTCAACAACTACCGTCCGCAGTTCTACTTCCGTACGACGGACGTGACCGGCGTCGTGACCCTCCCCGAGGGCACCGAGATGGTCATGCCGGGTGACAACACCGAGATGAAGGTGGAGCTCATCCAGCCCGTCGCCATGGAAGAGGGCCTGAAGTTCGCCATCCGTGAGGGTGGCCGGACGGTCGGCGCCGGCCAGGTCACCAAGATCACCGCCTGATCTTGACCTGACAGGTCTCCGAGACCCCGTAGGTCTCTGAAGGGGCCCGTACGACTTCGGTCGTACGGGCCCCTTCGCATGCGCTCGCCCGCGTCGCCTTCGCATGCGCTCGCCCGCGTCGTACAGGGGGTTGCACGCGGGGCGGGTGAAGAGTCGGCGAACTCTGCCGTACGTCTTCCGAAGGCTTGGGCCAACTTCCCGCGGGGGCTGTCCCGAATGTTCCCGTCCGCTCACTGTGCGGTGGTTGTGAGGGTCGTAGCCTGAGGCGTCCGATGGCCACACCGGGCCCGGATTCCCTCGCGAGGACGGACGGACACGCAGGTGTCGATGCAGGACGCGGAACAGCGCAGAACGTCGATACCGAGGCGGCTCGTCGGCGGCCTGCAACAGCCGCTTCCGCCCCTCGCCACCACCGCTCCGGTACGGCAGCCCGCGCGGCACGCCGTCGTCCGCGACCGCGCCGGCCGTCGTCTCTACGCCATCGACGGCATCCGGCTCCTGGCCGCCCTCATGGTCGCCGTGCACCACTACGCCGGCACCAACCGGGTGGACCAGCCCGGCAACCGCGTCTGGGACCGGCCGGTGTCCGACATCATGCCGACGGTCTTCCGGTTCGCCTCCTACGGCTGGATCGGCGTCGAGATCTTCTTCGTGATCAGCGGCTTCGTGATCTGCATGTCGTGCTGGGGCCGCAGTCCGCGCCAGTTCTTCGTGTCGCGGGTGATCCGCCTCTACCCCGCGTACTGGTTCGCCGTCGCCTTCACGACCGTCGTGCTGGCGCTGCTGCCCGGCGTCTGGGACCGGCTGCGCACCCGGGACGTCCTCCTCAACGTCACGATGCTCCAGTCCGGTTCGGGCGTCATGAACGTCGACGGCGTCTACTGGACCCTGTGGTCGGAGCTCCGCTTCTATCTGCTCTTCCTTTTCGCCGTCTGGACCGGCCTGACCTACCGCAAGGTCGTCGTCTTCTGCTGCGTCTGGGGAGCCGCGGCGATGCTCGCCCCGATCTCGAAGCTCCCCCTGCTCGAACTGGTCGCCAACCCGGAGGGCGCCTGGTACTTCATCGCCGGCCTCGCGCTGTACCTGATGCACCGCTTCGGCCAGGACCTGCTGCTGTGGGGCATCCTGGCGATGGCCTGGCTGATGGGCCAGCGCGAACTGGGCATCCGGATCGACGAGGTCGAGCATGTGTCGGGATGGCGGGGAAGCGTGCTGATCTTCACCGTGTTCCTGCTGGCCATGGTCGCCATCGCCCTCGGCGCCACGGACCGCGTCCGCGGGAGGTGGCTGGTGACGGCGGGTGCGCTGACGTATCCGCTGTACCTGATGCACTACGCGGCCGGTACGACCCTGATCAACCGCCTCCGCGACACGATGGACGCCCGTCTGCTGGTCGTCTCCGTCCTCGCCGGGTTCATGCTGCTGAGCTGGCTGGTGCACCGGTTCGTGGAGCGACCGGTGGCAGGACTGCTGAAGCGGGGGCTCGACACGTCGTTCGCGCGGCTGCGGAACGCGAGCGGCTGACATCCGTAGGACGGCCCTCTGTTCTGAGTACGAACACTCATGCGGCCCGATGTGTCCGCGCGCTGTGATGGACCCATGCCGGACCTCATGCTCGACGACGACCGCGCGACCGGAGCCTGGGTCGCCCCGCTGGTCTCGACGCTTCTGACCCTGCCCGCCTGCGTGCTCGTCTACTTCGTCGGCGGCTTCTCGGCGATGGCCTGCGACTCCTGCTCGGCCCCCGAGGCCGACCGCTTCGAGTCGAGCTTCGGCATCGCGTTCCCGGTGCTGCTCGGCGGGCTGGGCCTCGCGCTGTTCCTGCTGGCGGCGAGCTGGGCTCTGCCGTGGGAGCGCCGGAGCACGGCTCGGAGGGTGTGGGGTTCGCGCTTGCGGCGCCGGTGTTGGTGGCGGGTGTGTACGTGGTGTTCAGGGTGCTGGTGGCCTGGCCGTAGACCAAGTAAGAGTCATGTTCAGGTCATGGGATAGTCTGCCTCCTCCTTTTCCGCGCCACGAAAGAGGTGGTAATGACCACTGGCAGACGTACGGCCACCGGGGCCGCGCTCGTGGGGGCCCTCGCCCTCACTCTCCTGAACGCTCCGGCGGCCCACGCCCAGGACACCGGGATCAAGGTGTCCGACATCGTGATCAACAAGGGCAAGCCGATCGTGGTCGGCACGTCGAAGGTGGTGGAGCCGTCCCTCACCTTCACGATCACGCTGCCGGCCGGGTACAGCACGAGCGACCCGTTCCGGTACAGCGCGGACCCCTTCCTGTACCGGGGGCGCCTGTCGCAGGACCTGGACGCCGACTTCGACGACTACATAGGTCCCGGTGGCTACACCTGCTACGAGCAGAGCGACAAGGTGGCCGACTGCGAGGGGTCCCTCTACATCGACCCCGACCGGACTCACGACGAGGTCGACTCCAACGCCGACGCCACCACCTGGAAGACCGGCGTCTCCCTGCTCCTGTTCAAGGCCAACGGCAACCTCGCGGCCCACGAGCGCGAGACCCGGCCCCTGACCGTCCGGCTGAAGCGGGCGGCGAAGGTCACCGTCGACGCCTCGCCGGAGCCGGTCGTCAAGGGCAGGAAGATCACCGTCACCGGCAGGCTCACCCGGGCGGACTGGGCGACCAAGAAGTACGGCGGCTACGGCGGCCGTTCGGTGAGCCTCCAGTTCCGGGCGACGGGCACGAGCTCCTTCGTCACGGTCAAGAAGGTCACCACGAGCAGCACCGGCGCCCTGAAGACCACGGTCACCGCCTCGAAGGACGGGACGTGGCGATGGGCGTACGGGGGCAACGACACGACTGGAGCGACGACCAGTGGTGGGGACCACGTGGACGTGCGCTGACGCGGGCGGACTGACTGCGTGGCCGGGGCTTGACCGCGCCGGCTGCACGGGCGGTGCCGTGCCGCCGACGAGTCGCAGCGAGGGAGGCGGTGGGGCGAACCCGCCGATTCCGAGTGCTGCCTCGCGCCGGTGGGTGATGAGGTCGAGGCTGCCTTCGCTGTCCTGGGGGTAGCCGGGGGCGGTATGTGCGGGGCCGGGGGTTCGTTCACCGGGGTGTGCCTCCGGGCTTCCCACGTCCGCGACTCCAAGCCCCCGCCGCCGGCCGCACCTTCTCCGTCACGCCCTCCGCCTGGGCCACCTCCACCGCCGCAGTGAAGCTCCCGGCGGTCGCCGATCCGCTGAGCGGAACAGGACACGACACCCGGCTCACTGCGCAGCAGGCTGCGCAGTGCAACGTCCAGCGAGAGAGTCGGAGAAGACGGATGTCCAAACGACGTGGCCTGTTGGCGCTTCTCACCGCCGGGTTCGCGATGCTGACCATCGCCTCGGTCAGCACACCCGCGCAGGCGGCGGGGTTCACCCCGATCAACGTCTGGAAGTCGAGCCATTGCCTCGACAACGCTACCGAGAACGCGTCGAAGCTCCACATGTGGAAGTGCACCGGCGGTCCCGAGCAGAAATGGCTGGAGGGGTTCAACACCACGACCGGCTACTTCACCTTCACCAACCAGAACACGGGACGGTGCATCACCGCGCCCGCCTCCGGCACCGGGACGGTCACCGTGCAGTTCTGCAACGCCGCCGCGGCCAACCAGCAGTGGCGGGTGTACTTCGCGGACAACCCGGAGGGCCCGCCGTCGGGCTGGTACGACGTCTGGCAGAACGTGTCGAGCGGGTTCTGTCTGTCGACGCCGAGCGTGGCCAACGGCACGCTCCTTCAGACGACCCCCTGTGATCCCTCCGACCTGTACGACCGGTGGCACACCCAGTAGGAGGAGCCCACTGGGAGGGGGCGGTGTTCAGCGGTGGCCCAGGGCACCGCTGATCGCCGCCCCCGCGCGCCGTGCCGCGTCGGCGAGCCGTTCCAGGTGGTGCGACGGGTCGGCCAGCACGCTCAGCGCCGCTATCGGCGCACGGTCCGTGCCGTACAGCGGCACGGCCGCACAGCACACTCCCTCCAGCACCCGCTCGCGGTCGAAAGCGGCGCCCAGGTCCCGTATCGCCTCCGCCTCGCGCTGCCAGACGGCGGGCAGCGGGCCCAGCGGGAGTCCGGGGCGGGCCCCGGCGAGCAGGACCTTTCCGGCCGCCGTGTACCAGGGCCAGGTCGTCTCTGTGTCCGGCGCGCCGATGGACGGGGCCCGGCCGGGCGTCCAGTCCAGGATCAGGGTCTGGCCCCGCCACAGAACACTGAGGGCGACCGGCATGCCGGTGGCGGCGGCCAGCCGTCTCGCCGGTTCGCGCGCGGCCGTCCGCAGGCCGGGCAGCGGCTGCCAGCGCTGCCCGAGCTGGTACACGCGCGGGCCGATCCCGTAGCCGACGCCGTTGCGCTGCACCGCGCCGAGCTCGATCAGCTGCTCCAGCAGCCGGTACGCGGTCGTCTTGGGCAGCCCGCACTCCGCCGCCAGCCTGGTCAGCCTCGCCCCCTCGGCCCGCTCCATCGCTCTCAGCAGCGCGAACGCGCCCTCCAGCACGCCACGCCCGCCGGCCCCGGTCACGGGCGCGGGTGTGGACACCGATGTCGCCTGGTTCATCGGCGGATCCCCCGTTTTCTCTCTGGTCGTAGCGCCTCCCGCTCCCCCGTGGCGGGAGGCGCTACGACCAGAGTGGGGGGCGGGTCTGGGGCGGGAGGTTGCCGAAAGGTTGTCGCGCCGCGTTCTCCTGCGGGCATTCTGTGAACAAAATGTGCCTGGGAGGTAGAACTCTTGGTTCAGTTACGGCTGTTGGGGCCAGTCGAGCTCGAGCTGCGGGGACGGGTCGAGGAGCTCGGGCCGCCGCAGCGCCGTGCCGTGGTGGCCGCTCTCGCGGTGGACGCCGGTCGGCCGGTCCCGGTCGACGTACTGACCGAGAGGATCTGGGGTGCCGATCCGCCGGCCGGTGCGCGGCGGGCTCTGTACGCCCATATCGCCAGGATCCGGCGGGTCTGCGAGCGGACGGGCGACGTCGGCGAGGAGCCGTTACGGCTGCTGCGGCGTTCCGGTGGGTACCAGCTGGAGGCGGGCCAGGACCAGGTTGACCTGCACCGGTTCCGTCGGCTGGACGAGCTGGCCCGCCGGCCCGGACAGCCCGCCGGTGCCCAGGTGTCGCTGCTGCGGGAGGCGCTCGCCCTCTGGCGCGGCGAGCCGCTGACCGGGCTGGACGGTCCGTGGGCCGGGCGGGTACGGCAGGCATGGCACCGCCGACGTGTCGACGCGGCCGTTCTGCTGGCCGAGGGGGAACTCCGCGAGGGCGACCCCGCCGCCGTCGTACAGCCGCTGACCGAACTGCTGGGGGAGTACCCCCTGGCGGAGCCCCTGGCCGAGGTGCTGATGAGGGCACTGCACGCCGTGGGGGACAGCGCGGGGGCGCTGCGCTGCTTCGCGGAGCTCAGGCACCGGCTGGCGGAAGAGCTGGGGGCGGACCCGGGAGAACGGCTCGCCGGGACGAACGCGGCGATTCTGCGGGGGCGGAGATTCGGCGGGGGCGGGCGCACGACGTCCGCCGGGGACCCTGTGGGGACAGGGAGGCCGGCCCAGGACGGGCGGCGTCCCGGAGCGGACGGCGGCCGGTCCGGGACGTATGTCACCGGTGGGGCGCGGAGCCCGGTCGGTGCTCCGCCCGCGACGGGACCCGCCCTGCCGTCCCCGGCCGCCCCCGTTCGGACGGCACGCGTCGCTCCCTCCGCGCCGCCTGGGCCGGCCGCGGTCGCGCCACCGGACGAGGTCGCCGCCGTCCGGCCGCCGGCCTCGGCCGCCCCCTCGGCGTCCGGCGAGAGGAGTTCCGGCACCGGGGCGCCGCCGCGGCCCTCGCTCGACGTCCCGGCTCAACTCCCCATGAGCGTCAGGGGCTTCACCGGTCGTGTCGAAGAGCTCGCACGGCTCCACGATCTCCTGGCCGAGGTCGAGCGGCAGCCGACGGCCGTTGTCGTCTCGGCCCTCTCCGGCACCGCCGGCGTGGGCAAGACCGCGCTCGCCGTGCACTGGGCGCGACAGGTGCGGGCGGAGTTTCCGGACGGGCAGGTCTACGTGAACCTGCGGGGCTTCGACCCGGGCGGCGCCGCGGTGGGTGCCGCCGAGGCGATCCGCGGGTTCCTCGACGCCTTCGGGGTGCCCGCGAACCGGGTGCCGCGTGGCCTCGACGCCCAGGCGGCGCTGTACCGCAGTCTGCTGGCCGGCCGGCGGGTCCTGATCGTGCTCGACAACGCCCGGGACGCGGACCAGGTGCGCCCACTGCTGCCCGGGGCGCCCGGCTGTCTGGCGCTCGTCACCAGCCGCAACCGGCTCACCGGACTGGCGGTCACCGAAGGCGCCCATCTGCTCCCCGTCGACCTGCTCGCCCCGGCCGAGGCCCGCGAACTGCTGGCGGGGCGGCTCGGGGCCGTCCGGATGGCCGCCGAGCCCGCGGCGGTGGACGAGATCGTCGTGCGGTGCGCCGGGCTGCCGTTGGCCCTGGCCGTCGTGGCCGCCCGCGCCTCCGGCCTGCCCGGACTGCCGCTCGCCGGGCTCGCCGAGGAGCTGCGGACGGCCGACCGCCGACTGGACCCGCTGGACGGCGGCGACTCGCTCACCGGAGTGCGGTCGGTGTTCCAGTGGTCGTACCGGCTGCTGAGCCCGGCGGCCGCCCGGCTCTTCCGGCTGCTGGGCCTGCACCCCGGACCCGACACCGCCGTACCGGCCGCGGCGGCCCTGGCCGGGGTCACGGCCCCCGAGGCGCGGACGCTGCTCGCCGAACTCACCGAGGCGCAGCTGCTCACCGAGCACCGGCCCGGCCGGTACACCTTCCACGACCTGCTGCGCGCGTACGCCGCCGAGCTGACCGCCGTACACGACAGCGACGACACCCGGCGCACCGCCGTGCACCGGCTGCTCGACCACTACCTCCACACCGCCTACGCCGCCGACGCGCTGCTGACCCGGCGGCGGGACCCGATGACGCTCGCCCCGGCGCTGCCCGGCGCCCTGCCGGGACGGCCCACCGGGCCCGACGAGGCGCTGGCCTGGTTCGCCGCCGAGCACTCCGTCCTGCTGTCCGCGGTGCAGCACGGGCAGCCCGGTTTCGAGGCCCACACCTGGCAGCTGGCCACCACGCTCGGCACCTTCCTGGAACGGCAGGGGCACTGGCAGGCGCTGGCCGACGCGCACACCACCGCCCTGGACAGCGCCCGGCGCGGCCAGGACAAGGCCGGTCAGGCCAACGCCCACCGCGGCCTCGGGCTCGCCTGGCACCGGCTTGGCAACGTCGACCGCGGCCGTGAGCACTGTCTGCTGGGCCTCGCCCTGTTCGAGGAGCTCGGCAACGACGCCGGACAGGCCCGGATCCGCCAGAACCTGGCCATCGCGGGCTCGGCGCGGGGTGACCACGCGGAGGCGCTGGAGCACGCCCGGCTGAGCCTCGGCCACTTCCGCGCCGCGCACGACCGCGGCGGACAGGCCATCGCCCTGAACCAGATCGGCTGGTATCTCGCCAAACTCGGCGACCACCGCGAGGCGCTCACCTCCTGCCGGCAGGCCCTCGCCGCCGTACAGGAGATCGGTGACCTCAACGGCGAGGCACACACCTGGGACAGCCTCGGCTACGTCCACCGCCTCCTCGGGCGGTTCGCGGAGGCGGTGGACTGCTACGAGCAGGCGCTACGGCTGTTCAGGAAGACCGGGGACCGGCGCAGCGAGGCGATCGGCCTGGCCTACCTGGGCGACACCCTCGATGCCGCGGGGGAGCCGGAGGCGGCGCGCGGCGCCTGGACGCGGGCGCTGGCCGTCTTCGACGAGCTGGGCCTGCCGGAGGCGGACCCCCTGCGCGACCGGCTCCGCCGCCCTCCGCCTCCGTAACCCCTTTGTGGTCAGGGCATCTCCGGGATCGTGGAACGGGGGCGGTTTGTTCCGCGAGCGGTCCGCGTGTTTGACCTGCGTCACTCTCGGGGTATTGTCTCCGGCTCGATTGGCCAGGCCCATGCCCCGTATGGCAGACTAGCGGGGTTGCTCGGTCGAGTGTTGATGCTGCGCGCCTCCCGCCGGGGGGACCGGAAGCGAGTCCCACAGTACTCGTCGCCCTAACTGCCTCACGGCAGCGCTGGGGCGGACGTACGGGAATCTTCCGGGAAGTGTCAGTGCGGCGCCGACCAGGCACCCGGTGAACCTCTTTCTCAGGCAAAAGATGTTCGAACAAGGGACATCTATGTCGGCGAGGGTGCGACACACCCGACCGCGTGGGTCGGCGGAAGTCAAGGGAACACCGGGTTCCAGAGCTGTAGAGAGACAGGACTAACGAGTAGCCATGGCGGGACAGAAGATCCGCATCCGGCTCAAGGCCTACGACCACGAGGTCATCGACTCCTCGGCGAAGAAGATCGTCGAGACGGTGACGCGTACTGGTGCGTCGGTCGCGGGCCCGGTGCCGCTGCCCACTGAGAAGAACGTGTACTGCGTCATCAAGTCGCCGCACAAGTACAAGGACTCGCGCGAGCACTTCGAGATGCGCACGCACAAGCGCCTGATCGACATCCTCGACCCGACCCCCAAGACCGTTGACTCTCTGATGCGACTCGACCTCCCGGCCGGTGTCGACATCGAGATCAAGCTCTGAGGCCGGTGATCTGAACGATGGCTAAGCAGATCAAGGGCATCCTGGGCGAGAAGCTCGGCATGACGCAGGTGTGGGACGAGAACAACCGTGTTGTTCCGGTCACCGTCGTCAAGGCCGGCCCCAATGTCGTGACCCAGGTCCGTACGAACGATGTCGACGGCTACGAGTCCGTCCAGATCGCGTTCGGCGAGATCGACCCGCGCAAGGTGAACAAGCCCCTCAAGGGCCACTTCGCCAAGGCTGACGTCACTCCCCGCCGCCACCTCGTCGAGATCCGTACCGCTGACGCCAGCGAGTACACCCTCGGCCAGGAGATCACCGCTGAGGTGTTCGAGGCCGGCATCAAGGTCGACGTGACCGGCAAGAGCAAGGGCAAGGGCTTCGCCGGTGTCATGAAGCGTCACAACTTCAAGGGCCTCGGCGCCGGTCACGGCACCCAGCGCAAGCACCGCTCGCCCGGTTCCATCGGTGGCTGCGCCACCCCGGGCCGCGTGTTCAAGGGCCTCCGCATGGCGGGTCGCATGGGCAACGAGCGGGTCACCACCCAGAACCTGACCGTTCACGCCGTTGACGCGGAGAAGGGCCTGCTGCTCATCAAGGGCGCGGTTCCTGGTCCGAACGGCGGCCTCGTCCTGGTCCGCACCGCGGCCAAGGGGGCCTGAGGATATGAGCACCATTGACATTCTGTCGCCCTCCGGCGACACCGCCGGGACCGTCGAGCTCCCGGCCGAGATCTTCGACGTCGAGAAGGTCAGCATCCCGCTGATCCACCAGGTCGTCGTCGCGCAGCTGGCCGCTGCCCGCCAGGGCACGCACAAGACCAAGACGCGTGGCGAGGTCCGTGGTGGCGGCAAGAAGCCGTACCGCCAGAAGGGCACCGGCCGCGCCCGTCAGGGTTCGACCCGTGCGCCGCAGTTCGCCGGCGGTGGCGTCGTCCACGGCCCCGTGCCGCGTGACTACTCGCAGCGGACCCCGAAGAAGATGAAGGCCGCGGCCCTGCGCCACGCCCTCACCGACCGGGCCCGTCACAACCGGATCCACGTCGTCTCCGGCGTCGTCGAGGGTGCGAACCCGTCGACGAAGGCCGCCAAGACGCTGTTCGGCAAGATCTCGGAGCGCAAGAACCTGCTCCTGGTCGTCGACCGCGCCGACGAGGCCTCGTGGCTGTCCGCCCGCAACCTGCCCCAGGTCCACATCCTGGAGCCGGGCCAGCTGAACACGTACGACGTTCTCGTCTCGGACGACGTGGTCTTCACCCAGGCCGCTTTCGAGTCCTTCGTGTCCGGCCCGAAGGCCAATGACACCGAAGGGAGCGAGGCCTGATGGCTACGCGTCACCCGAGCATCGCCTCCAAGGCTGCGAAGGCCGCCAAGGCCGCGCGCGTCGCCAAGGCGCGCCGCCACGCCGCCGAGGGCAAGAACACCGTCGTCACCGCGCCCAGCAAGGCGTTCACGGACCACCGTGACGTGCTGCTGAAGCCGGTCGTGTCCGAGAAGAGCTACGCGCTTCTCGACGAGGGCAAGTACACGTTCATCGTCGCCCCCAACGCCAACAAGACCCAGATCAAGCAGGCCGTCCAGGCGGTCTTCTCGGTCAAGGTCACCGGCGTGAACACGCTCAACCGCCAGGGCAAGCGCAAGCGCACGAAGACCGGTTTCGGTCAGCGTGCGGGCAGCAAGCGCGCGATCGTGACCCTTGCCGAGGGCGACCGTATCGACATCTTCGGCGGTCCGACCGCGTAAGCGGGTCGGATCGTCCGATATCGGACGAGGACTGAGAAATGGGAATCCGCAAGTACAAGCCGACTACGCCGGGCCGTCGTGGCTCCAGCGTCGCCGACTTCGTCGAGGTCACGCGGTCCACGCCGGAGAAGTCGCTGGTCCGCCCCCTGCACAGCAAGGGCGGCCGTAACAACGCCGGTCGTGTGACCGTTCGTCACCAGGGTGGCGGACACAAGCGCGCCTACCGTGTGATCGACTTCCGTCGTCACGACAAGGACGGCGTGCCGGCGAAGGTCGCGCACATCGAGTACGACCCCAACCGCACCGCGCGCATCGCGCTGCTGCACTACGCGGACGGCGAGAAGCGCTACATCCTCGCCCCGCGCAACCTGCAGCAGGGTGACCGCGTCGAGAACGGTCCCGGGGCCGACATCAAGCCGGGCAACAACCTGGCGCTCCGCAACATCCCGGTCGGTACCACGATCCACGCGATCGAGCTCCGTCCCGGTGGCGGCGCCAAGTTCGCCCGCTCCGCCGGTGCCTCGGTGCAGCTGCTCGCGAAGGAGGGCACCATGGCCCACCTCCGCATGCCGTCCGGTGAGATCCGCCTGGTCGACCAGCGCTGCCGCGCCACGGTCGGCGAGGTCGGCAACGCCGAGCAGAGCAACATCAACTGGGGCAAGGCCGGCCGCAAGCGCTGGCTGGGCGTCCGCCCGACCGTTCGCGGTGTGGCGATGAACCCGGTTGACCACCCCCACGGTGGTGGTGAGGGCAAGACCTCCGGTGGTCGCCACCCGGTCAGCCCCTGGGGTCAGAAGGAGGGTCGTACTCGTTCGCCGAAGAAGGCTTCGAACAAGTACATCGTCCGCCGCCGCAAGACGAACAAGAAGCGCTAGGAGCGGGTTTAGATGCCGCGCAGTCTCAAGAAGGGGCCCTTCGTCGACGACCACCTGATCAAGAAGGTGGACGCCCAGAACGAAGCCGGTTCCAAGAACGTCATCAAGACCTGGTCCCGTCGCTCGATGATCGTCCCGGCCATGCTCGGCCACACGATCGCGGTGCACAACGGCAAGACCCACATCCCGGTGTTCGTCACCGAGTCGATGGTCGGCCACAAGCTCGGCGAGTTCTCGCCGACGCGCACCTTCCGGGGTCACGTCAAGGACGACCGGAAGTCGAAGCGCCGCTAGTAGCGGATCGCATTCAGACACGTAAGTAACTGAGAGGGACAACCATGGAAGCCAGGGCCCAGGCGCGGTACATCCGCGTTACGCCCATGAAGGCCCGCCGAGTGGTGGACCTTATCCGTGGCATGGATGCCACGGAGGCTCAGGCTGTTCTGCGATTCGCTCCGCAGGCAGCCTCAGTGCCCGTCGGCAAGGTGCTGGACAGCGCCATCGCCAACGCCGCGCACAACTACGACCACACCGACGCCGACAGCCTCTTCATCTCCGAGGCGTACGTCGACGAGGGCCCGACCCTGAAGCGGTTCCGTCCGCGTGCCCAGGGCCGTGCCTACCGGATCCGCAAGCGGACCAGCCACATCACCGTGGTCGTCAGCAGCAAGGAAGGAACCCGGTAATGGGCCAGAAGGTAAACCCGCACGGGTTCCGGCTCGGTGTCACGACCGACTTCAAGTCGCGTTGGTACGCCGACAAGCTGTACAAGGACTACGTCAAGGAAGACGTCGCCATCCGTCGGATGATGACGTCCGGCATGGAGCGCGCCGGCATCTCCAAGGTGGAGATCGAGCGCACCCGTGACCGTGTGCGTGTGGACATCCACACCGCTCGTCCGGGCATCGTGATCGGCCGCCGTGGCGCCGAGGCCGACCGCATCCGCGGTGACCTCGAGAAGCTCACGGGCAAGCAGGTCCAGCTGAACATCCTCGAGGTCAAGAACCCCGAGACCGACGCTCAGCTGGTTGCCCAGGCCGTCGCCGAGCAGCTCTCCTCCCGCGTCTCCTTCCGCCGTGCCATGCGCAAGAGCATGCAGTCGGCGATGAAGGCCGGCGCCAAGGGCATCAAGATCCAGTGCGGTGGCCGCCTCGGTGGCGCCGAGATGTCCCGCTCGGAGTTCTACCGCGAGGGCCGTGTGCCCCTGCACACGCTCCGCGCGAACGTGGACTACGGCTTCTTCGAGGCCAAGACGACCTTCGGCCGCATCGGTGTGAAGGTCTGGATCTACAAGGGCGACGTCAAGAACATCGCCGAGGTCCGCGCCGAGAACGCTGCCGCCCGTGCGGGTAACCGCCCGGCTCGCGGTGGCGGTGCCGACCGCCCGGCCCGTGGTGGCCGTGGTGGCGAGCGGCGCGGTCGCAAGCCGCAGCAGGCTGCCGGTTCCGAGGCCCCCAAGGCCGAGGCTCCCGCCGCCGCTCCGGCTGAGAGCACCGGAACGGAGGCCTGACCGACATGCTGATCCCCCGTAGGGTCAAGCACCGCAAGCAGCACCACCCGAAGCGCCGTGGTCAGGCCAAGGGCGGTACGACGGTCGCGTTCGGCGAGTACGGCATTCAGGCCCTCACGCCGGCGTACGTGACCAACCGCCAGATCGAGGCGGCCCGTATCGCGATGACCCGCCACATCAAGCGTGGCGGCAAGGTCTGGATCAACATCTACCCGGACCGCCCGCTCACGAAGAAGCCTGCCGAGACCCGCATGGGTTCCGGTAAGGGTTCGCCGGAGTGGTGGATCGCGAACGTGCACCCGGGCCGGGTCATGTTCGAGCTGTCCTACCCCAACGAGAAGATCGCCCGTGAGGCCCTGACTCGCGCAGCCCACAAGCTGCCGATGAAGTGCCGGATCGTCAAGCGCGAGGCAGGTGAAGCGTGATGTCGGCCGGTACCAAGGCGTCCGAGCTGCGCGAACTGGGTGACGAGGAGCTGCTGAACAAGCTCCGCGAAGCCAAGGAAGAGCTGTTCAACCTCCGCTTCCAGGCGGCGACCGGTCAGCTCGAGAACCACGGTCGGCTGAAGGCCGTCCGTAAGGACATCGCGCGGATCTACACCCTGATGCGTGAGCGCGAGCTGGGCATCGAGACGGTGGAGAGCGCCTGATGAGTGAGAGCAACGTGACTGAGCAGACTGCAGAGGCCCGCGGCTTCCGCAAGACCCGTGAGGGTCTCGTCGTCAGCGACAAGATGGACAAGACCGTCGTCGTCGCCGTCGAGGACCGCGTCAAGCACGCGCTGTACGGCAAGGTCATCCGCCGTACCAACAAGCTCAAGGCGCACGACGAGCAGAACGCTGCCGGCGTCGGCGACCGGGTCCTCCTCGCGGAGACCCGCCCGCTGTCGGCGACCAAGCGCTGGCGCGTCGTCGAGATCCTCGAGAAGGCCAAGTAGTCCCTGCGGGGCTTCGGCCCTGAGGACAAGTTCCGCCTACTCGGCGGGCGGGTCCGCGAATGACTTGCGGACCCGCCCGCCGGGGACCGGCTGAGCTGCGTAGACGTATGCGTGAGAAGCGCAAAACGTTTGACGCTGCTCTTCCGGCAGGCCAGTAATTCCTGCGGGGCACTCCCGCAGGACGGTTCCGCCAGGCTCTCCGGTTCAACCCCCGGAGGGAACCGGCAGACAAACAGGAGATAGACGTGATCCAGCAGGAGTCGCGACTGCGTGTCGCCGACAACACTGGTGCGAAGGAGATCCTTTGCATCCGTGTGCTCGGTGGCTCCGGTCGCCGCTACGCGGGCATCGGTGACGTCATCGTCGCCACCGTCAAGGACGCGATCCCCGGTGGCAACGTGAAGAAGGGTGACGTCGTCAAGGCGGTCATCGTTCGCACCGTCAAGGAGCGCCGCCGTCCGGACGGCTCGTACATCCGCTTCGACGAGAACGCCGCCGTCATTCTGAAGAACGACGGCGACCCTCGCGGCACCCGCATCTTCGGCCCGGTCGGGCGTGAGCTGCGCGAGAAGAAGTTCATGAAGATCATCTCGCTGGCTCCGGAGGTGCTGTAAGCATGAAGATCAAGAAGGGCGACCTGGTCCAGGTCATCACCGGTAAGGACAAGGGCAAGCAGGGCAAGGTCATCGCGGCCTTCCCCCGCGAGGACCGCGTCCTGGTCGAGGGTGTCAACCGGGTCAAGAAGCACACCAAGGCCGGTCCGACCGCTCGCGGTTCGCAGGCCGGCGGCATCGTCACGACCGAGGCCCCGATCCACGTCTCCAACGTCCAGCTGGTCGTGGAGAAGGACGGCAACAAGGTCGTCACGCGTGTCGGTTACCGCTTCGACGACGAGGGCAACAAGATCCGCGTTGCCAAGCGGACGGGTGAGGACATCTGATGGCTACCACCACGACTCCGCGTCTCAAGACGAAGTACCGCGAGGAGATCGCGGGCAAGCTGCGTGACGAGTTCAAGTACGAGAACGTCATGCAGATCCCCGGCCTCGTCAAGATCGTGGTCAACATGGGTGTGGGCGACGCCGCCCGCGACTCCAAGCTGATCGAGGGCGCCATCCGCGACCTCACCACGATCACCGGTCAGAAGCCGGCCGTCACCAAGGCCCGCAAGTCCATCGCGCAGTTCAAGCTGCGTGAGGGCCAGCCGATCGGTGCCCACGTCACGCTCCGTGGCGACCGCATGTGGGAGTTCCTGGACCGCACCCTGTCGCTCGCGCTGCCGCGCATCCGCGACTTCCGTGGTCTGTCCCCCAAGCAGTTCGACGGCCGTGGCAACTACACCTTCGGTCTCACCGAGCAGGTCATGTTCCACGAGATCGACCAGGACAAGATCGACCGTACCCGGGGCATGGACATCACCGTGGTGACCACGGCGACCAACGACGCTGAGGGCCGCGCGCTCCTTCGTCACCTCGGCTTCCCCTTCAAGGAGGCGTGAGCGAGATGGCGAAGAAGGCTCTGATTGCCAAGGCTGCTCGCAAGCCCAAGTTCGGTGTGCGTGCGTACACCCGCTGCCAGCGCTGCGGCCGTCCGCACTCCGTGTACCGCAAGTTCGGCCTGTGCCGCGTGTGCCTTCGTGAGATGGCTCACCGTGGCGAGCTGCCGGGCGTGACCAAGAGCTCCTGGTAATCCCCTAGTTGGGGTTACCTGAAGCTCTCGGTAAGCAAAGGGTTTGGTCAGGGGCCCACCCCTCCATGGCTTAGGCTAGGAGGGTTGGGCGCCCTGACGCCCGTACGACTTACTACGCCGTAGGTCCACCGCACCGCACCCGCCTCGTCTCGGATCGAGGAGAGGGATGGGCACCTGGAAACCCCGGCGAGAGAGGCCGAAGGCCAATTCATGACCATGACTGATCCGATCGCAGACATGCTTACGCGTCTGCGGAACGCGAACTCGGCATACCACGACTCCGTGACGATGCCGGCGTCCAAGATCAAGTCGCACATCGCGGAGATCCTCCAGCAGGAGGGCTTCATCACGGGCTGGAAGGTCGAGGACGCCGAGGTCGGCAAGAACCTCGTCCTCGAGCTGAAGTTCGGCCCGAACCGTGAGCGCTCCATCGCGGGCATCAAGCGGATCTCCAAGCCCGGTCTCCGGGTGTACGCGAAGTCCACCAACCTGCCGAAGGTGCTCGGCGGCCTGGGCGTGGCCATCATCTCCACGTCCCACGGGCTCCTCACCGACAAGCAGGCCGGCAAGAAGGGCGTAGGCGGAGAAGTCCTCGCCTACGTCTGGTAGCGGAAAGGAATCGGAGGAAACAGCTATGTCGCGTATTGGCAAGCTCCCCATCACGGTTCCCGCCGGCGTGGACGTCACCATCGACGGCCGTACGGTTTCGGTGAAGGGCCCCAAGGGCACCCTCTCGCACACCGTCGCTGCGCCGATCGACATCGCCAAGGGTGAGGACGGCGTTCTCAACGTCACCCGCCCCAACGACGAGCGTCAGAACAAGGCCCTGCACGGCCTGTCCCGCACGCTGGTGGCGAACATGATCACCGGCGTGACCCAGGGTTACGTGAAGAAGCTCGAGATCAGCGGTGTCGGTTACCGCGTGCAGGCCAAGGGTTCGAACCTCGAGTTCGCTCTCGGCTACAGCCACCCGATCACCGTCGAGGCCCCCGAGGGCATCACCTTCAAGGTGGAGGCCCCCACCCGGTTCTCGGTCGAGGGCATCGACAAGCAGAAGGTCGGCGAGGTTGCGGCCAACATCCGCAAGCTGCGCAAGCCCGACCCGTACAAGGCCAAGGGCGTCAAGTACGAGGGCGAAGTCATCCGCCGCAAGGTCGGAAAGGCGGGTAAGTAAGCCATGGCATACGGACAGAAGATCCTGAAGGGCGACGCCTACAAGCGCGCCGCGATCAAGCGCCGTCACATCCGGATCCGGAAGAACATCTCCGGTACGGCGGAGCGTCCCCGTCTGGTCGTTACCCGTTCCAACCGCCACATCGTGGCCCAGGTGATCGACGACATCAAGGGTCACACCCTGGCGTCGGCGTCCACCCTGGACACCACGGTGCGCGGTGGCGACGGCGACAAGTCGGCGCAGGCCAAGCAGGTCGGTGCCCTGGTCGCCGAGCGCGCCAAGGCCGCCGGTGTCGAGGCTGTCGTGTTCGACCGTGGTGGCAACCAGTACGCCGGGCGCATCGCCGCCCTGGCGGACGCCGCCCGCGAAGCCGGCTTGAAGTTCTGAGCCGTTCGTAGCTAGCGGAAAAAGAGAGAGGTAATTCCAATGGCTGGACCCCAGCGCCGCGGTGGCGGTGCCGGTGGCGGCGAGCGGCGGGACCGGAAGGGCCGTGACGGCGGCGCTGCTGCCGCCGAGAAGACCGCGTACGTTGAGCGCGTTGTCGCGATCAACCGCGTCGCCAAGGTTGTGAAGGGTGGTCGTCGCTTCAGCTTCACCGCGCTGGTCGTGGTGGGCGACGGTGACGGCACCGTGGGTGTCGGTTACGGCAAGGCCAAGGAGGTGCCGGCCGCCATCGCCAAGGGTGTTGAGGAGGCCAAGAAGCACTTCTTCAAGGTCCCCCGTATCCAGGGCACCATCCCGCACCCCATCCAGGGTGAGAAGGCTGCCGGCGTTGTGCTCCTGAAGCCCGCGTCGCCCGGTACCGGTGTTATCGCCGGTGGTCCGGTGCGTGCCGTGCTCGAGTGCGCCGGTATCCACGACGTGCTGTCGAAGTCGCTCGGCTCCGACAACGCGATCAACATCGTGCACGCGACCGTGGAGGCCCTGAAGGGTCTGCAGCGTCCCGAGGAGATCGCGGCCCGCCGTGGTCTGCCCCTCGAGGACGTCGCTCCCGCGGCTCTTCTCCGTGCGCGTGCCGGGGCGGGTGCGTAATCATGGCGCAGCTCAAGATTACGCAGGTCAAGTCCTACATCGGCAGCAAGCAGAACCACCGTGACACCCTGCGTTCCCTTGGTCTCAAGGGCATCAACACGCAGGTCGTCAAGGAGGACCGCCCCGAGTTCCGCGGCATGGTGCACACCGTCCGCCACCTCGTGACGGTCGAGGAGGTCGACTGATCATGGCGGAGAACAACCCGCTCAAGATCCACAACCTCCGTCCCGCCCCGGGCGCCAAGACCGCCAAGACCCGTGTGGGTCGTGGTGAGGCGTCGAAGGGTAAGACGGCTGGTCGTGGTACCAAGGGCACGAAGGCCCGCTACCAGGTTCCGGAGCGCTTCGAGGGTGGGCAGATGCCCCTCCACATGCGTCTTCCGAAGCTGAAGGGCTTCAAGAACCCGTTCAAGACCGAGTTCCAGGTCGTGAACCTCGACAAGCTGGCCGCGCTCTACCCCGAGGGTGGCGAGGTCACCGTCGAGGGTCTGGTGGCCAAGGGTGCCGTTCGCAAGAACAGCCTCGTCAAGGTCCTCGGCCAGGGCGAGATCTCCGTGGCGCTGCAGGTGACGGTCGACGCCGTCTCCGGCTCCGCCAAGGAGAAGATCACCGCCGCCGGCGGCACGGTCACCGAGCTCGTCTGAGCGCGATGACGTAAAGCAGTACCCACCGGGGATACCTCACAACGGGGTATCCCCGGTTGGTCGTTCCACGGGGGGCAGTGTCGCCGGTAAGGTGGCCTGCACTGCTTTCTCTCATATTCGTCGAACCTCAAGACCGTCACCCTTGACGCAGTAGCGCGGGGGTCGCAGGAGGCACCGTGCTCACCGCGTTCGCCCGGGCGTTCAGGACGCCCGACCTGCGCAAGAAGCTGCTCTTCACGCTCGCCATCATCGTGGTGTACCGCGTGGGTACCCACATTCCGATCCCTGGCGTCGACTACAAGTCCGTCCAGGAGTGCGTGGACCAGGCGTCCGGCAACACGGGACTCTTCGGTCTGGTCAACATGTTCAGCGGTGGCGCGCTGCTGCAGATCACGATCTTCGCGCTCGGCATCATGCCGTACATCACGGCGAGCATCATTCTCCAGCTGCTCACCGTGGTCATCCCGCGTCTGGAAGCCCTCAAGAAGGAGGGCCAGGCCGGTACGGCGAAGATCACGCAGTACACCCGTTACCTGACGGTGGCGCTCGCCATCCTCCAGGGCACCGGTCTGGTGGCTACCGCCCGCAGCGGTGCGCTCTTCTCCGGCTGCACCGTGGCGTCGAGCATCGTCCCGGACCGCGCGATCTTCACCACGATCGTCATGGTCATCACGATGACCGCCGGTACCGCCGTCGTCATGTGGCTCGGTGAGCTCATCACCGACCGCGGCATCGGCAACGGCATGTCGATCCTGATGTTCATCTCGATCGCCGCGACCTTCCCGTCCGCGCTGTGGGCCATCAAGAAGCAGGGCACCCTGGCCGGCGGCTGGATCGAGTTCGGCACCGTCATCCTGGTCGGCCTGGTCATGGTCGGTCTGGTGGTCTTCGTCGAGCAGGCCCAGCGCCGTATCCCGGTGCAGTACGCGAAGCGCATGATCGGCCGCCGGTCCTACGGCGGTACGTCGACGTACATCCCGCTGAAGGTCAACCAGGCGGGTGTGATCCCGGTCATCTTCGCGTCGTCGCTGCTCTACATCCCGGCTCTGATCGCGCAGTTCTCGAACGGCAACTCGGGCTGGAAGACCTGGATCGAGCAGAACCTCGTCAAGGGCGACCACCCGATCTACATCACGCTCTACTTCTTGCTCATCGTTTTCTTCGCGTTCTTCTACGTGGCGATCTCCTTCAACCCCGAGGAAGTCGCCGACAACATGAAGAAGTATGGTGGCTTCATCCCGGGCATCCGGGCTGGCCGACCGACCGCTGAGTACCTCAGCTACGTACTCAACCGGATCACCTGGCCGGGTTCGCTGTACTTGGGTCTGATCGCTCTTGTGCCAACGATGGCGTTGGTCGGCTTCGGGGCAAGCCAGAACTTCCCGTTCGGCGGGACCAGCATCCTGATCATCGTGGGTGTCGGTCTCGAGACGGTGAAGCAGATCGAGAGCCAGCTCCAGCAGCGCAATTACGAAGGGTTCCTCCGCTGATGCGTATCGTCCTCGTCGGGCCGCCGGGTGCCGGCAAGGGAACGCAGGCCGCGTTCCTCGCCAAGAACCTGTCGATCCCGCACATCTCCACGGGCGACCTGTTCCGCGCCAACATCAGCCAGCAGACGGACCTCGGCAAACTCGCGAAGTCCTACATGGACGCGGGCAACCTGGTTCCGGACGAGGTCACCATCGGGATGGCCAAGGACCGTATGGAGCAGCCCGACGCCGAGAACGGCTTCCTGCTCGACGGCTTCCCGCGCAACGTCTCGCAGGCCGAGGCGCTCGACGAGATGCTGCAGACCGAGGGCATGAAGCTGGACGCGGTGCTGGACCTGGAGGTACCCGAGGAGGAGGTCGTCAAGCGCATCGCCGGCCGCCGCATCTGCCGCAACGACTCGGCGCACGTCTTCCACGTCTCCTACAAGGCGCCCCAGCAGGACGGCGTCTGTGACGTCTGCGGCGGCGAGCTGTACCAGCGCGACGACGACTCCGAGGAGACCGTCCGCAAGCGGCTGGAGGTCTACCACACCCAGACCGAGCCGATCATCGACTACTACAAGGCCCAGGGCCTGGTGGTCACGATCTCGGCGCTCGGCAAGGTGGAGGACGTCACCGGCCGCGCGATGGAGGCCCTCAAGCGCGAGGACCACGCCGCCTAGCGGTTTCACGCTGTGCTACAGCCGCGGTTCCCTTCCGAGGGGGCCGCGGCTGCTGTGTGGGTGCACGTATCGTTGATGGCGCCCGCCCCCATATCTCCGAAAGGCCCCCGCAGCATGGTGCAGATCAAGAACCCCGAGCAGATCGCCAAGATGCGTGAGGCGGGGCTGGTCGTCGCCGCCATCCACGCGGCCACCCGTGAGGCCGCGGTGCCCGGGGCCACGACCAGGGATCTCGACCAGGTCGCGCGCAAGGTCCTCGCGGAGCACGACGCCAAGCCGAACTTCCTGGGGTACGGCGGCTTCCCGGCGACGATCTGCACCTCGGTGAACGAGGTCGTCGTCCACGGCATCCCGTCCGACGAGGTCGTCCTCAAGGACGGCGACATCATCTCCATCGACTGCGGCGCGATCATCGACGGCTGGCACGGGGACGCCGCGTTCACGGCGTTCGTGGGGTCGGGGCACGCCCCGGAGCTGATCGAGCTCTCCCGGGTGACCGAGGAGTCCATGTGGGCCGGCATCGCGGCGATGAAGCAGGGGAACCGGCTGGTCGACGTCTCCCGGGCCATCGAGACGTACATCCGCCGCCAGCCGAAGCCCGGCGGCGGCAAGTACGGGATCATCGAGGACTACGGCGGCCACGGCATCGGCACCGAGATGCACATGGACCCGCACCTGCTGAACTACGTCGACCGGCGGCGGGGGAAGGGGCCGAAGCTGGTGCCGGGGTTCTGCCTCGCGATCGAGCCGATGGTGTCCCTGGGCACGCCCCGGACGGAGGTCCTGTCGGACGACTGGACGGTCATCACGACGGACGGGACGTGGTCGTCGCACTGGGAGCACTCGGTTGCCCTGACCGAGGAAGGGCCCTTGGTGCTCACGGCTCCGGACGGTGGCAAGGCGAAGCTTGCGGAGCACGGGGTTGTTGCGGCTCCGGATCCGCTTGCCTAGGTCGTATGCCGTCAGTGCTTAAGGATCTCCGTGGCGGGGCATGGATCCTCGATTCGTCTTTTCTGGTAGTGCTGACGTAGACTGACTCGTCGACTCTCGTGTGCCCGCATGTCTTCATGCTTGGGCGGGAGTCGATCAAGGTAGTCGATTCGAAGGGCGAAGCGTGGCCAAGAAGCAAGGTGCCATCGAGATCGAGGGCACTGTCGTCGAGTCTCTTCCGAACGCCATGTTCAAGGTCGAGCTCCAGAACGGCCACCAGGTCCTGGCACACATCAGCGGCAAGATGCGGATGCACTACATCCGTATCCTCCCTGACGACCGGGTCGTGGTGGAGCTTTCTCCGTACGACCTGACCCGTGGCCGGATCGTCTACCGGTACAAGTAGATCCCTCTGACTCGGAGAACCTCGATCCCATGAAGGTCAAGCCGAGCGTCAAGAAGATCTGCGACAAGTGCAGGGTGATCCGCCGTCACGGCCGGGTCATGGTCATCTGCGAGAACCCGCGCCACAAGCAGCGCCAGGGTTAATCGCAACCGGCCTCACCCTCTGCATCCGCAGAGATTCGCGCGACGCGAGCTGAATATGTAAATACGCGGAACCCGGGCGGCCAGTGCACGCCCGACACCCTCGGTTCGGAGGCCGAGGACCCGATTCGTACCTGGTACGGCGGTCGGGATCCGGTTCTGCGTCAGACCTCCGAAGATCAACTGGAGCCATTGAATGGCACGCGTTTCCGGTGTTGACATCCCGCGCGAAAAGCGCGTGGAGGTCGCCCTGACCTACGTGTTCGGCATCGGCCGGACTCTTTCGCAGCAGACGCTGGCGGAGACGGGTATCGACCCGAACACCCGTGTTCGTGACCTGAGCGAAGAGCAGCTCGTCGCGATCCGCGAGTACGTCGACAACAACATCAAGACCGAGGGTGACCTCCGTCGCGAGATCCAGGCCGACATCCGCCGCAAGGTCGAGATCGGCTGCTACCAGGGTCTGCGCCACCGCCGTGGTCTGCCTGTCCGTGGTCAGCGCACCAGCACGAACGCCCGCACCCGCAAGGGCCCGCGTCGCGCCATCGCCGGCAAGAAGAAGCCGGGCAAGAAGTAGTCCTCAGCGGACAACGCTTCATCAGCGGTCTTCGCTGTAGGACCGACCACCTCCCCGTAGGAGTTTGTAGATGCCCCCCAAGGGTCGTCAGGGCGCTGCCAAGAAGGTGCGCCGCAAGGAAAAGAAGAACGTCGCTCACGGCCACGCGCACATCAAGAGCACGTTCAACAACACGATCGTCTCCATCACGGACCCGTCCGGCAACGTGATCTCCTGGGCCTCCGCCGGCCACGTCGGCTTCAAGGGCTCCCGGAAGTCCACGCCGTTCGCCGCGCAGATGGCCGCCGAGTCGGCTGCCCGTCGCGCGCAGGAGCACGGCATGCGCAAGGTCGACGTGTTCGTGAAGGGCCCGGGTTCCGGTCGCGAGACCGCGATCCGTTCGCTCCAGGCCACGGGCCTCGAGGTCGGCTCCATCCAGGACGTCACCCCGACCCCGCACAACGGCTGCCGTCCGCCGAAGCGTCGTCGCGTCTGACGCGGTTCGCTTCGTAGCGGTTTTCGGGCGGTACGTCTCGTAAGGGTCGTGCCGCCCGTACCCTTGAAGTACCTCAGGGCATCAAATAGTGGGTGCCCCTGAACTGAAGGATTCACATGCTGATCGCTCAGCGTCCCTCGTTGACCGAAGAGGTCGTCGACGAGTTCCGCTCCCGGTTCGTGATCGAGCCGCTGGAGCCGGGCTTCGGCTACACCCTCGGTAACTCCCTCCGCCGCACCCTCCTGTCGTCGATCCCCGGCGCTGCTGTCACCAGCATCCGCATCGACGGCGTCCTGCACGAGTTCACCACCGTGCCGGGCGTCAAGGAGGACGTCACCGACCTGATCCTCAACATCAAGCAGCTGGTCGTCTCCTCGGAGCACGACGAGCCGGTCGTGATGTACCTGCGCAAGCAGGGCCCGGGTCTGGTCACCGCCGCCGACATCGCGCCCCCGGCCGGTGTCGAGGTGCACAACCCCGACCTGGTCCTCGCCACGCTCAACGGCAAGGGCAAGCTGGAGATGGAGCTGACGGTCGAGCGTGGCCGCGGTTACGTCTCCGCCGTGCAGAACAAGCAGGTGGGCCAGGAGATCGGCCGTATCCCGGTCGACTCCATCTACTCGCCGGTTCTCAAGGTCACCTACAAGGTCGAGGCGACCCGTGTCGAGCAGCGCACCGACTTCGACAAGCTGATCGTCGACGTCGAGACCAAGCAGGCCATGCGTCCCCGTGACGCCATGGCGTCGGCCGGCAAGACCCTGGTCGAGCTGTTCGGTCTGGCCCGCGAGCTCAACATCGACGCCGAGGGCATCGACATGGGCCCGTCCCCGACGGACGCCGCCCTTGCCGCCGACCTGGCGCTGCCGATCGAGGAGCTGGAGCTCACCGTTCGGTCGTACAACTGCCTCAAGCGTGAGGGCATCCACTCCGTGGGTGAGCTCGTCGCCCGCTCCGAGGCCGACCTGCTCGACATCCGCAACTTCGGTGCGAAGTCGATCGACGAGGTCAAGGCGAAGCTGGCGGGTATGGGCCTGGCGCTCAAGGACTCGCCTCCCGGGTTCGACCCGACCGCTGCGGCGGACGCGTTCGGCGCGGACGACGACGCGGACGCCGGGTTCGTGGAGACCGAGCAGTACTAAGCGCTCCGCACCCCTTCCAGGCCCCTTCGGGGGCCTGGATCTCTGACAGGCGACCGTCTGCTCAGATACTGACTCCGGTACCTGGTACGGCCGGGGCAGACACCTAGGAGAAACATCATGCCGAAGCCCACCAAGGGTGCCCGTCTGGGCGGCAGTGCCGCGCACGAGAAGCTGCTGCTCGCGAACCTCGCGAAGAGCCTCTTCGAGCACGGCCGTATCACCACCACCGAGGCGAAGGCGCGCAAGCTGCGTCCGTACGCCGAGCGTCTGATCACCAAGGGCAAGAAGGGCGACCTTCACAACCGCCGTCAGGTGCTTCAGGTGATCACGGACAAGAGCGTCGTCCACACGCTCTTCACCGAGATCGGCCCGCGCTACGAGAACCGTCCGGGTGGTTACACCCGTATCACCAAGATCGGTAACCGCCGTGGCGACAACGCGCCCATGGCTGTCATCGAGCTGGTCGAGGCGCTGACGGTCGCGCAGCAGGCCACGGGTGAGGCCGAGGCCGCCACCAAGCGTGCCGCCAAGGACGCCGAGGCTGCTCCGGTCGCCGAGGAGACCAAGGTCGAGGAGACCGAGGTCGTCGAGGACGCCAAGCCTGAGGCCGAGGAGTCCAAGGACGCGTAAGCGTTCTGCCGCGGGCCCGTTCCTTTCGAGGAGCGGGCCCGCTTTGGTGTTCTTGAGAGGATCTCCGTGTGAGTGACGAAGTGCAGCCCGGGTACGTCCGTGTCCGTCTCGACCTGTCCTACGACGGGACCGAGTTCTCCGGGTGGGCCAAGCAGGCCGGCGGCCGGCGGACCGTGCAGGGCGAGATCGAGGACGCGCTGCGGACCGTGACGCGGTCCGGGGACGTGACGTACGAGCTGACGGTGGCCGGGCGCACCGACGCCGGGGTGCATGCGCGGGGCCAGGTGGCGCATGTGGACCTGCCCGCGGGGCTGTGGGAGGAGCATCGTGAGAAGCTGCTGAAGCGGCTCGCGGGGCGGCTGCCGAAGGACGTGCGGGTGTGGTCCCTGCGGGAGGCTCCCGACGGGTTCAACGCCCGGTTCGCGGCGCTGTGGCGGCGGTACGTCTACCGGGTGGGGGACCGGCCCGGAGGTGTGGACCCGCTGCTGCGCAACCATGTGCTGTGGCACGACTGGGAGCTGGATGTCGCCGTCATGGACGCCGCCGCCAAGTCCCTCGTCGGTGAGCACGACTTCGCGGCGTACGCGAAGAAGCGTGAGGGAGCGACGACGATCCGCGAGATCCTCGACTTCGGGGTGCGGCGGCGCGCGGACGGGGTCGTGGAGATCGAGGTCCGGGCCGACGCCTTCTGCCACAACCAGGTGCGGTCCATGGTCGGCGCGCTGCTGTTCGTGGGGGACGGGCACCGGGGCGTGGAGTGGCCGCGGAAGGTGCTGGACGCGGGCGTCCGGGACAGTGCCGTCCATGTCGTACGGCCGCACGGGCTGACCCTCGAGGAAGTCGGGTATCCGGCGGACGAGTTGTTGGCGGCGCGGAACAGGCAGGCGCGGAACAGGCGGACGTTGCCTGCGGCCGGCTCCTGAACCGGCCGCAGGCGGAGCTCATCGCCTGACGGTGAAGTACTGCCAGGCTCCCCAGGTGTCGATGTTGGTGTTGTCCCGGCTGCTGTGCACGTACTGCGCGGCCACCCGGTACCGGTTGTTGAGCCCGTTGGTGAGGGACATCTTCTGGCGGCCGGTGCTGCTGGAGCTGAGGGCCGCGCAGGCCGAGGTGGACTGTGTGTGCCAGGCACCGCTGTAGTACCGCTGCACCCGGTACTTGACGCACTGGCCGGCCTTGTTGGGCGCCACGGTGACGTCGAGCTGCTCCTTGGCGGTGCGGTGGTACACCCGGTAGACGGTGCTCCCGATGGTCGTGTTCGTGTAGTAGCCGGACAGCTTCTGCGAGACCCCCGCGTAGGTGTGCACCGCGCGGGCTGCCGTCTTCGGGGCGTACCGGTAGTCGCCCGTGAACACCGCGCTGAACGTGGTGTTGCGGGTGAGCTTGTACGACGCGGTCAGGTTGCCCTTCGAGTCGACCTTGGCGGACTTCACCAGGACCTTGCTGCCGCTGTACGGCTGGGCGTAGATCGCCACCGTACGGCTGTTGTAGGTGGTGCCGAGGTGGGCGGTGACCTTGGCGGTCTGGCCGTACTTGTACGTCCCGTGGTCGGTGGCGACCGTCAGGGACGTGGCGGCCCTGGACACCTGGACGGTGGCGCTGCCGCTGCCCTGCTTGTGCGAGACATCGCCGCCGTAGGACACCTTGTACACGTTGGCGCCGCCGATCTGCGGGGTGTCCGGGAACGAGAACGAACCGTCCGCGGCGACCTTCGCGTCCGCCAGCGCGGTGCCGGACGTGTGCCCCAGGTCGGTCTTCGTCACCTTGACGACCCCGCCGCTCGCGAAGGGCGCACCGGAGAGCTTGCCCGACACGGTCAGCTTCTGCGCGCGGGTGGCCGTGGCCGGGGCCGTCACGCTGACCGAGGTGGTCAGCCTGGTCGCCTGGACGAGCTTGGTGGCGTTCGCCGCCGCGTGGGTCGCGTCGCCCGCGTAGCTCGCCGCGTAGGTGTGGGTGCCCTCCGCGGGCGGGGTGTCGGTGAAGGTGAAGGTGCCGTCCGCCTTCGTCGTCGCGTCGGGCAGTGCGGTGCCGTTCCGGGTGAGGTGCACGACCTGGCCCGCGGGAAGGGCCGCGGTCGAGGCCAGGGTGCCGGTGACGGTGAGCTGCCGGCCCGGGACACCCGTGCTCGGGGCGGTGAGCTGGAGCGAGGTGGACGCTTTCGGCTCGGTGACCGGCGCCGCCTCGCTGACGACCGGGCCGCTCACCGACTGCACGTCGGCGGTGTCGCCGGTGGCACCGGAGAAGGCCAGGAGCGCGGTGGACGTCAGGGTCGGTGTCGCGTCCGTCACCTGCGTCCCGTCGATCCAGACGTACAGATGACCGGCGGCGACCTGGATGTCGATCTGGTGCGTGCCCTGGCGCAGGGCGATGCCGAGGGTGTTCGGCGACGCGTAGTCGATCGTTGGGGAACCGGCCGTGCTGCGGCCCACGGCGACGAAGTTCTGCGTCTTGATCGTGTCGTTCCAGCCGGTGCCGAACGCCACCACCGTGCCCGGCCGCCCGGCGATGCCGAGGCCGTCACCGGAGTCGCCCAGCGCCGAGGCGGAGTTCTGGGCCGGGTCGAGGAGGGCGAACGTCATGCCCTTCCCGCTGGTGCCGGGGCCGAACTTCGCGGTGAAGGTGGCGCGCAGACCCTCGGTGCGCACCGGCTGGGTGTAGACCGCCGAGCCCGCCTGGTAGCTGGTGGCCGGGGTCAGCTGGACCCCGCCGCCGTCCGCGGGTACCGCCGAGCCGTTGGTCTGCCACTTCCCGTCGGCGGCCGAGGTGGTCGTGGCGGTGCCGGTGCCGGTGCCCTTGATCTGCACGTACATGGCGCCCTGGGCGGAGCCGTTCGCGTCGGTGCCGGTGCCGGTGACCTCGTAGAAGGCGCTCAGGTCCGTGCCGGAACGCGGGGTGAACGTCACGCTCTGCACCGCGGTCTGCTCGGGACCGATGATCAGGCCCTCCGAGAGCTGCACCGGGCTGTTGAAGTCACCGGTGGGGGCCTTGGCCTTGGTCACCTTCACGGGGATGTTGCCGGTGTTGGTGATCGTGAACGACAGCGACTTCGAGCTGCCGACCGGGACCTGGCCGAAGTCCAGCGAGTCCGTGGAGAACTCCAGGTGCCCCTGGCCCGTGATGGCCGTCGCGCTGAGCGGCACGCTCAGGGTGTGCGTGGCGCCGCCGCCGCTGCTGCTGACGACGAGTGCGTCGGTGTCGAGCTGGTCGCCGTCCGGTGTGTAGGTGACCGAGAGCACGAACGAGCCGCCGGCCGGTACGACCGTGCCCGTGCTGGGCAGCCCCGAGGCGGAGAAGGCGCCGCCGGGCGCGTCGACCGCGTCGATGGTCTCGGGGGCGGTGCCGGTGTTGGTGATCTGGAGGTTCAGCGTCGAGGTGCTGCCGGTGGGGACCTCCCCGAAGTCCAGGGCGCCGGGTGCGGCTCCGAAGCCGGGCCGGGTGCCGACGCCGTGGAGGGCGAAGACCAGCTTCTGGCCGTCGGAGAGGTTCGCGGTCAGGGTGCCGTTGATGCCGCCGGTGGTGGTGGGGGCGAAGCTGATCGGCACGTCCAGGGTGGCGTCCGTCGCCAGCGCGGTGGGCTGGTCGGGGGTGGGCACGGCGGACGGGTCGACCGAGAACGCCCCGGAGGCCTTGAGGCCGGTGATGCTGACGTCCTGTGTGGCGGTCAGCTTCATCGTGGCCGCGCTGCTGTCACCCACGCCGACCTGGCCGAAGTTCAGCGAGGCCGCGGTCAGGGCGGTGCGGGCGGGGCTGCCGAAGCCGTAGAGGACACCGTCGCGGGTGCCGACGTACACCTTGCCGTGGTCTGCGGTCGGGGTGCTGAACTTGGTGGCGGTGCCGATGGGCGCGGACCACAGCAGCTGGAGCAGGCCGTTGCCGTCGGGGGTGGGGCTGTAGGCGCGCAGGGTGCCGTCGGCTCCGGAGGCGTTGCTCGCGGAGGTCATCCACACCAGGGCGCTGGACTCGTCGTCGCCGTCGGAGGTGACCAGGGGGGAGCCGCTGGTGTAGCCGAAGGTGTCCTGGCTCTGGCCGGTCAGGGTCAGTGTGGGCGTGCCGCCGTTGCGCACGCCGTACTTGAGGGCGCGCAGCGGACCCTGGTTGCCGACGACGTAGACGTAGCCGCCGTCGCCGCCCCAGAACGCGGGGTGGCCCCACATGCCCTGGTAGGGGCCGGACACGCTCACCGCGGCGTCGCCGCCCTGGGGGCCCTGGCCCATGCCGCCGAGGTTGTCGCGGTCGAGCAGGAAGACCCGCCCGTCCTTGCCCTGCTGGACCAGCAGGTGGGGGTGGTCGGCGGTGCCGTAGCCGTCCGGGAGTGCCATCGGGGCGCCCGAGGAGATGTCCTGGTCGGTCAGGTCCAGAGTCGCGGCGTCGCTGGGGCTGAAGAAGTCGGCGGTGCTGAGGCTGTTGTCCGCGCCGACCTGGAGGCGTACGACGGACTCGGCCAGGGTGCCCTGGACGGTCTTGCCCGGTCCGGGCGCCGGGCTGATGCCGTTGCCGGTGCTGAAGAAGATCCGGCCGGAGCCGTCCGAGACCAGTCCGCCGCCGGACTGCCAGATGCCGGCGCCGCCCGTGGTGGCACCGGTCACGGTGGCCCACATCGAGGTGATGCTGTGTCCGGTGGTGCTCACGCCGACGACGTAGCCGCGGTACGGCCAGGCGTCGCAGTGGGCGCCGAACCCGGCGTAGACGACGCCGTCCATCAGCAGCAGGCCGGGGCGCTGCTGCTCGTAGTAGGCGTCGAAGGAGACGCCCGGGTCGTTGACGGGGCTTCCGGCGATGGTGACCGGCCACCCGGGGCGCTCGGCTCCGGACGCCGGGTCCACGGAGTGCATCAGCCACTTCGGGTTGCGGTGCGTGGCGGTGCCGTCGTCGACCTTGGTGGTGAAGTAGAGGGAGCTGGTGGCGGGGTCGTAGACGGGGGTCGCGGTGGCCCCGATGTCGGGGGTCAGGTCCCCGCAGCCGATCGCCGAGGCGGGCCAGGACGGTCCGTAGTTCTTGCTCCACTCGATCGCGCCGGTGGTGCGGTCGAGGCCGTACAGGGTGTTCCGCTCCGTGACCGCGATCACCTGGTCGCCGAGCACCAGCGGCTGGGCGTAGATCTGTCCGTCCAGCTTGGTGGCGAAGAGCCGGCCGAAGGCGGAGGACTGGACGACCGCGGGGGAGAGCGCGGACTCGTCCTGGTCCCAGTTGGTGCGGAGGTTGTCCACACCCTGGGTGTTCTGGTCCGCCTGGGCGGAGGACGCGATCAGGCTGATCATCGTGCCGATCAGCGCCGCGACGGCCGTGGCGACGACGGACAGCAGCCATGTGCGCCGCCGACCGCGGTGCCGGCCACCGCGTGCGGGCATGGGAAACCCAGGCAAAACGGAACCCCCCTCTGGTGTCCGCGCCCGGAATGTTCACAGGTACGGCACAAACATGAAGACTGAGTGGTCGTTCCTATCATCAGTTGACCCGATTGCACACTGGGGCGACAGCTGTTACCCGTGTGATCCGTGATGAAACCCTCACTTAACAAGAAAGTTGAGGCGTAAAGCGCAAAGCCGGATATGCTTTCGCGGTCCGGCCGAGAGTTCGATTTATGGGGATGGTCGGTCATCCGCAGGGGTAGGCAGGGCCGGTTCGGCCCTGGGGGGTTTGATGACTAGTGCAGTCGGCACCGCCGCGCGTTCTCGTCGGCGCAGGCGAGTCGAGGAGACCCACGGGCTGCTGCCGCAGCCGCCGGACGACGTGGAGAAGTACTCCTACACGCGCCGCCACCTGTGGGTCCTGACGGCGGGTTCGTTGATCAGCTTCGCGTGTCTCGCGGTGAGCCAGCTCCTGTTCACCGCGTCGAGCCCGTGGTTCTGGCTGACCCTGCCGCTGCTGGCGTTCGTCATCGCGGACTACCTGATCTCGCTGTACCTCGACGGGCTCAGCAAGGACTTCGACGTCAAGAAGCACAAGCGCCTCGTCCGCGCGTGGCAGCCCGCCCGGTATCCGAGCGTGGACATCTTCCTGCCGGTGTGCGGCGAGCCCCTGGAGGTGCTGCACAACACCTGGGTCCATGTGAACCGGCTGGCCGGCAGCTACCAGGGCGTCGTGAAGACGTACGTCCTCGACGACGCCGCCGAGGACGAGGTGGGTGCCATGGCGGCCGACTTCGGCTTCCACTACGTGGTGCGGCCCAACCGCGGCTGGTTCAAGAAGGCCGGCAACCTCAACCACGCCTTCGAGAAGACCGACGGCGACCACATCCTCATCCTGGACGCCGACTTCGCGCCGCGCGCCGACCTGCTCGACGAACTGCTGCCGCACATGGACGACGACGAGAAGGTCGCCATCGTGCAGTCGCCGCAGTTCTTCCGCATCGTCGACGCGCAGAACTGGATCGAGCGGGGCGCGGGCGCCGTGCAGGAGCAGTTCTACCGCTCCGTGCAGACCTCCCGTGAGGACCACGACGGGTCCATCTGCGTCGGCTCGTGCGCCATCTACCGGCGTACGGCCCTCGAGCAGACCGGCGGCATCACGCTGATCGAGCACTCCGAGGACATGTACACCGGCTTCGACCTGCGGGCGCTGGGCTGGAAGCTGCGCTACGTGCCGGTCGCCCTGTCCGCCGGCGTGTGCCCGGACACGGCCGGCGCGTTCCACAACCAGCAGTACCGCTGGTGCATGGGCTCGCTCGAACTGCTCACCAGCAAGCGGTTCTGGGAGATGGACCTCAAGTTCAAGACCCGGCTCTGCTACGTCTCGGGCTTCCTCTACTACCTCCAGACCGCGCTCGCCACGTTCATCGCGCCGATCATCCCGCTCGGCCTGATGATCCTGCGCCCGGACCTGATGCGGGCCGAGGCCACCCTCTGGGTGCTGCCGAGCGTCGTGTACGTCACGCTGGTGCTGCCGCTGTGGCACCGGGCGCCGTACCGGCTGGAGGCCTGGGCCGTCCGTGTCATGTACGGGTGGTCGCACGTCTTCGCCGTCTGGGACGTGATGCGGGGCCGCCCCATGGGCTGGAAGCCCACCGGTTCGGCGGGCGCCAAGAAGAACGGCATGCGCCGCTACTGGAACTGCATGGTCATCTGGACCGGCGGCACCGCCCTGGCCTGGATCCTCGTCGCGGCCTGGCGCATGCTCACCCTCTATCCGCCGGACTTCGCGCTGATGCTGTCCGCCGGCCTCTTCTACGCCATGGTCGTCGGCCGTGTTCTCGTCCAGCCGCACGCCCAGGAAGTGCAGGAAGCGACCGCATGAGTTTCTCCGTACGCCAGCTGCGAGCCCCGCGTCCGGTACGGGCGCTGGCCGCCGTCCTGCTCGCCGGCGCCCTGCTGGCCGGATGCAGCACGTTCTCCGACGAGGGCCGCGCCCAGTACGAGCGCGGCCAGGGCGAGAACCCGGAGGCCACCGGCACGGCCGCGGCCACCGAGTCGGCGAAGCCCGAGCCGCCGTACGACGTGCGGCCGCTGCTGGACCCGAAGAAGAAGTACCTGGGGGTGGCCGCCGACGGCGCCCCCGCCAGGATGACGGCCGTCCAGGACTTCGCGCGAAGGGCCGGCAAGAAGCCCAACCTGGTGGAGTTCTACTCGGCCTGGGGCGACCAGTACGAGCAGCGGCTCGTGCAGAACTCCTGGGACTACGGCGCGGTGGCGTTCATCGCCTGGGAGCCGTTCAAGACGAGCCTGAAGGACATCGCCTCGGGCAGGCAGGACGCCTACATCCGCGAGTACGCGCAGTCCGTCGCGGACCTGAACCTGCCCGTGGCGATCAGCTTCGGGCACGAGATGAACGGCTTCTGGTACCCGTGGGGCACCAAGAAGGCCACCGCCGCCCAGTTCACCGCCGCGTACAAGCACATCCACGACATCTTCGACGACGAGGGCGCCACCCAGGTCATCTGGGTGTGGAGCCCGAACGTCACGCACCCGATGCCGGACGTGAAGCTCAAGCCGTTCTGGCCGGGCGACGACTACGTCGACTGGGTCGGTGTCATCGGCTACTACGGGGCCACCGGTCCGAACACCTACAAGACGCTGTACGGCCCGACGATGAGCGAGATCCGCAGCTTCACGAAGAAACCGTTCATCATCGCGGAGACCGCCGCCCAGGCCGGTGAGCGCAAGCCCGCCGACATCACGTCCCTCTTCCAGGGGACCGCCGACCGCGACGACGTCATCGGGTTCGTCTGGTTCAACTTCGACAAGGAGACGGACTGGCGCATCAACAGCGGTCCGCTGTCCGAGAAGACCTTCAAGGAGCAGGCCGCGAACCCGGACTTCGGATTCGATGTGACGAAGCCGTGAGCGATCGCACCACGCCCACGTGGGCGGACGAGCCCGAGGTGCACGACCCGTACGGGTACGGACAGCAGCAGCGGGAGAGCCTGCGGCAGTACGCGC
Organism: Streptomyces sp. 351MFTsu5.1; assembly: GCF_000383655.1. NCBI lineage: Bacteria > Bacillati > Actinomycetota > Actinomycetes > Kitasatosporales > Streptomycetaceae > Streptomyces > Streptomyces sp. 351MFTsu5.1. The sequence continues at coordinate 219,086 of NZ_KB911779.1, read as the reverse complement.
AGCAGGCCCACGCGCCGGAGACGGAACGGGCCGGTGACTACCAGCCCGGCTACTTCACCGAGACCGGCAGTTGGCGCTTCGACGTCCACGGCCGGACGTCCGAGTACACCGACCAGCAGGCCTACGACACCTTCGCGCCCTTCGACCCGTACGCCTCCTACACCGCCGTCGAGCCCGAACCGGCGGCACCCGCCGCCGCGGAGCCCGAGCCGAGGAAGCCCGGCTACACCCTGCCGCCCGTGGCGGAGTCGTCGTGGGCGGTGGACACCCGGCGCAGCAAGCTGCTCGGGCGCGGGGTGCTGCTGTTCATCCTGCTCGTGCAGGCGGGGCTCTCCCTGCGGCTGACCGGGACGGCCTTCCAGGACGAGGCGCTCTACGTCGCGGCGGGCCACTACGAGCTGGCCAACCTGCTGCACGGCACCAAGCTCCCGGTGGACTTCGCGGCCTACTTCTCCGGGCACCCCAAGCTGTACCCGGTGCTCGCCGGCGCCGTGGACACCTACTTCGGCCTCGCCGGCGTACGCGTGGTCAGCCTGCTGTTCATGCTGGGCGCCACCGCGCTGCTGTACGCGCTGACCCGGCGCCTGTTCAACCTGCGCGCCGCGCTCGGGGCGGCCGCGCTCTTCTCGGTGCTCCAGTCGACGATCGTGCTCGGCAACTTCGCCACCTACGACGCCGCCGCCATCTTCCTGCTCGCGCTGTCCGCCTGGGCGGTGGTGCGCACCGACCGGATGAAGGCCTTCGCCGTGCTGCTCGCGGCCCCGCCGGCCGCACTGGCGTTCGGCGTGAAGTACGCCTCCGGTCTCTACCTCCCGACCCTGGTGGTGCTCGCGGTGATCACCGCGCACCGGCACCGCGGCATCCGCGCGCTGGGCCGCGGTGTGGTGCTGGGCACGGGCATCGCGGCCCTGCTCGGGATCGGCTATTACTTCTCCGGACCGCTGGGCGGCATCAGCTCCACCACCACCGACCGCGCCAAGGGCACGGACACGGCGGCCACGATGCTCCAGCACAGCGCGGAGTGGGGCGGGCTGGTCTTCCTGGCCGCGCTCGGCGGCACGATCGCCTACGTGCTGCGCGGGCGGATGGGCGAGATGCCCTGGATCGAGGGCGAGACCCCGGGGCGGGTACGGCGCGCCGCGCTCGGCCTGGTCCTGACGGGCACCGCACTGCTCGCTCCCGCCTACCAGATCCACCTCCACACCGAGATCTCGCTCTACAAGCACGTCGGCTTCGGACTGTTCTTCGCCGCGCCGCTGGCCGGCCTCGGCATGGCCCGGCTGGTCGGCCCGCACTTCCGGCATCCGCAGCTCGGGATCCTGCTGTACGTCGCCACCCTCGTGTTCGGCATGGTGCAGGCCCAGCGGGCGTACAGCTTCCCGGACTCCACGCAGATGACCGCGTACCTGAGCACGGTCGTCGACCGGAAGGGCACCTACCTCGCCGAGGAGCAGGAGGTCCCCGCCTACTACCTGCGGGACAAGACCAACTGGACGCAGTGGCAGAACACCTACTTCATGGACTACCGGGGCAAGAACGGCAAGCAGTACACCGGCCCCGACGCGTTCCGCCAGGCCGTCCGTGACGGAAAGTTCGACGCGATCGTGATGCACGGCGACGTCAGCCCGGTGACGTACCAGGCGGTGAAGGAGGGGTTGAAGAACAACTCCCACTACCGGCTGGCGGCCGTCTTCCCGTACACCACGAGCAGCGGAGAGCACGCCTACCGGATTTGGGTGAAGCGATGAGTCCCCACGCCCCCGCGCCCTACGGAGGCGGGTACCCCGACACCTCGGGCGGCCACGACCCCTACGCGGACCAGGGCGGCTACGCCGGGCAGGGCACGTACGCCGACCCGGCGCAGGGCACGTACGCCGACCGGGGCGCGTACGGCGTTCCACGGCAGTACGCCGACCGGGGCGGGTATCCGGGCGGGCAGGACACGTACGCCCCCGAGCCCACCGCGCCCGAACCGGTAGACCCGCAGCCGCCCACGGACGAGCCGGCCGCCGAGGAGCCCGGGACCCCGAAGGGCGGGCGGCTCGCCGCCGCGGTGGTCTTCCTGGTGCCCACGGCGCTCGCCCTCGCGCTGATCCTGCACCGGATCGGCGACCGCGAGCTGTGGCGCGACGAGCACGCCACCTGGTGGGCGGCCACGCTGTCCTTCCACGACCTGAGCCTGCTGATCCGCTCCATCGACGTCGTGTTCACGCCGTACTACGTGCTCATGCACTTCTGGATCGCCGTGGCCGGGGACTCCCCGACCGCGATGCGCATCCCGGGAGCGGTGGCCATGGCGGCCTCCGCGGGCCTGCTCGCCCTGCTCGGGCGGCGGCTGTTCACCACACAGGCGGGACTGCTCGCGGGGCTCGCCTTCGCCGTCGTGCCGACCACCACGCGGTACGGGCAGGAGATCCGCCCCTACGCCTTCGCGGTGGCCGCGGTGCTGCTGTCGACGCTGCTGCTCGCCAGGGCGCTGGACAAGCCGTCGTTCAAGGTGTGGGTCGCCTACACCCTGTCGGTGCCCATGATCGGCTGGAGCCACCTGGCCTCGATGGCCGTCCTCGGCGCGCACCTGGTGATGATCCTCATCGCCCGGCGGTCCGGCGACAAGATCGTGGGCTGGGCCTTCGCCGCGGCCTGCACGCTGGGCCTGTGTTTCGTCATCCCCATGGCCGTCTCCGGCTCGGGGCAGAGCGGACAGATCGCCTGGAACAATCCGACGGTCAACGACCTGCTCGACTTCCCGAAGAACCTCTTCGGGACCTGGGCGGTGGCCGTGCCGGTCATGGCGCTCGGCGCGCTCGGGCTGTTCTTCGCGGGACGGCGTGCCCTTCCGCTGGCCGTCTGGATCGTGCTGCCGCCCGTGGCGACCTACGCCACCGCCGCGCAGCTGCACCTCTTCCTGCCCCGCTATCTGCTCTTCACCGCGCCCGCCTGGGTGCTGCTCGCGGCCGTCGCCGTGGTGCGGATCGCGGGGCCGGTGGCCGGGGCGAAAGCCGGCACGGGAGCGGCGGTGCGGCGGGGCTTCGGCTGGGTGCTCGTGGCGGCGGCGGTCGCCGGGCTCGCCTTCCAGGCCCTGCCCGGCATCCGCGAGACCCGGCACAACGCCCTGGGCGAGCCCGACTTCCGCGGCGCCGCCCAGCTCGTCGAGGCCGGGCAGAAGAAGGGCGACGGCATCGTCTTCAGCGGTGTGATGTCCGAGCGCCGGGCCATGGACTACGAACTGCGCGACGACGCCGGCCGGCCGCGCGACACGCTGATGTACCGGACCCCGCAGCAACTGGGGTCGTTCGGCGCGCTCGAATGCCCGGACGCCGCGAGGTGCCTGGCCAAGGCCGACCGGCTGTGGCTCGTGTCGACGACGCTCGACGGGCAGCCGTTCAGCGGCATGCCGAAGACGACGGCGACCGCGATCAACAAGAGCTTCAAGGTCGTGAGGACCAAGAAGCTGTCATACCTCCAGCTCGTGCTCCTCGAAAGGACACGCGCGGCGACCGACGACCCGTCCGCGGACAGGGACGACGCCGCCAAGCGCAAGGTGCATACCTGAGTTGGGTTCCGGACGCGGGACGACCCGCGTCCGGTGGGGGGAGCAATCAATTGGGGAGGGAAAGAAGATGACGTACGACGTGGGGGCGGACGTGCCCGTCACCGTGGTGATGCCCACGTACAACGAGGCCGCCAACCTGCCGCGCATGGCGGAGCTGGTGCTCGGGCTGCCCATCGAGGGGCTGCACCTGAAGGTCGTCGACGACTCCAGCCCGGACGGCACCGGACGGATCGCCGAGGAGCTCGCCGACAAGTACAACTGGGACGGGCGGCACCGGATGAGCGTGCTGCACCGGACCGAGAAGGACGGTCTCGGCCGGGCGTACGTCGCCGGCATGAGCGCCGCGCTCGACGAGGGCGCCGCGTACGTGGTCCAGATGGACGCCGACGGCAGCCACCCCGTGGAAGCGGTCCCACGCATGCTCGGTACGGCCATGGCGTCCGGGGTCGGCCTGGTCGTCGGCAGCCGGTACGTGGAGGGCGGCTCGCTGGACGAGGACTGGGGCAGGCACCGCGTGCTGCTCTCGCGCTTCGCCAACCGCTACGCCCGGACCGTGCTCGGCACCAAGATCAGGGACATCACCGCCGGGTTCAACCTGTGGTCGGCCGCCACGCTGCGGGACATCGATCTCGCGACCCTGGACAGCGCTGGCTACAGCTTCCAGGTCGAGCTGAAGTTCAAGGCCGTCCGGGCCGGACACAGCGCCGTGGAGATCCCGATCCGCTTCGAGGAGCGCACCGAGGGCGTCTCCAAGATGAACCTCTCGACGCAGATCGAGTCGGCGGTGATGCCCGTACGGCTGCGACTGCGCAACCGACGGGGCTGAACGGGACGGTGAGCAGCGGACGTCACGCGCTTCCCTCCCGATTCGGGAAGCTGTACCGCGAGATCGCGAAGTTCGGCATGGTGGGTGCCTCGGGCTTCGTGGTCAACCTCGCGGTCTTCAACCTCATCCGGACCGTCACCGAGTGGCAGACCGTCCGGGCCAGCGTCCTGGCCACGGTCGTCGCGATCCTCAGCAACTACCTGGGCCTGCGGTACTTCGCGTACCGCAACCGCGACCAGGAGGACCGCAACAGCCGCAGGAAGGAGCTGACGCTCTTCCTGCTCTTCAGCGCGATCGGCCTGGTGATCGAGAACTCGGTCCTCTACGCGACGACCTACGGGCTCGGCTGGGACGGCACGCTCGCCACCAACGTCAGCAAGTTCCTCGGCATCGGGATCGCGACCCTCTTCCGGTTCTGGTCCTACCGCACCTGGGTCTTCAGGGCGACGGGGAGCCGGCGGACCGCCGACGAGCCCCCCGGTCCCGTGGTGCCGCACCCCGAGCCGGCTCTGAGCGGCTCCTGGGAGCGCGGCTGACCTGATCCGGCCGCTGACCTGATCCGGTCGGAGTGACCCGGCGCGCCCTCGGGGGGCGCCGGGTCACTCGCCCGCCGCTGTGGACGCCTGGGCCTCGCCCCGGCGGTGGATCTGGCGGAAGGTGAACTCGGCCAGGTTGTCGCCGATGCTGAAGACCGGGGTGTCCTTCTCCGTGACGTTCTTGCCGTTGGCGAAGCCGGAGATCGTGAAGTAGGCGTAGCGGCCGTAGGAGTTCGAGGTCGTGCGGCAGATCGCGGCGTTGCAGAAGGGCTTGACCGCGCCGCCGGACAGCGACTTCACGATGTCCTTCTTGGTGTTGACCTGCCCCTTGGCCTTCTGCGCCAGGGCCTCGGTGTCGAAGACCGCCACACCGACCGTCACCGAGACGCCGTCCTTGGTGTAGCTGACCCGCATGAACTGGGTGCAGCCGTCGGCCTTGAGGATCTTGCCGAGGCTCGCCTGGACGGTGTCCGCGGCGGCGCAGTTCTTGGTGTCGGAGGTCTCGCCCTTCTTGTACACGGTGGAGCCCATGGTCAGCTGCGTCCCCGGAAAGAGGAGCTTGGCGCTGAGGGGGTCCGTGTCCTTGGCCTTGCTGGCGATGAACTCCTTCGGGTCCAGCGGCGGCGGGGCGCTGGTCGGCGCGAACGACGGCGCGGTCCCGGTGGCGCTCGGGATGTCGGCGGTCGCCGGGAGCGATGACGTCGGCTTGTTGGCCTGGTCGTCGCCGTTGTTCGCCGATACGACGGCCATCGCGACGGCGGTGCCTATGCCGACCGTGGCGAGCGCGCCGCCGACGATGAAGAACAGCCGACGGCGCCTGTTACGGATCTCGGAGGCCTCGGCGAGCGCGGCCCAGTCCGGAGTCTGCTCGCCCCCGCCGCTGCTCCACGGCTGCTGCGACTGCGGTTTCCAGGGATCCCACTGGGACGGGGGTCCCCCCTGCTGCCCAAAGCTCATGGGGCGCATCTTAGACGGGGGACGGGAGGTGCTGTCGGGCCTGTGGACACCGGCCCGGGGGACCTTTCCGGCACCCGCACACATCTCCCCCCGAAGCCTCCGACCCGACCCGAGCGGAAGCGGGGGTGGGCCCGGAGGGGGTGGGTGTCGGCTCGGGCTGGGGGTCGGCGTCGGTCCGGGCGGGAGGTGCTGTCGGGCCTGCGGGCGCCGGCCCGGGGGGCCTTTTTCGGAACCCGCGCACATCTCCTCTTGAAGCCTCCGAGGCGACCCGAGCGGAAGCGGGGGTGGGCCCGGAGGGGGTGGGTGTCGGCTCGGGTCGGGGGTCTGTGTCGGCTCGGGCTGGGGGGTCGGTGCTGGCCCGGACGGGAGTGGGTGTCCGTCCGGGCGGGGGTCGGCGTCGGTCCGGGCGGGAGGTGTTGTCGGGCCTGCGGGCACGGGGTCGGGGGGGGCTTTTCGGCACCCGTGCACATTTCCTCTCGAAGGCTCCGACGCGACCCGTGCGCGACCCGGCGGGGTCTGTGTCGGCCGGGGCGGGGCCGCGTCGGTCACCATCGGTGGCTGGAACCCCGAACAGCAGCGCTACGCCACCGTCGCCAGCCTCGGGGGGTCTGCGTCGGTCCGGGTGGGAGCGGGGTCGAGGGGGCGTTGGGGGCTCGTTTTGACCCATCCGTGTGCGCCCGGGTATTCTGCCTCTTCGTTGTGTATTGGCTCGCTCGTTCTCATGCGAGAGGCCTCTACCTAGGTTCCCTGGAGCAGTTACCAGTGGGCGGCATACGGGCAGTGTCCCGGCATATTTGTCGTCCCCAGCTGCACGATCGCTTCAGTGATGCCATGTGTCAGCACCCATCCACTGAAGAAGAAGGCTGCGAAGTGCGTACGTACAGCCCCAAGCCCGGTGATGTGACTCGCCAGTGGCACGTCATTGACGCTCAGGACGTCGTCCTGGGCCGTCTGGCTACCACTGCCGCGAACCTCCTCCGTGGCAAGCACAAGCCGACCTATGCCCCGCACATGGACATGGGCGACTTCGTCATCATCATCAACGCCGACAAGGTTCACCTGTCCGGCAACAAGCGGACCCAGAAGATGGCGTACCGCCACTCCGGCTACCCGGGTGGTCTGCGCTCCGTCCGCTACGACGAGCTCCTCGACAAGAACCCCGAGAAGGCCATCGAGAAGGCCGTCAAGGGCATGATCCCCAAGAACAGCCTGGGCCGTCAGATGCTCACGAAGCTGAAGGTCTACTCGGGCGACCAGCACCCGCACGCTGCCCAGCAGCCGGTGCCGTTCGAGATCACCCAGGTCGCGCAGTAAGTCCGGCCACCCCCTAAGACTGAAGAGAATCTGAGGAGCATCGTGGCCGAGACCACCGTCGAGACGCCCGTCGAGGGCGAAGAGATCGTCGACATCGACAGCTACACCACCGAGTCCGAGGTCCCCGTCGAGGGCGAGTACACCTCGGAGTCGCTCGCGGGCCGCTTCGGCGACCCGCAGCCCGCGGCCGGCCTGGGCCGTCGCAAGAACGCCATCGCCCGCGTCCGGATCGTCCCGGGCACCGGCAAGTGGAAGATCAACGGTCGCACCCTCGAGGACTACTTCCCGAACAAGGTGCACCAGCAGGAAGTCAACGAGCCCTTCAAGGTGCTCGAGCTCGAGGGCCGCTACGACGTCATCGCCCGCATCGCGGGTGGCGGTGTCTCCGGTCAGGCCGGTGCCCTGCGCCTCGGCGTGGCCCGCGCGCTGAACGAGGCCGACGTGGACAACAACCGCGGCGCCCTCAAGAAGGCCGGCTTCCTCCGCCGCGACGACCGTGCGGTCGAGCGCAAGAAGGCCGGTCTCAAGAAGGCCCGCAAGGCCCCGCAGTACAGCAAGCGTTAAGCTTCGCTGCCTGTCTGCTCGTACCGGCTCGCATGCGCGGGTCAGCAGTACGTCCGTTCGCCCCGGCGGCACGCCACAGTGCCGTCGGGGCGTTCGTTTATCACTGCCTGAGGCGTATAACGGCACAAGGCGCTCAAAGGCTCATGTGATCGGATGATCTCCGTAACTGACGCTTCCCCAGGAGGACAAGTGGGACGACTCTTCGGCACGGACGGCGTGCGCGGTGTCGCCAACGCGGATCTGACGGCCGAGATGGCGCTCGGTCTGTCGGTCGCGGCGGCGCACGTGCTGGCCGAGGCGGGTTCGTTCGAGGGCCACCGGCCAACGGCGGTCGTCGGACGTGATCCCCGCGCGTCCGGGGAGTTCCTGGAGGCCGCCGTCGTCGCGGGCCTCGCGAGCGCCGGCGTGGACGTGCTGAAGGTCGGTGTACTGCCCACGCCCGCGGTGGCGTACCTCACCGGCGTCCTCGGCGCCGACCTCGGCGTCATGCTCTCCGCGAGCCACAACGCCATGCCCGACAACGGCGTCAAGTTCCTCGCCCGCGGCGGCCACAAGCTCGACGACGACCTGGAGGAGCGGATCGAGGCGGTCTACGACGCGCACCGGCACGGTGAGCCGTGGGAGCGGCCGACCGGTGCCGGGGTCGGCCGGGTGCGGTCCTACGGCGAGGGGTTCGACCAGTACGTGGCGCACCTCATCGCCGTACTGCCGAACCGGCTCGACGGTCTGAAGATCGTCCTCGACGAGGCGCACGGCGCCGCCGCCCGGGTGTCGCCGGAGGCGTTCTCGCGGGCCGGCGCCGAGGTGATCACGATCGGGGCGTCCCCGGACGGCCTCAACATCAACGACGGCTGCGGGTCCACCCACCTCGACCTGCTGAAGGCCGCGGTCGTCGAGCACGGGGCCGCGCTCGGCATCGCGCACGACGGGGACGCGGACCGGTGCCTGGCCGTGGACCACACCGGTGCGGAGGTCGACGGCGACCAGATCATGGCCGTGCTCGCGCTGGCGATGAAGGAGCGGGGCGCGCTGCGGTCCGACACCGTCGTCGCCACGGTCATGTCCAACCTCGGGTTCAAGCTGGCGCTGGAGCGGGAGGGGCTGCGGCTCGTCCAGACCGCGGTGGGGGACCGGTACGTCCTCGAGGAGATGAAGGAGCACGGCTACGCGCTCGGGGGCGAGCAGTCCGGGCACGTCATCATCCTGGACCACGCGACGACCGGGGACGGGACGCTGACCGGGCTGATGCTTGCCGCTCGGGTCGCGGAGAGCGGGCGGTCCCTGCGTGAATTGGCCTCTGTGATGGAGCGGTTGCCGCAGGTTCTGATCAACGTGCCCGACGTGGACCGGACTCGGGTGTCGACGTCCGCGGAGCTGGCGTCCGCGGTCGCCGAGGCCGAGCGGGAACTCGGTGAGACGGGGCGGGTGTTGTTGCGGCCGTCCGGGACTGAGCCGTTGGTGCGGGTGATGGTCGAGGCGGCGGATATTGATCAGGCTCGGTCTGTTGCCGGGCGGTTGGCGGATGCGGTGAAGTCTGCGCTCGGCTGAACAGCGGGTACTGGTGCGTTTTCGGGTGCGGGTGCGTGGGGGCTGGTCGCGCAGTTCCCCGCGCCCCTAAGGGCGTTTCCGCCACAGCCACTTCTGGAAGAGCAGGGTGACGATGCCTGCCAGGACGATGCCCAGCAGGTTCAGCAGGAGCTGTTCCGTGGAGCCCCAGGCCTGCTTGTACTCGCTGTAGCTGAAGGCCACCGCGGCGTTGGCGGCCGCCGGGACCGTGGTCACCGAGATGGCCACGCCCACCAGGGCACCCGACTTGGCCGAGGTCAGGGAGAGGGTGCCTGCGCAGCCCGCGAGGACGGCCACGACGAACGAGAACCAGTCGGGGCGGTAGATGAAGTTGGTATTGGGGCGTTGCGCGTCCAGCTGCTCCGCGCTGAACAGGTGCACGGCGTCCATGAAATAGCTGAAGCCGACCGTCACGAGCATCGCCGCCGCGAAACCCACGAGCAGCGCCGTCAGGGACCGCAACGCCAGGCGGGGATGACGTTGGACCAGGGCCGTGCAAATGCCTGCCAGCGGGCCGAACTCCGGGCCCACCGCCATCGCGCCCACGATGAGGATCGCGTTGTCGAGGACCACGCCGCAGGCCGCGATCATCGTGGCGAGGACGAGGAAGGCGAGGTAGGTGACGGAGAGCGTCGACTCCTCGTGGGTGGCGTCCGTCAGGTGCTCCCACAGGACCGCGTCGGCGGCCTCGCCGGGTGCCTCGTCCTCGGCCTTGTCCGCCCGCTTGGACAGCGAGAGGTCGATGTTCTCCACGGCGATGGAGCCCGTCTCGTCGAGCTCCAACTTCCGCAGCTCGCCGATGAGTTCGTCGCCGGCCTCGCGGGCCACGTCACACATCACGACGTCGCCGGCCGGGTTGCGGGCGGCGCCCGGCAGCACGACGAGGTGGGTGGTGCCGACCGTGTTCTCGATCAGGCGGACCACGTCGTCGGTCTTCCCGGCCGGGGTGATCAGACGCAGATGCAGCATGACGCCTTTCTAACAGGCGCCGGTGATCAGAGTTTGCGGAGGCTGAGCTTGCGCACCTTGTGGTCCTGGCCCTTGCGGATGACGAGGGTGGCCCGGCCGCGGGTGGGGGCGATGTTCTCCACCAGGTTGGGCTTGTTGATGGTGCGCCAGAGGGTGCGGGCGTAGTCGAGGGCCTCCTCCTCGGACACCTGGGTGTACTTCCTGAAGTACGACTCGGGGTTCTGGAAGGCGGTCTGGCGGAGCTTCTTGAACCTGCTCAGGTACCAGCGCTCGATGTCCTCGGTGCTCGCGTCGACGTACACGCTGAAGTCGAAGTAGTCGGCGAGACCGACGCGGGTACGGCCGTCCGTGCCGGGGAGGGCGGGCTGGAGGACGTTCAGGCCCTCGACGATCAGGATGTCGGGGCGGCGGACGGTGAGCTTCTCGCCGGGGACGATGTCGTAGATCAGGTGGGAGTAGACCGGGGCCGAGACCTCGTCCTTGCCCGCCTTGATGTCGGCGACGAAACGGGTCAGCGCCCGGCGGTCGTACGACTCGGGGAAGCCTTTGCGGGACATGAGACCGCGGGCCTGGAGTTCCCGGGTGGGCAGCAGGAAGCCGTCCGTGGTGACGAGCTCGACGCGGGGGTGCTCGGGCCAGCGGGAGAGCAGGGCGCGCAGGAGCCGGGCGACGGTGGACTTGCCGACGGCGACCGAGCCCGCGACGCCTATGACGAACGGGGTGCCGGACTGGGAGCCCTGCTCGCCGAGGAACGTGTTCAGCGCCCCTCGCAGCCCGTCCGTGGCACCGACGTAGAGGTTGAGCAGCCGGGACAGCGGGAGGTAGATGTCCCGCACCTCGTCGAGGTCGATGACGTCACCGAGACCGCGCAGCTTCTCGACCTCCTCGGCGTTCAGCGGGAGCGGCGTCTTCTCACGCAGCGCACTCCACTCGGCTCGGGTGAGGTCGACGTAGGGAGTCGCCTCCGGCTTGTGCCGGTGGGCGCTCCGGGGCATCGGGGAGACCGGAGAGATCACAGTCCATTGTTAACGGAGTTTGAACGGGGCGGGGGGTGGGGTGGGTCACGTCGGCGGCGGTGCCGCAGGTGACGCAGTACGGACGGATGCCGGAGGCCGGGGCGGCTGCGGCCTGGATCGGGCCCCTACGACCCAGCCTCGTTCCTGGCCGCAGCGGATGCAAGGGGAGTCGGACGTCTTCGGGTGACCGGTCGCCGACGGGTCGGGGCGGGTACGGGAACCAGGGGTGACCGGGCGCGGGCGGGCTCCGGCCGGGGGCGACGACCTGCGCGATCGCCCGTCCCGTGAGGGCCGCGGGCGGAACCGTGATCGCCTCGGCCGGGAAGTACCCCGGGGGGTGTCTGCGATAGGCCTCGTTCGGCAGGATCGTCGGCAGTCCGGCGGCATGACCATCGTGCCAGTGCGGCAGATCGGTTCCGGACGCCGTCGAGGAGCGCGCCGCCGGAGACATCGGTCTCCCGTCATGCGCGGCGGGCCCTCGCCGAAGCCGGTACAGCTCGGCTTCGGCGAGGGCCCGCCGGTCGGATCAGGGCTGGGAGCCCGTGACCCGGACCAGACTTCCATGGGTGTGGCCGTCCGGTACCTCGACCTGGAACCCCGCTGAGGTGAGGATGCCGACAAGGGCCTCGCGCATGGTCCTGACCACGGTGGTGTGGTGGCGGACGACCGAAGGCGGATTCGAGTAGTCGATTTCCTCCGCGAACAGGTCGAGAGCGGCGGTGCTCAGTTCGGCGTCGGTGTTCCAGTCCACGTACACCCCGCCATCCACATGGCGTGTCGCGTACACCTTTGCCCCTGGCTGTCCGTGGGGACCGTCGCCGAGGTCGCTCCGGTGAACGGGAAATCCGGCGCGGGCCAGTTCACGGCACACCTTGTCAGCCAGTGTGCTGCGCTTGGCGACGACTCCCGGAGGAACTTGGGGAGGCAGGCCGGATTCGGGTTCACTCATGTGCATCTTCCTCCGCAGCCCGCTGACCTTCTGTCTTGGAACGTGCCAGCCCCCTGCCGTCGGCCCGCCTGACGTACTGGTCCAGCAGCTCCCGTGCCGCTTCCGCGTAGTCGGGGTGGTAGGGGACCGACCAACTGACGGGTGTGCCCGGCGGGAGGGCGTCGTCCAACTCCGAGGCGCAGACGGGGCAGGGCTTGCGTTCCGTGTACAACCCCTTGATCTTGCTGAAGTCGACCTTCTCCGCTCTCAGCATGTCAAGGATCTGCGTCTCCGAGTGACCGTTGAAGCCGCTGCTGGCGTACACGTAGCCGACCTTCTGGCCCTTCCAGCCCTCCACCATCGCGACAGCGACGTTGTGGTCCCCCTCGTAGAATCCGGAGTCCTTCCTGAACTGGTACGCCCGGCGGCTGAGGTCGTCGCTGTTGTAGCGCACGATCCCCGTGGGGCATCCCTCGGCGGCCGTGGCCGCTCGTGAGAGCAGGGGGGTTCGGACCTTGACGCAGGTCTCGACGAATTCATCGAGTCCCTTGACCCCGATCGAGAGGGCCACGTCCTCGGCCAGGCCGAGGGTACGGAGGGCCTGGTAGGCCTCGGTGAAGCCGATACCGGTCCGCGCGGCCGCGTCCACCGCCCTGACCGCGTCCGCGATGGGACGGAGGATCTTGCCCGCGAAGAGGCTGGCGACGTCCACGGCCGCCCAGGCGCAGCCGGTCCAGTTGCCCCCCGAGATGCCGGGGGTGACCTTCTTGATGCAGTTGATCCAGCTGCCGAAGAGGATGTCGATCGGGTCGATGTTCTCCTGGTACTCGGCGATCGTGATGGTGTGCGTGACCTCGGTGGAGAGTTCCTTGGTCGGGTATTCGCCGAGGTAGACCGTCGCACCGGTGGGGCACATGTACCGCTGCGGGTCCATGTCCTGCGCCGTGCACATGTACAGGTCGAGGACCGCCTTGAACCGGATCTTCGAGGTGATCGTGCAGTCGCCCTTGTAGGCGAGCTTGTCGATCCAGCCGTCACAGCCGCCCGTCTTCTTCACGACCTCCGGATCGCCGACCTTCTCGATGTGGTCGACGGTGTAGAACATGCCGCCGATGAGCGCGCCGGTCTCGTCGGGGACGGTTCCCGCCTCGATCTGGTCCGCGTGGCCCTGTCGCTCGGTCCGGTCGGCTGCGGCCTGAGCTTCGTCGGCGTACCTGTCCGCGTCCTTGGCCGCCTCCTCCGCCTCCGTCGCCGCCGCGTCCGCGCGGTCGGCTGCGGCTCGGGCGTCCTTGGCCGCCTGTTCGGCCTCCGTCGCGGCCGCGCGTGCCGCCGCCGCGTCCAGGGCGGCCTGGTCGGCCGCCGCTCGGGCGGCGGAGGCGTAGCCCTCGGCGCGGCCGGCTGCCGCGTCGGCGGCTGCCGCGTCCTCGGTGGCCTGGCGGTCGTACTCGGTCGTGCGGGCCAGCGACTGGGTGGCCTTGGCGGCCGCTTCCGCCGCGTCGGCCGCGTAGCCCAGCGCCTCCTTGGCGTAGCCGCGGGCGTCCCGCGCGTAGCCGGCGGCCTTGGCCGCGTGCTGGAGGGCCTCCTTCGCGTCGGCCGACGCCTGGTCGGCGATGACCTGGGCGGCGGCGGCCTCCTCCTGCGCGTTCTTCGCGTGGGCGTCGGCCACCGCCTGCTGCTGCTCGGCGATGGTCTTCGAGGCCTGCCCGCTCAGGACGACCAGGGAGGCCGCCGCGTCGGTGGTGACATAGGGCGAGCCCAGCTGGATCGCGTCGTTCGCGGGGGCCGCGACCTGTTCGGCGGACTTCGCCGCGTCCACGGCCGCCTGGGCGGTGACGTGGGCGAAGCCGAGGGACCTGGCCGCGGCGACACGGGCGTTCGCGGCCTCCTTGAGGGCCTCGTTCGCGTGAGACCTGGCCTCCTTGGCGTGCGCCTCCGCCTCGTCGGCCAGCTTGACGGCCGTCTTCGCCTCCTCGGCGGCGTGTGCGGCGGCCTTCACGGCGTCGGCAACCGCCGCGGTCGCGGTGCGTACGGCGGCGTCGGCCTTCAGCTTGGCGGCCTGGGCGGCGTCCGAGTCGGCGCGCGCCCGCTTGGCGGCGGCCTCGGCACGGGTGGCGGCCGCGTCCGCCTCGGCGGCGGCACGCGTGGCGGCGTCGGCGGCGGAGCGGGCGTTGGCCGCGGCCGTCTCGGCGGCGTCCGCCTGCCGGTCCGCCTCGTCGGCGGCGGCCCGGGCGGCGGTAGCCGCGTCGCCGGAGTCCAGCGAGTCGGCGTAGGCGCCCTTGGCGTCGGCCTTGGCGCGGGCCGCGTCGGCCTTCTGCTCGGCGTCCCAGGCGTCGTCCCGCTTGGCCTTGGCCTTGTCGCGGGCCCCGACCGCGTCGTCCCGCCTGCTCTGGGCGGTCCGCTCGGCGGACTCGGCCCTGTCCTTGGCGTCGTTCGCCTTCGATGCCTCGCTCTGGGCGGTCTGCTTGTACTGGTTCGCCTCCGCCTGCCTGGCCTCGGCGGTCTCCTTCTCCTTCTTCGCGGTGGCTTCCTCGGCCTCGGCCGCGAGACGTCGGGCGTGCGCCTCGGCGGCGGCTGCCTTGGCGTCGCCCTCCGCGTTCAGGGCCTCGGTGAGCTTGGCCTCCGCGGTCTCCTTGTCCTTCTTGGCGTTGTCGCGGTGGACCTTGGCCGCGTCGGCGGCGGCCTTCGCCTGGAGTTCGGCCTTGGCGGCGGCCTCCTTGCGGAACTCCGCCTTGACCTGCGCGGCCTGCGCGAGCGCCCGCTGGGTGATGGTCGCGCTGTCCGCGGCGGCGGCCCGCGTGGCCGCCTCGGCGGTCTCGCCGGCCTTCACCATCGCCGTGAGGGCGGCGACGGCACCCTTGGTGACCTGCGCCTTCTGCTGTCCTACGAGCAGTCCACGGCCCCGGGGCGCACCCTGACCGTCCGCGATCGTGTACGCGGCCTGCTCTGCGGTGTCGGAGGCGGTGGCCGCCTTCTGTGCGGCGGCGAGCTGGCTCTTCACGGCGGCGAGCTTGTTCGCCGCGGCGGCCTGCGCCTTGGCGATGTTGGCCTTGGCCTTGGTGAACTGGGCGGCAGGCGGCACGGTCCCGGTGTGCCCGGACGGCTTGACCGTGACCTTCTGCGGGGTCCCGCCGGAGCAGGTCCACAGCCGGGTGTCCTGGCCGCTGTCGTAGGTCGCGAGGTCCAGGCACTTTCCGGTGCCGACGTTCTTCAGCGGGGTGGCGGCGCGGACGTTGTACTCCCAGGTCTGCGCCGGGGAGCCGCTGCACGTCAGCAGCTGGATCTTCGTGCCGTTCGCGGAGTTGTTGCCGGCCACGTCCAGGCACTTGAGGGACTTGACGTTGCGCAGGTGCAGGCCCTTGTCGTCGCCCTCGACCCGCCACTGCTGTCCGGCCGCGCCGTTGCAGGTGTAGATCTGGACGACCGTGCCGTTGGCCGTGCCGCCGCCCGCCGCGTCGAGGCACAGGCCCGACTTGCCGGTGACTCCGATGGTTGTCGGCGCGTCACCGATCCAGCCGACGCCGCCGTCGGACCAGTAGTCCTGCCAGCGGGTGAGGCGGTCGGCGGCCCAGGACTGGCCGAGCAGGTCGCCGAGCGCCTTGGAACCGGCGGCGAGGGCCGCGACGGTGTCCTTGTTGGCAGTCAGGATCTGGTTGCGCTGGGTGGCCTGGGAGGCGATCTCCTGCTGCCACTCGGCGGCCGCGGTGGCGGTGGCGTCGGAGAGCACGCCGTTCGGGTCGAGCGGGTCACGCCAGGCGCAACCCGCGAAACGGGACTTGAGGTTCTCGACGGCGATCCGGTACTCGGCGCTGTCGGACGCGGGGGCGGTCCGGGGGAAGCCGCCGGACTCCAGGAAGATCCGGGCGTCGTCGGCACCCGCGTTGGTCCCCGGACCGCCGTGCATCCACTCGAAGGCGCTGCGTTCGGCGAGGGCGCGGTTCCATTCGCCTGTCGGCAGGCTCGGGTCCGGAGCCGTGCCGTAGAGCGGGGTGCCCAGGGCGTCGACGGCGTTGAGTGTCTTGCCGTCGGCGCTGGGCGTCGCGTCCTTGTAGAAGTCGTCGTCGTCCTGCCAGAACCGGTCGGAGATCCACTTGGTCAGGCCGGTCTGGCCGTAGAAGCTCTGCTGTCCGTCGTTGTTGGTGCCGGGCGGCCAGTGGAAACCGGTCTCGGTGAATCCGGCCGGGGTGGTCAGTCCCTCGACGGGCACCTTCCAGGCGTCCCGGAGGGCGTTGATGGAGTCGAGTTCCCGGGCCGAGGAGTCGCGGTCCTTCTGGTACGCCGTCGCCAGCGGCGTCTGCTCCCAGTGGGCCCGGTCGGCCAGGGTGTGCAGCCTGTCCTGCGGCTGGTTGAGCGCGTCCTGGGCGGTGGCGGCCATGGAGGTCCCGCCGAGGCGCAGGACGTCGGTCATCAGGCACTGGTCCTGCCGGAGCTGCTCGGCGGCGGTGTCCTGGTACCAGGGATAGCTGTCACTCGCGGGGGTGGCGTCCCGTCCGATGTCCTGGACGACAGGACCCGAACCGACGGCTATGCCGACGAGGAGCGCGGTGGCGAGTACGGGCGGGAGGAGCCGGGCGGTCGCCCGGACGGCGATCCGTCCCGTTCTCGTGGGCGGACTGGGTCTGAGGCGCATGTGTACCCCCTGTCGGGGGGAAATCCGCGAATCGGCCAGGGCGGACTCGCGTGCGCAGGCTCTGCGGCCATGCCTGCGCGACCCCCGTGGCGGCGACGCTGTTCCCCCGGTCGCTGGCGTGAAATGGGCGCCGACAGGCTGGTCATGGCCCAGTCAAGCGCGCGCCACTTTAGGCAGCTGATGGGTGGTTCCGGCAAGAACTTTCGGCCAGCGGATCGACGGTGGCGCGAAGTCGTCGGTGGCCTTCGGGCGGCTGTGTGCCGATGCGGGTTCCACTGCGCACTGGAGTGTTCTGTGGTGCTCCCGTGGATTACCTGTGCGCGTACGAGGCCCCGGACGGCAAAGTTGGCTGGATTGCGCCCCCGGCCGCAATATCCGAAACCGGGCACCAAGTGCCGTGTCCCGTCGCCCTCCGCCCCCTAGGCTGCCCCGCATGTGCGGAATCGTGGGATACGTGGGGGCGCAGTCGGCGCTCGATGTCGTGATGGCCGGGCTGAAGAGACTGGAGTACCGGGGGTACGACTCGGCGGGGGTCGCCGTGCTGGCGGACGGGGGGCTGGCCGCGGCCAAGAAGGCCGGGAAGCTGGTGAATCTGGAGAAGGAGCTGGTCGATCGGCCGTTGCCGTCGGGGCCCACCGGGATCGGGCACACGCGGTGGGCGACGCACGGCGGGCCCACGGACGCCAACGCGCATCCGCATCTGGACAACGCCGGCCGGGTGTCCGTCGTCCACAACGGGATCATCGAGAACTTCGCCGCGCTGCGGACCGAGCTGGAGGAACGGGGGCACACCCTCGCCTCCGAGACGGACACCGAGGTCGTCGCGCATCTGCTCGCCGAGGAGTTCTCCGCCACCGCCGACCTCGCCGAGGCCATGCGGCTGGTGTGCCGACGGCTGGAGGGCGCGTTCACGCTGGTCGCGGTGCACGCCGACGAGCCGGACGTGGTCGTCGGCGCGCGGCGGAACTCCCCGCTCGTCGTCGGGGTCGGCGAGGGGGAGGCCTTTCTTGCCTCCGATGTCGCCGCCTTCATCGCGCACACGCGGTCGGCGATCGAGCTGGGGCAGGACCAGGTCGTGGAGCTGCGGCGGGACGGCGTGACCGTCACCGGGTTCGACGGGCGGCCCGCCGACGTCCGCTCCTACCACGTCGACTGGGACGCCTCCGCCGCCGAGAAGGGCGGCTACGACTACTTCATGCTCAAGGAGATCGCCGAGCAGCCCAAGGCGGTCGCCGACACCCTGCTGGGCCGGATCGACGCGGCCGGCTCGCTGAGCCTGGACGAGGTGCGGATCCCCACCGCCGAGCTGCGGGAGGTGGACAAGGTCGTCATCGTCGCCTGCGGTACCGCCTTCCACGCGGGCCTCATCGCCAAGTACGCCATCGAGCACTGGACCCGTATCCCCTGCGAGGTGGAGCTGGCCAGCGAGTTCCGCTACCGGGACCCGATCCTGGACTCCCGGTCCCTCGTCATCGCCATCTCCCAGTCCGGGGAGACCATGGACACCCTCATGGCGCTGCGGCACGCCCGTGAGCAGGGTTCCAAGGTGCTGGCGATCTGCAACACCAACGGGTCCACGATCCCCCGGGAGTCCGACGCCGTGCTGTACACGCACGCCGGGCCCGAGGTCGCCGTGGCGTCCACGAAGGCGTTCCTGACCCAGCTCGTGGCGTGCTACCTGGTCGCGCTGTACCTCGGCCAGGTACGCGGGACCAAGTGGGGCGACGAGATCTCCGCCGTGATCCGGGACCTGTCGCACATCTCCGGCGAGGTCGAGCGGGTGCTGGAGACCATGGAGCCGGTACGGGCGCTGGCGCGGTCGCTGGCGGACAAGAACACCGTGCTGTTCCTCGGACGGCACGTCGGCTACCCGGTGGCCCTCGAAGGCGCGCTCAAGCTCAAGGAACTCGCCTACATGCACGCCGAGGGCTTCGCGGCGGGCGAGCTGAAGCACGGGCCGATCGCGCTGATCGAGGAGGACCTGCCGGTCGTGGTCGTGGTGCCGTCGCCGCGGGGGCGGTCGGTGCTCCACGACAAGATCGTGTCGAACATCCAGGAGATCCGGGCCAGGGGCGCGCGGACCATCGTCATCGCGGAGGAGGGGGACGAGACCGTGGTGCCGTACGCCGACCACCTGATCCGGATCCCGGCCACCCCGACCCTGCTCCAGCCGCTGGTGGCGACCGTGCCGTTGCAGGTGTTCGCCTGCGAGCTGGCCACCGCCCGCGGCAACGAGGTGGACCAGCCGCGGAACCTGGCGAAGTCGGTGACGGTCGAGTAGAGCCGGGACGCCGTCACTTCCTCCGGCCGGCCCGCAGGAGCCGGGTCATGAGCGACTCGCCCCTTACGGTGCTCTTGCGGGTGCCGGCGGGCGGCCGGGGGACCGCACCCTCGCGCGGCTGAGGGATCTCCGCCGCGGGGCGTGCGGGCAACGGGACGATCGCGGCGGGCGGAACGGACTTGTCCAGCACGGCGATCCGCTCGGCCGTGACATCCCCGAACAGGGTCGGCTCCACGATCACCTGGAACCCGTCGAGGCCGATCAGACACCGGCCCCCGTCGGGGCGGGTGGTCATCGCGGCACACGCGTCGTACCGCACGGTGACCAGACCCGCCGGCGTAGACAGGGTCACGCCCGCGGCCCCGATGATCAGCGTGACGTCGTCGTCCTCCAGGGACGGGTGCAGGGTGCCGGAGACCCCGGACGGTGAGAAGTGGGGGGCCTGGGTGAGACCCGCCCAGTCGGCCCCCGCGCCCGGCACCTGGAGCAGCCCGCCGTCCCACGCCTCGCGGGCGACCCCGCGCAGATCCTCGACCGTGACCGCCCGCAGTTCCTCCCGGTACTGATCGGGAGTCAGGATCCGGTGGCCGGTCAGCAGGCTCAGCGCGTACGACGGCAACAGGGCCGCGCCCAGGTCGGGGACGTCGTAGCGCTTGAGCAACTTGCCGCGCGCGGAGTCCAGTTCGGACTGCTCGATGCGGCCCGCGCGCAGCCGGGCGAACGCGTCGACGAACCCGCCGACCGCCGCGTCCTGCTTCTGCGGCAGCGCGTCGGCGTACGCGGTGACGGTGGCGAAGTCGGCGTCGCGCGGGGAGCAGTCGGCCTCCGCCGAGTACGAGTAGCCGCCCTTCTGCCGCAGGTCCTGGAAGAGGGCGCGGCCCAGCACCTCGGCGAACACGGAGGCCGCGGTGGAGCGGCGGACGACGGAGGTGAAGACGACATGGCCGTCCTCGCCGTGCAGCCAGGCGGGGGTGACGGGGAGCGTGCTGGTTACGGGCGGGGTGGGGAAGCGGCGGCCGGCGGGCAGGGTGAGGTCCAGGCCGTCCGGGACGCGGTCCGCGGTGAGGAACAGGACGGCGTTGTCCCGGGTGAAGCGGGTCTCGGCCCAGTCGCGCACCTGGTCGGCGGTCAGGCTCCAGGTGCCGAACTCGTCCTGGCTCCCCAGGCCGTAGCCCTGGGCGCCGTAACGCCACAGCGGCATCCGGGACAGCGGACCCTTGCCGCGGCCGCCCGCCTCGGTGCGCAGGATCTCCTTCTCCGTCTCCATCCGGCCCATCGGGAGGTCACGCAGGGCCGCGCACACGCCGTTGAGATACGTGACGACCTCGTCCTCGTCGCCCGTGACGTGGAAGAGCGTGTACGTGATCGCCGTGGCGCCGTTGTAGTGCAGGTCGGACAGGCCCAGGTGGTGCAGCGCGAGGTGCTCGACGAGGTGGGTGATGCCCCTGGTGGGCAGGGTCTCGTCGGCGTGGCCGACCCGGAAGGTGAGACCGGCGGTGATCCGGCGGTCGGAACTCGGGGCGAAGAGGGTGGGGATGCCGTGCACGGTGGTGCGGCGGACGAAGCCGTCGAGTGCGTCGAGGCCGTCGGTCGCCGGGACGGTCGGGTGCTCCTGTGCGGTCATGTCGGTGTCCCCTCCCTCAGTGCGTCGCCTGAGCTGCGGTCGCGCGGTACTCCGTGAACCGGGTCCTCCAGTCGGGCACGTTCCGCCAGACCGACTCCGACACCGTGTCGCCCAGGGCGGCGAAGTGCGGGGCGGCGTCGACGACATGGCCGCCGAGGGAGAAGGCCAGGGCGAAGGTGCTGTGGCTGTCGGTCCAGTGCCAGTCCCGGCGGTGGTCCGGGTGCAGGACGGACACGCGGGCGGCGCGGAGCAGTTCGTCGCGGACGGTCGTGCTCCGCAGGTACTCGTCGGCTTCCGCACCCTCCAGTGCGGTCCAGTGCGCGAGGTGGGCCTCGGCGACCAGGACACCGGCGTGCGATGCGTCCGGCGCGGCGCTCGCGCACTCCTCGGCGAAGCCGTGCGCGGCCTCCCAGGATCCGTCCCCCTCGGGGCACAGGTGCCGCAGCAGGAGGGACTGCGCGCGTATGTGGTGCGGGTGGTGCTCCGCCAGCCGGTCGTAACGCCGCCGCGCCTCGGACTGCCCGAGCCCCAGCCCACGGGCCGTCCCCAGCCGGGCCGTCCACGCGGGGACGCACGCGGGCTGCTCCGCGCACACCTCGATCAGCAGCAACTCCGCCTTGCACAGCCGCTCGTGGCACTGCTGAGCGGCGTCCCACGAGACGCTCTCGGCGGGGCCGCGGCCGCGGGCGCGCCAGCCGAGGTGGATGTACCGCTCGGCGAGGAGCGTGCGGGGGAGGGGGTCGGCGGGCCGGTCCTGCACCGCCTTCTCCAGGAACCACTCGGTCCGCTCGACCCCGGCGAGGAGCGCGGCGGCGAGCGAGAGGTTTTCGGCCCCGGCTGCTTCGTCCGTGGCGATCCCCTCGAAGAACGCCCGCACGGCCGCCCAGTCCCCGTCCCACGCGGCATCCCGGAGCGGGACGAGCGCGGGCACGGCGTCGAAGGGATCGGTGACGAGGGGTCTCGGCCCGTCGTCGGTGCTGTCGCCCATACGGCGGAGGCTAGCAGGAGGGGTTACGCGGGGTTACCGGGTTTCGGGGGTGCGCTTGAGGGCGTCTAGGAAAGTGGTGAAGGCGGGGGTGGGAAGGGTGAGGGTGGCTCGGGTGGGGGTTTTGGAGTCGCGGATGGATACGTGGGTGGGGGAGGTGGATATCTCGACGCATTCGTTGCCGTCGCCCTCGCCCGAGTAGGAGGACTTCTGCCAGTGGTCCATGGGGGGCTCACAGCTCCTTTGCCAGCCGGTGGATGAAGTCGCGGGACTCGTTCGGTTCGAGTGATACGGCCTCCACCATATGGAAGCGGGTGCGGTAGATGGAGAGTTGTGCCTCGGAATCGATGAGGACCGCACCATGAGGCGCGTCTCGCACCACGGTGTCCAGCCTGGGCAGGGCGCCGCCCGCGTACGTCATCGTGCTGGAAGCGACGAAGCCGTCCAGGTCGAAGGGGATGGCGCGCAAGGTGACGTGGTCCGCTTCCGAGAGCTCGAGAAGCCGTGCGAGCTGTGCCTTTGAGGTGGCGCGGTCTTTGACCCTGATGCGAAGGGCCGCCTCATGGATCAGCGCCTGGTACGGGATGGTGATCTGCTGGCGCGCCTTTCGGTGCTGGATGCGCAACTCCAGCTCCTCATCGGGCAGTTCGGGCAGCCTGGACGAGAAGACGGCACGGGCGTAGTCCTCCGTCTGCAACAGGCCCGGCACGTACAGGACGGCCACGTGGTGCAGGAACCGGGCATGGTGCTCCAGCTCGGACAGGTCGAGGAAGGGGGTGGGCAGCAGGCCCCGGTACTCCTCCCACCAGCCGCGTGTCCGGTCGGTGGCCATCGAGATCAGGGCATCGATGAACTCCTGGTCGGTGCAGGCGTAGTGGGAGGCGAGGCGGCGCACCCGTTGCTCGCTCACGCCGCTGATGCCGAATTCGATGTGGGTGATCTGAACCCGGTTCACCCCCAGCAGCGCCGCGGCTTCGATGGTGGTCAGCCCTGCGGCTTCACGGAGCCTTCGGAGTTCGATACCGAGGCGCATCTGCCGTGCGGTCGGTTCGCGCCTCTGGACCATCTACCACTCCTCGTTCGGGGTCGGTTTCCCTGATCGCCTTGCTCCGACACACATGTTACTCCTACTCTCGGTGACGCAACGCTCACTCTGCGGAAGTGCACCGCTCCGTCCTGCCATGACGGCCGCGGCACCGCCACCGCACCCAACCCCCGCTCACCGATCCGGAGTTGACCCATGTCCTCAGCCGACCCCTGGGAGTACACGCTGTACATCCCCAACGACCTCCGAGCCGTCACGGTCGCCCGCAGAACCCTCCGTCTCGTCCTGACGATGCACGGCTTGATCCGCCTGGTGGACACCGTGGAGCTGCTCGCGGCGGAGTTGGTCTCCAATGCCGTACGGCATACGAAGGGTCCGGCCGCGCTGCGGGTGCGGTGGGCGGCGGGGGTGTTGCGGATCGGGGCGTGGGACGCGGATCCCGAACCTCCGCCGCCGCCGGGTGAGTTGGAGGTGCTGGGGGAGGAGGGGAGGGGGCTGGCATTGGTCGCGGCGTGTGCGGATCTGTGGGGGTGGCAGCCGTTGGCCAGGCACGGCAACCGGGGCAAGTACGTGTGGTGCGAGCTGGCCGCTGCCTGAACGAGGGCGTCAGACGTGGGACTCGGGCGGGAAGCCGGTCCAGCGCAGGTCGGCGGGCAGGTGGCGCATGTCGTTGGTGACGAGGACGGCGGGAGCCCGGTCGGGCGGGTAACGGATTACCGTGAGCGCCGCGTTGGCGTGGTTGAGGCCGAGCCAGCGCCACTTGGGGGCGTGCAGGGCGTCCCGCACGAGCCAGGCGACGAGGAAGTTGTGGGTGACGACCAGCTCGTGCCGGTCCTCGTCGCCGTCGACCGGTCCGGTGAAGAGGTCGAGCGCCTGGTCTGCCAGCACGGCACCGAGCTCACGCTCCTCGTCGGTGGTGCCGGCGAGGAAACGGAGGTAGAAGTCGGCGGATGCGGAGGGGAGTTCGTCGGCCGGGGGAACGTAGGGGACGTAGTCGCCGGCGACGTCCGAGGCGAGCAGGGGGACGTTCGTCAGCTGCTCGTGGACCAGGCGGGCGGTCTGCGCTGCCCGAGGCAACGGGCCGTGGTGAACGGCCGTCAGCGGGACACTCTGAAGCCGCCGACCGAGCAGCACGGCCTGCTGCCGACCCACCTCGGTCAACCCGCTCTCATCCGTCAGCGCCTCACCGTGCCGGGCGAGGTAGAGGTAGCGGGTGGCTCCGCCGGTCATCTCAGGCTCCTCCGCGCATCACGCCGGTGATGGTGATCATGCACATCGACGGACGCGCCATTCCCGACCCCCGGTTCCCGCGTGATCGTAAAGTGCCCGCATGAGCATCATCGGGGTAGGTATCGACGTCGCCGAGATCGACCGGTTCGCCGCGTCGTTGGAGCGGACGCCGGGGCTGGCGCAGCGGTTGTTCGTGGACGGTGAGTTGCTGCTGCCCAGTGGGGAGCGGCGGGGAGTCGCCTCGCTCGCCGCCCGGTTCGCCGCCAAGGAGGCGCTGGCCAAGGCGCTCGGGGCGCCGGCCGGGCTGTACTGGACCGATGCCGAGGTGTACGTCGAGGACAGCGGACAGCCCCGGCTCCGGGTGACCGGGACCGTGGCCGCGCGGGCCGCCGAACTCGGGGTGCAGTCCTGGCACGTGTCGCTCAGCCATGACGCGGGGGTCGCCTCGGCGGTGGTGATCGCGGAGGGGTGACGGCCCCCCGGAACAACAGCACCCCCTCACCCGCCCCTCCCTACCCGCCCCCCACCGCCCCGAACAACTCCTCCAGCGGCGCCGGCACCCGGTCCACGTCCAACGCCTCGACCAGCAGATGGCCGTAGCGGATCTTGCGGCCCTTCTTCGTGCCCAGGAAGCGGCGCAGCTGCTGGTCCCGGGGGCGGCCGTGCTGTGCGGGCTGGGAGAGGAAGGTCTGCCAGGGGCGCAGATCGCCGTCCGCCTCGACGATCTCCTCGACCCGCGCCGTGCCCAGCGCGCGGATCAGCTCGTCCTCCAGGTCCGCCACGCACACGAAGTACACCGCGTCGGACGCGCCCGCCCGCTGGAGGCCACGCTCGTAGAAGGGCTCCTCGCGGACATCGCACAGGCCCGTCAGACGCAGGTCCAGGCCCGGCGGTCCGAGTACCGCGGCGAAGCGGGCGATGCTCATCGCGCCGCCCATCGACACCGCGGCCACCCCCTCCGCGGCCAGGTCCCGGCCTCGCCGTGCCGCCAGCGTCTCCACGGCCGCCAGATCGCTCGGGCCCTCCAGCAGCACGGCCGCCCGCACCCCCAGTCGCCGGGCCAGTTCACGCGCCGCCTCGCCGGAACCCCCGTTCGCCCAGTCGCCCACCGCGTCCCGGAACGCCCCCATGTCTGCCATGCGCCGAGTCTGCACCCCCGGTCCGGGCGACGGCACGGAATATCCGGGTACCACGAGAGGCAGCCGGGATCACGGAAGGAAGGGGAGACTCGGACCCATGCGAACTGCGTACAGCGTGGAGACGGTCAGGGCGGCCGAGCGGGAGCTGATGGCCCGGTTGCCGCAGGGTGCGCTCATGCAGCGGGCGGCGGCCGGGCTCGCGGCGGCCTGCGCGGACCTGCTGGGGCGGGTGTACGGCCGTCGGGTCGTGCTGCTCGTCGGCAGCGGTGACAACGGCGGGGACGCCCTCTACGCGGGCGCGCGCCTCGCGCGGCGCGGGGCCGGGGTCACCGCCGTGCTCCTCGCGCCCGAGCGGGCCCATGCCGGGGGGCTCGCCGCCCTGCGCCGAGCCGGTGGGCGAATCGTCAACGCCGACAATGCCGAGGCCGCGATCCGGGACGCCGACCTCCTCCTCGACGGCATCGTCGGGATCGGCGGGAAGGGCGGGCTGCGGCCCGACGCGGCACGCCTCGCCGCCGTCGCCGACAGCGCGCGCTGTGCCGTCGTCGCCGTGGATCTGCCGAGCGGGGTCGACGCCGACACCGGGGAGGTGCGGGGGGCCGCCGTGCGGGCCGACCTCACCGTCACCTTCGGGACGCACAAGCCGGGGCTGCTGGTCGATCCGGCACGCGAGTACGCCGGGTCCGTACGGCTCGTCGACATCGGCCTGAGGGCTGTGCTGCCCCCCGAGCCCGTCCTGGAGTCCCTCCAACACGCCGACGTACGACGGCTGTTGCCGGTGCCGTCCGGAGAGAGCGACAAGTACCGGCGCGGTGTCGTCGGCATCGCCGCCGGATCCGCGCGCTATCCCGGGGCCGCCGTGCTCGCCGTGGCCGGGGCGCTGCGCGGCGGCGCGGGGGCCGTGCGGTACGTCGGGCCCGCCGGGGACGCCGTGCTCGCCCGCTTCCCCGAGACCCTCGTCTCCGACCGGGGGCCGAAGCAGGCCGGGCGGGTGCAGGCCTGGGTGGTCGGGCCGGGGGCCGGGGACGACGCCTCGGCGGTCGGCGAGGTGCTGGCCTCGGACGTGCCCGTGCTCGTCGACGCGGACGGGCTGCGGCTCGCCGACCGGGCCGCCGTACGCGCGCGGACCGCGCCGACCCTCATGACCCCGCACGCCGGAGAGGCCGCCGCGCTCCTCGGGGTGCCCCGGGAGGAGGTCGAGGGGGCCCGGCTGGCCGCCGCGCGGGAACTCGCCGCCCGCTACGACGCGACCGTGCTGCTCAAGGGCTCGACCACGCTCGTCGCCGACACGGGCGGCGGGACCGTACGCGTCAATCCGACCGGGACGGCCTGGCTGGCCACGGCCGGCAGCGGAGACGTGCTGTCCGGTCTGGCGGGCTCCCTGCTGGCGTCGGGGCTCGGCGCCCTGGACGCCGGCAGCACGGCCGCGTACCTGCACGGGCTGGCCGGACGGTTCGCGGCCCACGGGGCGCCGGTGGGGGCGCACGACGTGGCCGAGGCGGTGCCGGAGGCCTGGCGGGACGTGACGGAGGTGTGAGCGCGGGGCGGCAAATGGACGACGGGCCCCGAACTACTACCTGATGGGACCAATACCGCTCGGCCGAATATGCGGCGCCGAAAGAGCGATGTTTCGCTGGCCGCATGGATGAGCCAAATATACGCGGCACCACCCGGCGTGAGTGGCTGGGCGGAGCGGCAGTCGTTCTGGGGAGTCCCGTTCTCGGTTTCCGTGAGGACTCCCCGGATCCCCCCAACCCCCCTGATACGTCGGCGGAGGAGCCCCAAGGCACCTGCGCCGGCGACGAGTACGACGAGGAATTCGAGAAACTGCTGGAGGCCGCCGACGACGTCGAGGTCGGTGACACCGACCGCGCCCTCGCCCCGGCCAAGTGGAGCAGACCCATCCGCAAGCGAGCCCGGGTGACGATGCGTTACCGGGTGCGAGGCAACTGGCTGGTGGGATACCACACCGGAGTGGATCTTGCCGTTCCCACGGGAACCCCGGTTTACGCGGTCGGCACCGGCACCGTCGTCCTGGCCAGCTGGTCGGGGTCGTACGGGAAGGCCGTGACGATCAAGATGAGCGACTCCCGGTACGTCGTCTACGGCCACCTCTCGCGCATCTCGGTCACCCGCGGTGCCAAGGTCAAGGCCGGCACCCGCCTCGGCAGCAGCGGTGCCACCGGGCGGGCCACCGGCCCGCACCTGCACTTCGAGGTGCGCGCCAAACGCGGGTACGGCTCGGACATCGACCCGGTGAAGTACCTGGCCCGGCACGGTCTGATCCTCTGACACCCGCATTCGAGGGCGTCCTGGGGGACGTGCTCACCGGTGGTGCCGGTCGCCTCTGAGACACTGGGGGCGCCATGAACGAGACAGCCACCGCCCCGACCGCACCGCTCCGCGCCCGAGCCGAGATCGACCTGGCCGCGCTGCGGGCCAACGTGCGGACCCTGCGCGCCCGCGCGTCCGGGGCCGCCCTCATGGCGGTGGTCAAGTCCGACGCGTACGGCCACGGCGCGGTGCCCTGTGCCCGCGCCGCGGTCGAGGCGGGTGCCGAGTGGCTGGGCACCGCCACCCCGGAGGAGGCCCTCGCGCTGCGCAGCGCGGGTCTGCCGGGGCGGATCATGTGCTGGCTGTGGACCCCCGGCGGGCCCTGGCGGGAGGCGATCGAGGCCGACCTCGACGTGTCCGTCAGCGACCTGTGGGCGCTGCGTGAGGTCGCCGACGCGGCCCGCGCGGCGGGCCTGCCCGCGCGCGTGCAGCTCAAGGCCGACACCGGGCTCGGGCGCGGCGGCTGCCAGCCCGGCGAGGACTGGGCAGAGCTGGTCGCCGAGGCCCTGCGCGCCCAGTCCGGGGGACTCCTGCGTGTCACCGGCCTCTGGTCCCACTTCGCCTGCGCCGACGAGCCCGGTCACCCCTCCATCGCCGCCCAGCTCGCCCTCTTCCGGGAGATGGTGGCGTACGCCGAGGGCCAGGGCGTCACCCCCGAGGTCCGGCACATCGCCAACTCGCCCGCCACCCTCACCCTCCCCGAGAGCCACTTCGACCTGGTCCGCACCGGGATCGCGCTCTACGGCATCTCGCCCAGCCCCGACCTCGGCGCCCCCGCCGACTTCGGACTGCGCCCGGTGATGACGCTGTCGGCGTCGATCGCCCTGGTCAAGCGCGTCCCGGGCGGCCATGGCGTCAGCTACGGCCACCGCTATGTGACGCCCGGCGAGACCACCCTCGGACTCGTTCCCGTCGGCTACGCGGACGGCGTCCCCCGGCACGCCTCCGGGGCCGGCCCGGTCCTGGTCGACGGCAAGTGGCGTACGGTCGCCGGGCGGATCGCCATGGACCAGTTCGTCGTGGACCTCGGCGGCGACGAACCGCCGGCCGGCACTCCGGCCGTGCTCTTCGGGCCCGGCGACGGCGGCGAGCCCACCGCCGAGGACTGGGCCCAGGCCGCGGGCACCATCGCGTACGAAATCGTGACGCGCATCGGAACCCGCGTTCCGCGCGTCTATGTGAACGAGGAACAAGCGGGGTAGTCGCACAGTGCGTGTCAGAACCACGCCTCGTGCCACACCCGTGTCACCCGACCCGGCGACACCCGACCCAGCGAACAGGAGCGGTACGTGAGCGAGAGCAGTGCGGAGGCCGTCGTGGACGCCGCCGCCACGGTGGCCCTCGCCTCCGCGGCGGGGGCGGGCGCCGGCTGGCGCCGGGCGACCGGGATCGCCGGCGCCGCGATAGGCGTGATCGCCGCGGGCGCCGCGGCGGGCGTCGCCGTCGAGCGGCTCACCGTCGGACGCGGCATGCGGCAGAAGGCCCGCCTCGCCCTCGACTCGGCCGGGCCGTACGGCGCGCTGCGCGGCACCCCCGGCAAGGCGTACGCCGACGACGGCACCGAGCTGTACTACGAGGTCGACGACGTGGACCCGCAGGCCGTGCCCGCGCTGTCGCCGCGCCGGCGCCGGCTGTTCGGACGCAAGGCTCCCGCCCCCGTCACCGTCGTCTTCAGCCACGGCTACTGCCTCAGCCAGGACTCCTGGCACTTCCAGCGGGCCGCCCTCAGGGGTGTCGTGCGGACCGTGCACTGGGACCAGCGCAGCCACGGCCGGTCCGGGCGGGGCGTACGGCAGGTGCAGGACGGGGTGCCGGTCGACATCGAGCAGCTCGGGCGGGACCTGAAGGCCGTCATCGACGCGACCGTCCCCGACGGACCGATCGTGCTCGTCGGGCACTCCATGGGCGGCATGACCGTGATGGCGCTGGCCGACCAGTTCCCCGAGCTGATCCGCGACCGGGTGGTCGCGGTGGCCCTGGTCGGCACCTCGTCCGGGAAGCTGGGGGAGGTCAACTTCGGGCTGCCGGTCGCCGGGGTGAACGCCGTACGGCGGGTGCTGCCGGGCGTCCTCAAGGCGCTGGGGCAACGGGCCGACCTGGTGGAGAAGGGGCGCCGGGCCACCGCCGACCTGTTCGCCGGGATCATCAAGCGGTACTCCTTCGCCTCCCGGGACGTCGACCCGGCCGTGGTGCGGTTCGCCGAGCGGATGATCGAGGGCACCCCGATCGACGTGGTCGCCGAGTACTACCCGGCGTTCGACAACCACGACAAGACCGCCGCCCTCGCCCACTTCGCCGACAAGCCGGTCCTCGTGCTCGCCGGAGTGGGGGACATGGTCACCCCCAGCGAGCACAGCGAGGCGATCGCCTCCCTGCTCCCCGAGGCGGAACTCGTCCTGGTCCCGGACGCCGGGCACCTGGTCATGCTGGAGCACCCGGAAGTGGTCACCGACCGCCTCGCCGACCTCCTCACCCGCGCGGGGGCCGTGCCCGCAGGGGCTACCGTTGGCGGTTATGGAAGCAGTACCGCGCAACCCGGTTGAGACCGAGCTGACCGTCACCTCCCCCGAGCAGATGCGCGAGCTGGGCCTGAAGCTCGCCAAGCTGCTGCGCGCGGGGGACCTGGTGATGCTCAGCGGGGAGCTCGGCGCCGGCAAGACGACCCTGACCCGCGGACTCGGTGAGGGACTCGGGGTACGGGGGGCCGTGACCTCGCCGACCTTCGTGATCGCCCGGGTGCATCCCCCGCTCGGGGACGGGCCGCCGCTCGTGCACGTCGACGCGTACCGCCTCGGCGGCGGGCTCGACGAGATGGAGGACCTCGACCTCGACGTGTCGCTGCCGGAGTCGGTGATCGTCGTGGAGTGGGGCGAGGGCAAGGTCGAGGAGCTGACCGACGAGCGGCTGCACGTGCAGATCCACCGGGCGGTCGGTGACACCACCGACGAGGTGCGGCACGTGACGCTGACGCCGGTCGGGGAGCGCTGGACCGCGGCCGACCTGAGCGTGCTCACGGCCTGAGTGCGGGGCCCGGCGCGTGGTCCGGCGCGGACGGGCGGTTTCCGTGAACGTTCCGACAACGCGTCGGCAAGATATTGCGTTCGGTGTCCCGTGCGTGGTCACATGGTACCCAGCCCGTAGTTAGGTGTGCCTAACTACGCCCGCCCCCGAACCTCAGGAGGCGTCCATGTCGGCCACCGAGAACCGGCCCCGGCAGCAGCCGTACGCGATCGTCGCGGGAGTGTCCATGCGCGATCTGCTGGCGTCCTGCGCGGCGGCGGAAGCCGTCTCCACCCCGCCACGGCTGCCCGACCCGGGGACCGGCGGCGAAGCCGTCGAGCGGGACCGGCCCAGGGCCGCCTGAGCCCTCCGGGCCCGACCTGCCGGGCTCAGCGGACCACGACGACCTGCGCGCCGATCATCGCGAAGGTCCACATCGCGTCGCCGTCCGCGCGGGACTCCCGGATGCCGCCCGTCCGCACGGTGCCGGTGCCGGCGAAGGGCGTCGCCTCCGGGGCGGGCGCCGCGTCCCGCACGGCCGCGCTGAAGCCGATGGCCACGCCGTCGACGTCGGAGGCGAAGCGGAC
Source organism: Streptomyces sp. 351MFTsu5.1 (assembly GCF_000383655.1). Taxonomy (NCBI): domain Bacteria; kingdom Bacillati; phylum Actinomycetota; class Actinomycetes; order Kitasatosporales; family Streptomycetaceae; genus Streptomyces; species Streptomyces sp. 351MFTsu5.1. Next base: position 188,005 of record NZ_KB911779.1, on the reverse strand, counting down.
CACGTGCTCGACGGGGATGCCGTCGGTGCCGGTGATCAGGTTGGACCGGGAGCTGACCGCGTAGACGCCGGGGGCGGGGTCGACGTTCCCCGGGGTGACCTCGAAGGTGCGGGTGACCGCGTCGCCCTGGCCCACCAGCCAGACCCGGTCGGAGTCCAGGGAGTACACGACGCGTGCGCCGGTGCCGGAGGCGGCGGGGAGAGCGGTGGGGTCCTTCTTGTGCTGCGGGACCTTCGAGGTGACTGCCATGGGGGTGCTGTCGGTGCGTGTCGTGCCGGGGGCGGTGGTGGAGGCCTGGTAGCCGAGGAGGCCGACCGTCGCGAGGGCCGCTGTGGTGAGGGCGGTTACGAAGCCTGCGCTGCTGGGTGCCACCGGTGACCTCTTGAGTATTTAGTCCTGATTTGTGGCGACGGTAGCAGCTTGAGGTCGTCCGCTGCGCCGAAGTCGGCCTGAGGCCGCCCCGCCCGCCCGGGAGCCGTAGGCTGTTCGCGTGCTGTTGCTCGCTCTGGATACCGCCACCCCTGCCGTGACCGTCGCCCTGCACGACGGGCGGGACGTTCTCGCCTCCTTCGCCCAGGTGGACGCCCGTCGGCACGGGGAACTGCTCCTCCCGGCCGTCGACCGAGTGCTCCGTGCGGCGGGGGTGAAGCTGGACGCCGTGACCGGGGTGATCGTGGGAACCGGTCCCGGGCCGTACACCGGACTGCGGGTCGGACTCATGACCGCGGACACCTTCGGGCTCGCCCTCGGGGTGCCCGTGCACGGGGTGTGCACCCTGGACGGGCTCGCCTACGCGGCCGACATCCCCGAGGGACCCTTCGTGGTGGCCACCGACGCGCGCCGCAAGGAGGTCTACTGGGCGCGGTACGAGGACTCCCGTACCCGAACCGGTGAACCCTCGGTCGACCGGCCCGCCGACATCGCCGAGCGGGTCGCCGGACTGCCCGCCGTCGGAGCCGGCGCGCTGCTCTACCCCGACACCTTCCCCGAGGCCCACGAACCCGAGCACGTCAGCGCCGCCGCGCTCGCCGCCCTCGCGGCCGAGCGGATCGCGGCCGGGGAGGAACTGCCCGCGCCCCGCCCGCTGTACCTGCGGCGGCCCGACGCCCAGGTGCCCAAGAACTACAAGGTGGTCACCCCGAAGTGACCACCCCCGTGAATCCCGTGCTGCGCGAGATGCGCTGGTGGGACATCGACCCCGTCCTGGAGCTGGAGCGCGACCTCTTCCCCGAGGACGCCTGGTCCCGGGGCATGTTCTGGTCCGAGCTGGCGCACTCGCGCGGGCCCGAGGCGACCCGGCGGTACGTGGTGGCCGAGGAGGACGGGCGGATCGTGGGGTACGCGGGGCTCGCCGCCGCCGGTGAGCTGGCCGACGTGCAGACCATCGCCGTCGCCCGTGACCACTGGGGGACCGGACTCGGGGCCACCCTGCTGACCGAGCTGCTGCGGGCCGCGACCGCCTTCGAGTGCGCCGAAGTGATGCTGGAGTGCCGGATCGACAACCTCCGCGCCCAGAAGCTCTACGAGCGCTTCGGCTTCGAGGGCATCGGCTTCCGGCGCGGCTACTACCAGCCGGGCAATGTGGACGCCCTGGTCATGCGACTGACCGACCCATCAACTTCCGTACGAGGAACCGAGATCAATGGCTGACGAACCGCTTGTCCTGGGCATCGAGACCTCCTGTGACGAGACCGGCGTCGGCATCGTCCGGGGGACCACCCTGCTGGCCGACGCCATCGCGTCCAGCGTGGACGAGCACGCCCGGTTCGGCGGTGTCGTCCCCGAGGTCGCCTCGCGGGCGCACCTCGAGGCGATGGTGCCGACCATCGAGCGCGCCCTGAAGGAGGCCGGGGTCTCGGCCAGGGACCTCGACGGCATCGCCGTCACCGCCGGTCCCGGACTCGCCGGCGCGCTCCTCGTCGGGGTCTCCGCGGCGAAGGCGTACGCCTACGCCCTCGGCAAGCCCCTCTACGGCGTCAACCACCTCGCCTCGCACATCTGCGTGGACCAGCTGGAGCACGGGGCCCTGCCGGAGCCGACGATGGCGCTGCTGGTCTCCGGCGGCCACTCCTCCCTCCTGCTGTCCACGGACATCACCTCCGACGTGCGGCCCATGGGCGCCACCATCGACGACGCGGCCGGCGAGGCCTTCGACAAGATCGCCCGGGTGCTGAACCTCGGCTTCCCCGGCGGCCCGGTCATCGACCGGTACGCGAAGGAGGGCGACCCGAACGCGATCTCCTTCCCGCGCGGACTGACCGGGCCCCGCGACCCGGCGTACGACTTCTCCTTCTCCGGGCTGAAGACGGCCGTGGCCCGCTGGATCGAGGCCAAGCGGGCCGCGGGGGAGGAGGTGCCGGTGCGGGACGTGTCGGCGTCCTTCCAGGAGGCGGTCGTGGACGTGCTGACCCGCAAGGCCGTGCGGGCCTGCAAGGACGAGGGCGTCGACCACCTGATGATCGGCGGCGGTGTCGCCGCCAACTCCCGCCTCCGGGCCCTGGCCCAGGAGCGCTGCGAGGCCGCCGGCATCCGGCTGCGGGTCCCGCGGCCCAAGCTGTGCACCGACAACGGCGCGATGGTCGCCGCGCTCGGCTCGGAGATGGTGGCCCGCGGCCGTCCGGCCTCCAGTTGGGACCTGTCCGCCGACTCCTCGCTCCCGGTGACCGACCCGCACGTCCCGGGCCACGACCACGACCATGTGCACGAGCTCGGCGGCTCGGGCCACGACCACGTGCACGAGGTCGGCGAGGGGAACCTCTACCCGTGACGGTCGCGTTGATGTGGGAGGCCCGGGCGGTCGACGGGCGCGGCGAGGACCTCCTCGCCTGGGCCCGCCGACAGGAGCTCCCGGCAATTCCGCTGCGCCGCGAGACCCTCCGGGCCCAGGGGGACCGCGTCCTGGTCATCACCTGGTGGGACGCGGCCCACGACGCCGAGCTGCCCGAACTCCCTGAGCCGGACAGCGAGTTGGTGGCACGGGCGGTGCACCGCTGGCGGTTCGAGTCGGTGGAGTGACGGCGGTTCGGGTGGGTGGGGCGACGTCGGTCGCTACGACACCTCCGTCTCGCAGCGCAGCCTGCGGTCCGCGCTCAACTCCCGTACCGGTCCCGTCAGATGCAGCCGTGCCGTGTGACGGGCCTCGGCGCTCGACGCGGAGAGCCGCAGTTCCAGGTCGCCCGGCTCCACGATCCTCCGGCCCGTGCGGTCGGTGAAGGCGGACAGGTCCGTGTGGAAGCGGAAGGTGACCCGGCGGGACTCGCCCGGGGCCAACTCCACCCGCCGGTAGCCGATCAGGCGGACGTCCGGGCGGGTCACCGAGGCGACCGGGTCGTGCAGATACAACTGGAGCACCTCGGCGCCCGCGCGGTCGCCGGAGTTGCGGACGGTGACGGCGAGGTCGTAGGAACCGTCGGTGGAGAGGTCCGGCGTCGACCCCTCGACGTCCTCCCACACGAACTCCGTGTAGGAGCGGCCGTGTCCGAAGGCGTACAGCGGGGTCGGGTCCAGGTTGCTGACCTCGCCCGCGAGGCCGAGCGGCGGCTGGAGGTAGGTCCAGGGCTGGCCGCCGGGCACCTGCGGGACGCTCACCGGGAGGCGGCCCGAGGGGTTCACCCGGCCCGAGAGGACCCCGGCGAGCGCCGGGCCGCCCTCCTCGCCCGGGAAGAACGCCTGGACGACCGCGCCCAGCCGGCCCTGCCAGCGGCCGAGCGCGTAGGGGCGGCCGGTGAGCAGGACGAGGACGACCGGGACGCCGGTCGCGACCAGGGCGTCCAGCAACTCGCCCTGGACGCCGGGGAGTCGCAAGTCCGTCACATCGCAGCCCTCGCCCGAGGTGCCCCGGCCGAACAGGCCCGCCCGGTCGCCGAGCACCGCCACGCAGACGTCCGCCTCGGCCGTGCGGGCCACCGCCTCCTCGAAGCCTCCGGTGTCCGGGTCGTCGACCCCGCAGCCCTCGGTGAACGTCACCTTGGCGTCCGGGAGTTCGGCGCGCAGGGCGTCCAGGACCGTCGGGATCTCGATGCCCGTCGGGACGTCCGGGTGGTGGGTGAGCACATGGGAGGGGAACGAGTAGCAGCCGAGCATCGCCAGCGCGTCGGCGGCGCGGGGGCCGACGACCGCGATCCGGGTGTCCGGGGCGAGCGGGAGCAGACCGTCCGGGTTGTCCAGCAGAACCACCGACTCCTCGGCGAGGCGGCGGGCCAGGGCCCGGTTCGCCGTCGAGTCGAGGTCGATGCGGCCGGTGGGCTCCGGGTCCCAGTCCTCGTCCAGCAGGCCCAGCTCGCACTTCTGGAGCAGAACCCGGCGGGCCGCCCGGTCGATCAGGTCCTCGGGGATCTCCCCGGCCCGGACCGCCTCGACGAGCGGACGGCCGTAGCACTTCACCGTCGGCAGTTCGACGTCCAGCCCCGCCTCCAGGGCCACGTGGGCCGCGCCCGCCTCGGTGCCGGCGACCCGGTGCTGGGTCTGGAGGAACCCGACGCCGAAGTAGTCGGCGACGACCGTGCCGGTGAACCCCCAGTCCCCGCGCAGGAGGGCGGTCAGCAGTCCGGGATCGGCGGAGGCCGGCACGCCGTCGGTGTCGGTGTACGCGGCCATCACCGAGCGCGCCCCGCCCTCGCGCAGCGCGAACTCGAAGGGCGGCAGGGTGATGTCGGCGAACTCCCGCACTCCGGCCCGTACCGGCGCGAGGTTCCGGGCGCCCGCCGAGGAGGCGTACCCGGCGAAGTGCTTGAGCGTGGCGACGATCCCGGCCCGCTCCAGACCCCGGACGTACGCGGCGCCGATCGTGCCCACCAGGTACGGGTCCTCGCCGATCGTCTCCTCGACCCGCCCCCAGCGCGGGTCGCGGACGACGTCCAGAACGGGGGCCAGGCCCTGGTGGACGCCGACCGTACGCAGGTCGCGGCCGATGGCGCCGGCCATCTCCTCGACCAGTTCGGCGTCCCAGCTCGCCCCCCAGGCGAGCGGGACCGGGTAGGCGGTCGCCCGCCAGGTGGTGAAGCCGGCCAGGCACTCCTCGTGGGCCAGCGCGGGGATGCCGAAGCGGCCCGCCTCCGCGATTCGGCGCTGGGCGCGGGCCAGTGCCTGCGCGCCCAGCGCCGGGTCCACGGGGGCGGTGCCGAAGGGGCGGGTCAGCTGGCCGAGACCCCGGGTGATCAGCTCGTCCCAGTCGTACTCGGCGGTCATCTCGCGTTGCAGGGGAGCGACGCCGTCCCCGTCCGCGCTGGCGCCCACCCACACGCCGTACAGCTGGGCGGTCTTCTCCTCCAGGGTCATCCGGGAGAGCAGGTCGTCGACGCGGGCGGCGGCGGTCAGGGCGGGGTCACGCCAGGGCGCGGTGGTCATGTAACTCCTGTCGGGCTCGACTGTCGGGTCGACGACCTTCGCGAATGTTTCGATGTTAAATCCGAATGTTTTGGGAACCTAGGGCCGTCAGGAGGGTTCGTCAAGAGGTCGCGCAGGGATACGATCGCCGCCATGACACCCCCGGAGCCCGCTGAAACCCGGACGACTTCCCCTGCGGTGGGGCGGTCGCAGCAGACCGCGACCCTCGCCGAGATCGCTCGGGAGGCCGGCGTATCGGCACCGACAGTTTCGAAGGTCCTCAACGGCCGGGCCGATGTCGCGCCCGCGACCCGTGCCCGCGTCGAGGACCTGCTGCGCGCGCACGGCTATCGGCGCCGACGCGCCGAGGCGAGCCGTTCGCCCCTGATCGACCTGGTCTTCCACGAGCTGGAGAGCGCATGGGCGATGGAGGTGATCCGGGGTGTGGAGAACGTGGCCCGGGACGCCGGGCTCAGCGTGGTGCTGAGCGAGAGCGCGGGACGGCTCACCCCCGGCCGTACCTGGGCCGACCAGGTCGCCGCCCGTCGCCCCTACGGCGTGGTCCTCGTGCTGTCGGGGCTCGACGAGTCCCAGCGCGCGCTGCTGGGCAGCAGGTCGATCCCGTTCGTGGTGATGGACCCGGCCGGCGATCCGGGCGCCGACGTGCCCTCGATCGGCGCCACCAACTGGCAGGGCGGGCTCGCCGCCACCCGGCACCTGGTCGACCTCGGGCACCGGCGGATCGGTGCGATCACCGGGCCCTCCCGCATGATGTGCAGCCGCGCCCGCGTCGACGGCTACCGGGCCGCCCTGGAGACCGCCGGGCTGCCCGTCGACCCCGGGCTGATCATGGCCGGCGACTTCCACCACGAGACCGGCTACCGCCGGGGCCTGGAACTGCTGCGCCGCCCGGACCGGCCGACCGCGGTCTTCGCCGGCAACGACCTCCAGGCGCTCGGCCTGTACGAGGCCGCGCGCGAGCTGGGGCTGCGCATCCCGGAGGACCTGAGCGTGGTCGGGTTCGACGACCTTCCGGTGGCGCGCTGGGTGGGTCCGCCGCTGACGACCGTACGGCAGCCGCTGACCGAGATGGCCGAGGCCGCCGCCAAGCTGGTCCTCGACCTGGGTCGCGACACCGGCACCCCGGCGGCGACCCGGGTGGAACTGGCGACGAGCCTGGTGGTTCGCAGCAGCACGGGGTCGCCTCCGGCGGGGTGAGCGGGAGGAGTGGGGTGGCGTGACCAGGGAGGACGTCCCGCGCCCCCGCGGATCCGAAGCCAGTCGACTTCGAGACCGAAACTTTCGGGGCCTCCGTGGGGCCCGTGACACCGGGATGAGAAGTCTGAGAATTTCCGAAGTAATGGGGTCTCGAGGTTCCTGCCCGTAATAATTCGGACTTACGTTCTTGCCCGTGACGGGACAGAACGGGGACGGGGACGCCGGGAGAAGACCAGGCCGGCGGCCGAGGGTGCTGAAGGTCGCCGGCCTCGCTTGCGCGGGTCTGCTGGTGGTGGGCGCGGGGGCGGCCGGCTGGGCCTACTGGCATCTCAACAACAACATCAAGAGCGTCGACATCAACACCGCGCTCGGCGACGACCGGCCCCCCAGGGCGACCCCGACCCCCGCACCCTCCGCCACCACGGCCGCCCTCCCCACCGAGGCCGTCAACATCCTGGTCCTCGGCTCCGACTCGCGCAGCGGCAAGGAGAACAAGGCGCTCGGCGGCGGCGACAGCACCGGCGCCCGCTCCGACACCGCGATGGTCGTGCACGTCGACGCCGGACGCACCGGGGCCACGATCGTCAGCATCCCCCGCGACACCCTCGTCACCCGCCCCTCCTGCCCCCTCGAGAGCGGCGGCTCCTCCGCGGTGGCGTACGGCGCGATGTTCAACAGCGCCTACTCGGTGGGCGGTCCGGTGTGCGCGGTCAAGACCGTCGAGTCGCTCACCGACGTCCGCATGGACCACTACCTCGAGATCGACTTCTCCGGCTTCGCGAAGCTGGTGAACGCCCTCGGCGGGGTCACGGTCACCACGGACGAGGACATCGACGACGACGACAGCCACCTGCACCTGAAGGCGGGCACCCACCACCTGGACGGAAAGACGGCCCTCGCACTCGCCCGCACCCGGCACGGCATAGGCGACGGCAGCGACCTGGGCCGCATAGGCCTCCAGCAGACCCTCGTGAAGGCCCTGCTGGAGCAGATGGCCGCCACGAACCTCCTGACCAGCCCCACCAGGCTGTACACCGTCGCCGACGCGATCACCGGCAGCATCACCACCGACACCGGTCTCGCCTCCCTGTCCGATCTGATCGACCTCGGCGAGAGCCTCAAGGGCCTGCCGAGCGGTGAGGTGAGGACGGTGACCATGCCGGTGGTGCCCGCGCCCTCGAACCCCAACCGGGTGGTGGCCGAGGAGCCCGCGGCGAGCAGGCTGTGGAAGTCCCTCCGCTGAGGCCTCGCGGGGTTCCCGCCGCGTTCCCGCTGACGTGTTCACCGAAAAAACTGGATGACCGCTGCAACCAGCGCGCGTCCAGTGATGTCTGTTGCGGTGACCACACTGCAGTAACCAGGGGGAAACACAGATGTCCAACTCGCGTGCGTACAAAGCCTGGTCCGTGCCGCTGATCGCCGGAGTGCTGGCGCTCGGCGGCATCCCCGCCCTCGCCGGCAGCGCCTCGGCCGCCGAGTCGAAGGCCGTCCAGGACGACTTCAACGGCGACGGCTACAAGGACCTCGCCGTCGGTGCCCCGATCGCCACGATCGGCGGCAAGAAGGGGGCGGGCTACGTCACCGTCATGTACGGCGGCCCGCACGGCCTGACCAAGGACAGCCGGACCATCATCAGCCGTTCCACCAGCGGCATCCCGGGCGATCCCACCGCGGGCGAGAACTTCGGCTACCAGCTGTCCACGGGGGACCTGGACGGCGACGGACGCACCGACCTGATCATCGGGACGGCGGCCTCGAACCGGGACGCGGTCGTCGTCTGGGGATCCAAGGAGGGCCTGTCCGGCGCGGTGTCGGTGCCCGCGGCGACCACCCAGGCGGGCGACTTCGACGGCGACAGCTGGCCGGACCTGGTCCTGTTCCGCGGCGGCCGGGCCCCGGGCGACGACCCGCTCGGCACCGAGGCCACCGTCTGGCGGGGCCCGATCTCCCGGGACGGGAAGCCGACCGCCACGCAGGACTTCGGCTCGCCCAAGGTGGAGCCCTACGACGTGATGTACGCGGCCGCCGGGGACGTCAACGGCGACGGCCGCGACGACCTCGCGCTGACCGTCTACATCGGCGAGGGCGGCGTCGGCTCCCAGCTGTACCTGGCCAACGCTTCCGGAAGCGGCTTCACCTACGTCGACTCCCCTGAGGGCAGCGGCCAGGTGGCCTTCGGCGACGTCAACGGCGACGGCTTCGACGACGTCGTCCGGGGCGTCCCGAACGACTCCTCGGTCACCGTGGCCCTCGGCTCGGCCTCCGGTCTGAAGCCGGCGTCGACCTGGAAGTCGTACAGCCAGGACACCGCGGGAGTCCCGGGCGCCAAGGAGGAGGACGACCGTTTCGGCGACGCGGTGGCCGCCGGTGACGTCAACCACGACGGCTACGCCGACCTGGCCGTGGGCTCGCCCGGCGAGAAGCTCGGCGACAAGCAGGGCGCGGGCATGGTCAACGTTCTCTACGGTGGCCGCGACGGCCTGACCGGCACCGGCTCCCAGGGCTTCACCCAGGACACGGACGGCGTTCCCGGAGCCGTGGAGTCGGGCGACAACTTCGGTGGCTCGGTCAGCGTCCTCGACATCAACGGCAACGCCTACGCGGACCTCGCGGCGGCGGCGCCCGGCGAGAACCGGGTCGAGGGCGCGAACGCCGGCGAAGGCGCGGTGTGGTCGCTGCGCGGCCGTCCGACCGGCATCGTGACGGACGCCGCGTTCACCTTCGGACCCCGCACGGTCGGGGCCCCGGTCGACAGGGCGACCTTCGGCGGCTCGCTGTCGTAGCAGGTCAGGCCGATGATGGAGGGCCCGGGAGAAATTCTCCGAAGAAATTCTCGGAGTCTGTCGATCCCGGGCCCTTCCGATCGACGCACTGGTGAGAGGCCGGGAAGGACCGGCCCCGCAGCGACCGAGGAGTCACCATGCCGCGTTACCTGTCGATGGTCCAGATCGACGAGAAGACCGCCCCCGCCGAGGGCCCCTCCGAAGCCCTGATGCAGCGCATGGGCGAGCTGATCGAGGAGATGACGAAGGCCGGGGTGCTCCTCGACACCGCCGGGCTCACGCCGACCGCCCAGGGGGCCCGGGTCCGCTGGGAGAAGGGTGAGCTGTCGGTGACCGACGGGCCCTTCACCGAGGCCAAGGAGGTCGTCGGCGGGTACGCGATCGTGCAGGCCAAGGACATGGCCGAGGCGATCGAGTGGACCAAGCGCTTCCTGAAGGTCCACGAGGAGCACTGGACGGTCACCTGCGAGGTGCGGGAGATCGCCGAGGGCTGAGCCGCTTCCTTGGCTCGGGGACCGCACGGGTGTCGAATGGGGGGCTGTGACCACCTCACAGCCCTCCCGCACCGACGACCGTACCGACGCCCGCACCTCCGTCGAGACCGTCTTCCGTCTGGAGTCGCCCCGGATCATCGCCGGCGTCACCCGGGTCGTCCGGGACGTCGGCATCGCCGAGGAACTCGCCCAGGACGCGCTGGTCGCGGCGCTGGAGCAGTGGCCGCGCGACGGCGTCCCGGACAACCCGGGCGCCTGGCTCATGGCCATCGCGCGGCGCAAGGCCGTGGACCTGGTCCGGCGCCGTGAGAACTACGCCCGCAAGCTGGCCGAGATCGGCCGGGACCTGTCGGAGACCGCCCCGCCCGAGGAGCCGTCCGACCCCGAGGACATCGACGACGACCTGCTCAGGCTCGTCTTCACCACCTGTCACCCGGTGCTGTCCGCGGAGGCCCGCACCGCGCTCACCCTGCGTCTGCTCGGCGGCCTGACCACCCCGGAGATCGCCCGCGCCTTCCTCGTCCCGGAGGCCACGGTCGCCCAGCGGATCGTGCGCGCCAAGCGGACCCTCGCCACGAAGAACATCGCCTTCGAGGTGCCCTACGGCCCCGACCGCGAGGCCCGCCTCGGCTCGGTCCTGGACGTCATCTACCTGATCTTCAACGAGGGGTACGCGGCCACCGCCGGCGACGACTGGCTGCGCCCCTCCCTGTGCGAGGACGCCCTGCGCCTCGCCCGGCTGCTGTCCGCCCTGATGCCCAAGGAACCCGAAGTGCACGGCCTGGCCGCCCTGTTGGAGTTCCAGGCCTCCCGGACGGCCGCCCGCACCGGGCCGCGCGGCGAACCCGTCCTCCTCAAGGACCAGAACCGCAGCCGCTGGAACCGCATGCTCGTCGCCCGCGGCATCAGGGCCCTCAGCCGCGCGGAGGCCACTGCCGTCGGCGCCCCCGGCCCCTACGTCCTCCAGGCCGGCATCGCCGCCTGCCACGCGCACGCGTACTCCTACGAGGAGACCGACTGGCGGGCCATCGCCACCCTCTACGCCCTGCTCGCCGCCCGCGCCCCCTCCCCGGTCGTCGAACTCAACCGCGCGGTCGCCGTCTCGATGGCCGAGGGTCCGGCCCCGGCCCTGGAGATCGTCGACACCCTCACCGGCGAACCCGCCCTGCACGACTACCACTTGCTGCCGAGCGTCCGCGGCGACCTCCTGGCCCGCCTCGGCCGTACGACGGAGGCCCGGGCCGAGTTCGAACGCGCGGCCGCGCTGACCCGCAACGAACGCGAGCGGGAGCTGCTCCTGGAGCGGGCCAGGGAATGTGGATCTTGACCTGAATTCGCACAGGCGTTTACCAGTAACTCAGTTCCCCTGTGTTTCCTTGCGAATTAAAGTGACACGGCCCCCTGTACGGGGGCTGTGAATCCCATGGGGGGACGACAACTTGAGACAGACCATGCGCCGCCGTGCCGCGGCGCTCACGACCGCGGCGGCCCTCGCCGCGGTGGGCACCCTGGCCGCCGCGCCCGGCGCCACCGCCGACGACGCGGGCCCCTGGCCCGGCACCGAGGGCCGGATCCTGACCGACGGGCCGGTGCTCGTCGACACCGTCACCGGCAAGCAGACCGCGGTGCCCAACACCGGCGGCTGGTATGCCGCCTGGGCCCCGGACGGCAGCCGGCTGGTGACCTCCTGGAGCCAGATCACCAGCATCCGCCCCAGCGGCGGCTCGAAGTTCGACCTGCCCTGGGCGGAGGGCATGCGCTCCAGCGCCCAGTACCAGGACCTCGCCTTCTGGTGGGGCGGTCGTTACGTCGTCTTCTCGACCGGCGGCCAGCTCGCCTACGGCCCCTCCGACGCCTCCTGGGCACCCCGCCCGCTGCTGTCCTCGGCCCTGGAGCCGTCCACCGTCTGCGACACCGACCCGACGGTGAGCCCGTCCGGCACGGTCGCCTTCGAACGCCGTATCAACTACGGCTGCTACGACAACGCCGGCGTGTACGTCTACGACCCGACGGCCAAGACGGTCAAGCGGGTCCTCGCCGACGCCGGGCAGCCCGCCTACTCGCCCGACGGCACCAAGCTGGCCTTCGTCCGCAAGGACGCCGACGGCAAGCAGCAGATCTTCACGGCCAAGGCCGACGGCACCGACGTCAAGCAGCTCACCACCGGCCCCGGTTACGTGGCCAACCCGTCCTGGTCGCCGACCGGCAAGCGCATCGTCTTCGACGCGCACACCACGGGCGACAGCTCCGACGTGCAGACCACCGAGTACGCCGACCTGGCCACCGGTGAGCGCACGGCCGTCCCGGGCACCCCGCAGGGCAGCAACCCGAGCTGGCAGCCGCTGCGCAAGAACAACACCGCCCGGATCTGGGGCTCCGGCAGCACCCCGACCCCCGTTGCGGCCTCCCGCTGGACCTGGAACAAGGTCGGACAGCACGCGCCGGGCCTGATGGACGCCAAGGCGGCCGTGCTGACCAACCAGGACAGCACCGCGTACTCGCTGACGGCGCCCGCGCTGGCCGGCAAGAAGCAGGGGCCGGTCCTGGCGACGCCGAAGGGCGGGCTGTCGGCGGCGGTGAAGGCCGAGCTGAAGCGGGTGCTGAAGCGGGGCGCCAACGTCTATCTCCTCGGCTCCACGTCCGTCCTGAGCTCGACGGTCACCTCCCAGGTGAAGGCCCTCGGCTTCACGCCCAAGCGGCTGACCGGCGCGGACCGCTTCGCCACCTCGGTGGCCGTGGCCAAGACCATCACCACCAGCCCGAAGTACGTCTTCCTGGCCTCGGGCACCGACGCCTACGCGTCCCTCCCGGCGGCCGCCGCGGCCGGTGCCGACGGCACGGGCAGCGCGGGCGGTCTGGTCCTCACCAACGGCAAGTCGCTGACGTCGTCGGTGAAGTCGTACCTCAACGGCCTCAACCCGAACAAGACCATGGTCATCCCGGTGGGTGCGGACGCCCGGTACGCGCTGACCCACACGAACTTCTCCCGGTGGCCCTCCACCTACTCGTACTACCCGATCTCGGGGAAGACGAGGGCAGCCCTCTCGGTGGCCGTCGCGAAGTTCTGGTGGAGCACGCCGAGCAACGTGGCTCTCGCCTACTCCGGTTCCTGGCGCGACGGACTGTCGGCGGCCGGGGCGATGAACGTCTTCGGGCCGGTGCTGTGGACCTCCCGCGCCTCCCTCTCGTCCGAGCTGACGAGCTATCTGCTGCGTGAGTCCGCGAGCACCAACACCGTGGTCGCCTTCGGCGGTACGGGCAACCTCTCGGCAAGCACCCTCGGTTCGGCGGGCGCCTCGGTCGCCGCGAACAGCGCCCAGGTCGTCTACACGCCGTTCCGCAACGGCGACGAGCCGGCGAGCAGCCGGGCCGCCGCCCTGCGCACCGGCGCCGACGCGACCCTGAACGCCACCGCGGCGCGGACCGGCCCGGTCGGCGCCGACCCGCACCTGGAGCAGCTCAGGACGGTCCAGCACCAGTGACGGCCCTCGCGGGGGCACCGACCAGCATCGTCGGCGCCCCCGCGACCCGCGTCAGGAACACCGTCACCGCGTTCGTGCCCTGGGGCTTCGGCAGCGCCTTGCGCCGCAGCTCCTCCGGCTCGACGGCCGACCCCCGCTTCTTCACGGTCAGGATCCCGACCTCCCGCTCCCGCAGCAGCGCCTTCAACTTCTTGACGTTGAAGGGGAGCCGGTCGGTGATCTCGTACGCCGTCGCGTAGGGCGTCTCGCGCAGGGCGTCCGCGGTGATGTAGGCGATGGTGGGGTCGATCAGTCCGCCGTCGAGCTCCTCGGCCACCTCGGCGACCAGATGGGCCCGGATGACGGCACCGTCCGGCTCGTACAAGTACCGCCCCACGGAACGGACTTCGGGGTCGGGCAGCCCCCGGCCGAGCAGGGTCTGCGGTCCCGGCAGCAGGGTGGCCCGTACGGCGCCCGGGGTGCCGCCGAACCACAGCACGGCCTCCTTCACGTCCCCGCCGTCGGAGATCCACTCCGCCTCGGCCTCCCCGGGGACCGCTTCGTGCGGGATGCCGGGGGCCACCTTCAGTGCCGCGTGCGGGGCGCCGAGGGCCGCCTGGACGGCCCAGGAGAGCGGGGGCGAGTAGGCCTCCGGGTCGAAGATGCGCCCGCGTTTGGTGGAGCGCCGGGCCGGGTCCACGAACACGGCGTCGTACGCGGCCGTGTCGACCTCCGTGACGTCCGCCTCCCGCACCTCGATCAGGTCGGCGAGGCCCAGCGCGTCCGCGTTCGCCCGCGCGGCCGCCGCGGTCAGCGGGTCCCGGTCCACCGCGAGGACACGGATCCCGGCCCGGGCCAGGGCCACGGCGTCTCCGCCGATCCCGCAGCACAGGTCCGCGACGGAGGTCACCCCCATCGCCCGGAAGCGCTCGGCCCGGTAGGCCGCGACACTCGCCCGCGTCGACTGCTCCACGCCGTTCGGCGTGAAGAACATCCGCCCCGCGTCCTCGGCCCCGAACTTCGCCACCGCCCGCTGCCGCAGCCGCGCCTGGCCGAGCGCTGCGGAGACCAGTTCGGCCGGGTGCTCGCGGCGCAGCCGGGTGGCGACGGCGAGCTCGTCGGCGGGGGCGGTGCCGCGCACGGAGTCGAGGAGGGCGCGGCCCTCGGGGGTGAGGAGGGGGGCGAGGTCGTTCACCGGGTCATTGTGGGCCAGTCGGTGGACGGCGTGCTCCCCGGTGGCGGTGTCGACCCGGGACCAGGGGGGTGACCTGCGAGGATCCGGCCCATGCGAACGGTGGGACAAAAGTATAAAAACAGTGCATTGATGGTGTCGCTCCGCAGCGGACTCGTCCTGCTGGCCGTGGCCGCCCTGGTCTCCGGCTGCGCCGAGCGGACCGGAACCGACTCCCGGCACCCGCAGGCCGGCACCCGGGCAGGTCAACCCCTGAAGGCGCCCCCGGCCCCGGCCGCCGACCTCGCCGACGTCCAGGCCGACAAGACCCGCATCCGCGCCGCCGAGTTCCGCGCCGAGCAGGCCCGCATCGCCGCCGCCAGGCGCTGGGGCCTGAAGCGGGTCCCGCTCACGGCGCCGCCCGCCCCCGCGCAGAAGCCCCGCATCACCACCCGCCGGGGCTTCGAGGTCGACGGCCACGAGGAGGACGGGCTCCCACCGGTCTTCACCACGATCCCCACCGACCGGAAGATCGTCTTCCTGACCATCGACGACGGCGCCGAGAAGGACCCCGCCTTCCTGCGGATGGCGACCGAACTGAACCTCCCGTACACGGCCTTCCTCAGCGACTACCTGATCAGGAACGACTACGGCTACTTCGCGAGGATGCGGGATCGCGGGGTGGCGCTCGACAACCACACCCTCCACCACCCCTACCTGCCCGCACTGTCGTACGCCCGCCAGAAGCACGAGATCTGCGGGATGCAGGACGTCATCGAGAAGCGCTACGGCACCCGGCCCCGGCTCTTCCGCCCGCCCTACGGCAACTACAACGAGGACACCCTGCGCGCGGCGAAGTCCTGCGGGGTGCGGTACGCGCCGATCTGGAACGAGGAGGTCTTCGCCGACCACTGGGAGTACCGCGAGACGGACCAGGACATCCACCCCGGCGACATCGTGCTCAGCCACTTCCGGGGACGCTCGGACGGCAAGGGCACCATGCCCGACATGGTCCGTCGCTTCCTGGACAAGGTCACGGCCGAGGGATACGCCGTCGCGCGCCTGGAGGACTACCTGTGAGACCGCGGGCCCTGGTCGCCGTCTCACTGGCGGCCGCACTGCTCACCGGGTGCGCCCAGTCCGTCGACCCCATCGAACGGCTGGGCCGCAAGGCCGCGCAACGCGTGGGCTCCTACGGCCCGCCCGGCGCCGACGGACGCCCCTACCGCCACTGGGGCCTCACCGCCCCGCTGCCCGCGCCCCCGCGCCGGCCGGCCCGCCCGCTGCCGGCGGACCCGGGCGGCCCGCTCCCGGTGGTGAAACGGGTGCCGACGACCGACAAGGTCGTCTTCCTCACCTACGACGACGGCGCCGAGCGGGACCCGCGCTTCGTCGACCTGGTCCGTGAACTGCGGCTCCCGGTCAGCATGTTCCTCACCAACAGCGTGGTCGGGCCCGGGTACGGCCACTTCGCCCGCCTCCAGTCGGTCGGCGCGAGCATCCAGAACCACACCCTCGACCACCCCGCCCTGCGCGGCCTGCCCTACGCCGGCCAGCGCGCCGAGATCTGCGGCCAGCAGGAGAAACTCCACGCCCGCTTCGGAATCCGCCCCCGCCTGTTCCGCCCGCCCTACGGCACGTACGACACCACGACCCGCCGTGCGGCGACCGACTGCGGCCTGTCGGCCCTCGTCCTGTGGAGCGTCTCGGTACAGGGCCATGCCCTGGAGTATCCGCTGCGCCCGGGGGACGTCATCGCGGTGGCCTCGGGCGAGGAACAGGGCCCGAGCCTGACGGAACGCACGACGACGGTGCTGAGGGAGATCGAGAGGCGGGGCCTGACGGTCGCCAAGCTGGAGGACTACCTGTAGCGAATCCAGCCCGTCCGGCGTTTGAGGACGAGGCCCTTCGGGGCCGAAGCGGGGGTCTGGGGGCGGCAGCCCCCAGGGACGCCCACCCCCACGCACCCGCACCCGACACGGCACAGCCGGCGCAGCGAATTGGCACTCCGCTTGACCGAGTGCTAATCGCAGTCATAGTCTCGGCTCTGGCACTCCGCAGGTGAGAGTGCCAACACAGCGACGGGCAGGTCCGGCACCCGCGACGACGGATCCACCTGGTCGCCACCTCAGACAGTTAACCCCGTGAGATCTCCGAAGGGGGAGGTCGGATCGTGACGACCACCAGCTCCAAGGTTGCCATCAAGCCGCTCGAGGACCGCATCGTGGTCCAGCCGCTCGACGCCGAGCAGACCACCGCCTCTGGCCTGGTCATTCCGGACACCGCGAAGGAGAAGCCCCAGGAGGGCGTCATCCTCGCCGTGGGTCCGGGCCGCTTCGAGAACGGCGAGCGCCTGCCGCTCGACGTGAAGGTCGGCGACATCGTGCTGTACAGCAAGTACGGCGGCACCGAGGTGAAGTACAACGGCGAGGAGTACCTCGTCCTCTCGTCCCGCGACGTGCTCGCGGTCATCGAGAAGTAAGACACCTCAAGCACATTTGCTTGTGAGCTGCGCCCCGGGCCCCCGCCACCATATGAAGCCGGGCGTCTGGGGCGCAGTTCGTTTCACCCACATTTTCCGAGAGGGCTGAACCGCTCCCATGGCGAAGATCCTGAAGTTCGACGAGGACGCCCGTCGCGCCCTCGAGCGCGGCGTCAACAAGCTTGCCGACACGGTCAAGGTGACGATCGGCCCCAAGGGCCGCAACGTCGTCATCGACAAGAAGTTCGGCGCTCCCACCATCACCAACGACGGTGTCACGATCGCCCGCGAGGTCGAGATCGAGGACCCGTACGAGAACCTCGGCGCCCAGCTGGTGAAGGAGGTGGCGACCAAGACCAACGACATCGCGGGTGACGGCACCACCACCGCCACCGTGCTCGCCCAGGCGCTGGTGCGCGAGGGCCTGAAGAACGTCGCCGCGGGTGCCTCCCCGGCCGCCCTGAAGAAGGGCATCGACGCCGCCGTCGCCGCCATCTCCGAGGACCTCCTCGCGACGGCCCGCCCGATCGACGAGAAGTCAGACATCGCCGCCGTGGCCGCGCTGTCCGCCCAGGACTCGCAGGTCGGCGAGCTCATCGCCGAGGCGATGGACAAGGTCGGCAAGGACGGTGTCATCACCGTCGAGGAGTCCAACACCTTCGGTCTGGAGCTGGACTTCACCGAGGGCATGGCCTTCGACAAGGGCTACCTGTCCCCGTACATGGTCTCCGACCAGGAGCGTATGGAGGCCGTCCTCGACGACCCGTACATCCTGATCAACCAGGGCAAGATCTCCTCCATCCAGGACCTGCTGCCGCTGCTCGAGAAGGTCATCCAGTCGGGTGCCTCCAAGCCGCTGCTGATCATCGCCGAGGACGTCGAGGGCGAGGCCCTGTCGACCCTGGTCGTGAACAAGATCCGCGGCACCTTCAACGCGGTCGCGGTCAAGGCCCCCGGCTTCGGTGACCGCCGCAAGGCGATGCTCCAGGACCTGGCGACCCTCACCGGCGCCGAGGTCATCTCCGAGGAGGTCGGCCTCAAGCTCGACCAGGTCGGCCTGGACGTGCTGGGCACCGCCCGCCGTGTCACGGTCACCAAGGACGACACCACGGTCGTCGACGGCGCCGGCGACTCCGCCGCCGTCGCGGGCCGCGTCGCCCAGATCAAGGCCGAGATCGAGAACACCGACTCCGACTGGGACCGCGAGAAGCTCCAGGAGCGCCTCGCGAAGCTGGCCGGCGGCGTGTGCGTGATCAAGGTCGGCGCCGCCACCGAGGTGGAGCTGAAGGAGAAGAAGCACCGTCTGGAGGACGCCATCTCCGCGACCCGCGCCGCGGTCGAGGAGGGCATCGTCTCCGGTGGTGGCTCCGCTCTGGTCCACGCCGCCAAGGTGCTCGAGGGCGGCCTCGGCAAGACCGGCGACGAGGCCACCGGTGTCGCCGTCGTCCGCAAGGCCGTCGTCGAGCCGCTGCGCTGGATCGCCGAGAACGCGGGCCTCGAGGGCTACGTCATCACCTCCAAGGTCGCCGAGCTCGACAAGGGCCAGGGCTTCAACGCCGCGACCGGCGAGTACGGCGACCTGGTCAAGGCCGGCGTCATCGACCCGGTCAAGGTCACCCGCTCCGCCCTGGAGAACGCCGCCTCCATCGCCTCCCTCCTCCTGACGACCGAGACCCTGGTCGTCGAGAAGAAGGAAGAGGAGGAGCCGGCCGCCGCCGGGCACGGCCACGGCCACTCCCACTGAGCGCACCGCTCGTAAGGAGGCCCCCGTTCCCCGCGTCGTGCGGAGAACGGGGGCTTTCCCCTTCGCGGGTCACCGGCTCCCCGTGCTCAGTCCCCGAGTACCCCCAGCTGCTCCATCAGGCCGGCCCGGTCGTACTCCCACCAGCCCTCGCAGATCCTGCCGTCCCGGAACCGGTGCCAGGTGGTCCCGGTCATGGTCACGTTCTGCCCGGTCGCCGGGATCCCCACGAAGTCGCCGGTGTGCTTCCCGGCCCACGCCCAACGGGTGCACACCCGGTCGTCCTGGGCGATCT
This sequence comes from Streptomyces sp. 351MFTsu5.1, assembly GCF_000383655.1. NCBI lineage: Bacteria > Bacillati > Actinomycetota > Actinomycetes > Kitasatosporales > Streptomycetaceae > Streptomyces > Streptomyces sp. 351MFTsu5.1. The sequence continues at coordinate 169,035 of NZ_KB911779.1, read as the reverse complement.
GGTCGTCCACCCGGAAACTGAAGACGAAGGCCCGCCGCCACCCTTCGTACTCCTCCCGGGCGCCCGCCAGCCGCAGATCCTCCGCGTTGGCGGGGTCGTGGTCGAGGTAGTCCTCGTCGAACCGCTGGAACAGTTCCGCGGTCCCACTGCGCCCGGCCCGCTCGAAGAACTCCCGTGCGACGACCGCGTTCAGCCGCTCGTCCCGCACCACGTCGAGGTCCATGAAGGTGGGCGGCGCGTCGCACAGCGCGACCATCTCCCGGGCGATCCGTTCGGTCTCCGGCAGCCCGGAGTTGCGCATCGCCTCCTCGTACGACGGGAACTCCACGATCTCCACGAAGTGCGACGCGTCGGCCCGGTCCTTCCCGATGGTGGCGTGCGTCGCCGTCCGCTTTCCGTTGGTCTGCTCGACCCAGCTGTCCAAGAGCCGGTTCATCTCGTCGAACCGGCTGGTCCTGCAGTCGATGAGCTGTACGAAGGTCATGCCACACCACCTCCGGCCCCCCTGGGTCCGGTTGGGACATCACCATTGTCCGCCCGTCGGCCCCGGCGCGCCCGGCCCACCGGGGGCAGCTCTGCCGCAGGGCCCTACTGCGGCCCGTACTTCCGCCCGGTCCTCGACGAGACCCCGCCCAGCAACCCCCGGGGCGTCACCTTCACCAACCCCATGAGGGCCTTGTAGCGGGGGTCGGGGATCGACAGGGTCCTGCCGCGGGCCAGGTCGCCCAGGGCCGTCGCGACCAGTTTGTCCGCGTCGAGCCACATCCAGTTCGGGATGTTGTCCGTGCCCATCCCCGCCCGCTGGTGGAACTCGGTGCGGACGAAGCCGGGGCACAGGGCCATCAGGCGCACGCCGGTGCCCGCCAGGTCCTTCGCCGCGCCCTGGGTGAACTGCACGACCCACGCCTTCGAGGCGCCGTAGGTCCCACGAGGGACGAACGCGGCCACCGAGGCGACGTTCACGACACCCCCGCGCCCCCGCTCCCGCATCGCCTCCGACGCCGCCGACGTCAGTCGCAGCACCGCCTCGCAGTGCACCTTGAGCATCTTCAGCTCGTCGGCCATGGAGACGTCGAGATAGCGGCCCTTGTTGCCGAAGCCGGCGTTGTTGATCAGCAGGTCGACGGGGGACTTGCGGTCGGAGAGGCGGGCGGCGACCGTCTCGATGCCGTCGTCCGTGGCCAGGTCGGCGGTGCGGACCTCCACCTCGACGCCGTGCCGGTCGTGGAGTTCGGTCGCCTGTTCCTGGAGCCGCTTGGTGTCGCGGGCCACCAGCACCAGGTTGTGCCCGTCGGACGCGAGCCGTCGTGCGAACGCGGCACCGATGCCCGCGGTCGATCCCGTAATCAATGCCGTTGTCATGGCGCAAGGTTAATGACGGAAACCACTGGGCGAATCATTAGGACGGCCACCGCTTTCGGCGTCGCGTCAAAGAGCCGCTTATCCTCGGACCGTGATCGAGGCCCGCCATCTCCGAGTCCTGCGCGCCGTCGCCGCCACCGGCTCCTTCTCCGCCGCCGGACGGGAACTGGGGTGCACCCAGCCCGCCGTCAGCCAGCAGATGAAGGCCCTGGAGGCGTCGGTGGGCACGCCCCTGGTCGTCCGCAGCGGGCGCGAGATGCGGCTGACGCAGGCGGGCGAGGCCCTGGTGCGGCACGCCGCCGGGATCCTCGCCGGGCTCACGGCGGCCGAGGAGGAGGTCGCCGCGATCGCCGGGCTGCGGGCCGGACGGGTCCGGCTCGTGTCCTTCCCCAGCGGCAGCTCCACCCTGGTCCCCACCGCCCTCGCCGCTTTGCGCGCCGCCCACCCCGGCACCCGGGTCTCCCTGGAGGAGGCCGAACCCCCGCAGTCCGTCCGCCTGTTGCGGGAGGGCGACTGCGACCTCGCGCTCGCCTTCCGCTACCAGGGGGCGGCCCAGGAAGGAGAGTGGGAGGACCTCGTCGTACGGCCCCTGCTCACCGACCGGCTCGTCGCCCTCGTACCGGAGCGGCACCGGCTCGCGCGCGCGGGGTCCGTGGCCATCGGGGAGCTCGCCGGGGAGTCGTGGATCGCCGGATGCCCGCGCTGCCGGGGCCAGTTGGTCGAGGTCTGCGAGAGCGCCGGCTTCACGCCCCGCATCGACTTCGCGACCGACGACTACCCGGCCGTCGTCGGCCTGGTGGGCGCCGGCCTCGGGGTCGCCGTGCTGCCGCAGCTCGCGATCGAGTCCGTACGGCCACGGGGTGCGCGCACGGTGACGCTGGAACCGGCGGTCCGGCGCGAGATCGTCGCGCTCACCCTGCCCGACCTGGCCAGGGTCCCGGCCGTGGCGGCGACGCTGGAGCAGCTCGCGGTCGCGGCGGGACAGAAGTAAAGAAGGGCACGCGTGCGCGTGCCCTTCTAGAAGAAACGTTCCTTCAATTGTTCGATGCGCCGCTCCCGACGGACGACGCCGACACCAGCCGGTGCCTCGCCCGTCCCATGAGCTCCTCGCGCTCGTCCTCGGTCAGCCCGCCCCACACGCCGTACGGCTCTCTTACCGCCAACGCGTGCGCCGCGCACTGCGCGCGCACCGGGCACCTCATGCAGACCTCCTTGGCCGAGTTCTCGCGAGCGCTCCGAGCCGCACCGCGCTCGCCCTCCGGATGGAAGAAGAGCGAGCTGTCCACCCCGCGGCAGGCAGCCAGGAGCTGCCAGTCCCACAGGTCCGCGTTCGGTCCTGGAAGGCGGGAGAAATCTGCCATTGCGTGACCCCTTGTAGCCGTTCTGGGCGGATACGGTGTCCACGACCGTACATCTACGATCTAAGGAGATGAAAATATGACTCATTGCGAATCTAGCCTCAGACACCAGGAAATGGGAAGAAAAGGGTCTGAATGGGGCATGGGTTGTGATGAAACGTTGTGGGTCCGCCGTGCATGTCTGCACCGTGTCCGCACCCTCACGTAGAGTGCCGAAGACAGTGCACAGCCCCGTAACTCTTTCGGGTGACCGTCGTTGAGAGTGCGGAGGCGGTTGAAGCAAGAAGTGCTCGGGCAGGCGTCCGAGACGGTCGACCGCTCAGGTGACGATTTCGTACCAGCCTGGAGGCTCAAGGTGACGTGCATCAGCTGCGGAGGGCGGCCATGACATCCGTCCTCGTCTGCGACGACTCCCCGCTTGCCCGAGAGGCGCTGCGCCGCGCGGTCGCGACCGTGCCCGGTGTCGAGCGCGTGACGACCGCGGCCAACGGCGAGGAAGTCCTCCGCCGCTGGGGCGCGGACCGTTCGGACCTGATTCTGATGGACGTACGCATGCCCGGTCTGGGCGGCGTCGAGACCGTGCGCCGGCTGCTGTCCGCGGACCCCGGCGCGCGCATCATCATGCTGACCGTCGCGGAGGACCTCGACGGGGTCGCCCTCGCGGTGGCCGCGGGAGCCCGGGGCTACCTCCACAAGGACGCCTCGCGCGCGGAGTTGCGCGCCACGGTCACCCAGGCGCTCGCCGACCCGACCTGGCGGCTCGCCCCGCGCCGGCTGCGGTCCGCCGAGATGGGTGCGGCGCCCACGCTCACGGCGCGTGAGATCCAGGTGCTCGAAGGTATGAGCCACGGTCGGTCCAATGCCGAGATCGGCCGGGAGCTGTTCCTGTCCGAGGACACCGTGAAGACGCATGCGCGGCGGCTGTTCAAGAAGCTCGGTGCGTCGGACCGGGCGCACGCCGTGGCACTCGGGTTCCGGTGGGGTCTGGTTCGCTAAGAGCTCGATCGGATCGGTCGTTCGTATTGGTGCGGGCCCGTCGTGGCTGGTCGCGCAGTTCCCCGCGCCCCTGAAGGGGCGCGGTCGAGCGGCCTCTTCGATGCCCCAGTGCTTGTTTCGCGGCGGATGCCGCATCCTTGAGATGTGGAGTCTCTCGGGGACGAGTCGGTCGAGCGGAAGGGGAGGGCGCAGGGTATGGGTTCCGGCGCACCTGCTCATAACGCTTCGGTGCACAACAACCAGCGCGATGCCACGGATCCAACGACGCCAGGGCACCATGGACCGATGCGCGACGACGAGGCGGCTCATCCCCATGGGGCGATCGGTGCGCTCGTCCACAGCGCCGTCGAAGGGGACGAGCAGGCCACGCACGACCTGCTCGCCCATGTCCACCCCCTGGCCCTGCGGTACTGCCGCACCCGTCTGTCCCGTCTCCCGGGCGACGCCCGGCACTTCGTGGAGGACCTCGCGCAGGAGGTCTGCGTAGCCGTCCTCCTCGCCCTGCCGCGCTACCGGGACACCGGGCGCCCCTTCGAGGCGTTCGTCTTCGCCATCGCCGCCCACAAGGTCGCCGACCTCCAGCGGGCCGCCATGCGGCACCCGGGGTCCACGGCGGTCCCGTCCGACGAGATGCCGGAACGCCCCGACGACTCCCTCGGCCCCGAGGAGCGCGCACTGCTCAGCAGTGACGCCGAGTGGGCCAAGAAGCTCCTGGCCAACCTCCCCGAGAACCAGCGCGAGCTGTTGCTGCTGCGCATCGCGGTGGGGTTGACGGCGGAGGAGACGGGTCAGATGTTGGGAATGTCACCCGGTGCGGTCCGAGTGGCCCAGCACCGGGCACTGAGCAGGCTGCGGGCCCTGGCCGAGCAGTAGGACGCGCTGGACAAGGGCGCGCTCCTGAACGGGCGGCGCGCCGTCTCCGTACGAACATACGAAGCCCGGAGCGGGTCCGAACTGTGGAAACGGTGGAATTTGCCACCCTTGCTTCCCGTTAGCATGGACATCCGCACCGATCAAGGCCATTGGGGAAGGTGTCATGACTGCAAACGTCGACGGAGTGCCTGACAAATTCGCGACGCTCGGGCTGACCTACGACGACGTGCTGCTGCTGCCGGGAGCGTCCGAGGTGCTCCCCAACGCGGTCGACACCTCGTCCCGCATCTCCCGCAATGTCCGGGTGAACATCCCCCTGCTGTCCGCCGCCATGGACAAGGTCACCGAGTCCCGCATGGCGATCGCGATGGCCCGCCTCGGCGGCGTCGGCGTGCTGCACCGCAACCTCTCCGTCGAGGACCAGGTCAACCAGGTCGACCTCGTGAAGCGGTCCGAGTCCGGCATGGTCACCGACCCCATCACCGTGCACCCCGAGGCCACCCTCGCCGAGGCCGACGCGCTGTGCGCCAAGTTCCGCATCAGCGGTGTCCCGGTCACCGACCCCGCCGGCAAGCTCCTCGGCATCGTCACGAACCGCGACATGGCCTTCGAGTCGGACCGCAGCCGCCAGGTGCGCGAGGTCATGACGCCGATGCCGCTGGTCACCGGCCAGGTCGGCATCTCCGGCACCGACGCCATGGACCTGCTGCGCCGCCACAAGATCGAGAAGCTGCCGCTGGTCGACGACGCCGGTGTCCTCAAGGGCCTGATCACCGTCAAGGACTTCGTCAAGGCGGAGAAGTACCCCAACGCCGCCAAGGACGCCGAGGGCCGCCTGCTCGTCGGTGCGGCCGTCGGCGCCAGCCCCGAGGCCCTGGAGCGCGCCCAGGCGCTCGCCGAGGCCGGGGTGGACTTCCTGGTCGTCGACACCTCGCACGGCCACAACAGCAACGCGCTGAGCTGGATGGCGAAGATCAAGTCGAGCGTCGGCGTCGACGTCATCGGCGGCAATGTCGCCACCCGCGACGGCGCCCAGGCGCTCATCGACGCCGGTGTCGACGGCATCAAGGTCGGCGTCGGACCGGGCTCCATCTGTACGACCCGAGTCGTCGCCGGTATCGGCGTCCCGCAGGTCACCGCGATCTACGAGGCATCCCTCGCCGCCCGCCCGGCCGGCATCCCGCTGATCGGCGACGGCGGCCTCCAGTACTCCGGCGACATCGGCAAGGCGCTCGCCGCCGGTGCCGACACCGTGATGCTGGGCTCGCTGCTGGCCGGCTGCGAGGAGTCGCCCGGCGAGCTCCAGTTCATCAACGGCAAGCAGTTCAAGTCGTACCGCGGCATGGGCTCGCTCGGTGCCATGCAGTCGCGCGGCCAGGCGAAGTCGTACTCCAAGGACCGCTACTTCCAGGCCGAGGTCGGCTCCGACGACAAGCTCGTGCCCGAGGGCATCGAGGGCCAGGTGCCCTACCGCGGTCCGCTCTCCAGCGTCCTGCACCAGCTCGTCGGCGGTCTGCGCCAGACCATGGGCTACGTGGGCGCGGCCACCATCGACGAGATGGAGTCCAAGGGCCGCTTCGTGCGGATCACCTCGGCGGGCCTCAAGGAGTCGCACCCGCACGACATCCAGATGACGGTCGAGGCGCCGAACTACAGCCGTAAGTAAGTCCTTCCTGAAGGCCACGCGCGCGTGAGGGCGGTTCCGGGAGCATCCGGGGCCGCCCTTGTCGTACCCGTCGGGGATACTGGAAGGCGCTGCAACGCATCAGGGAAAGGCCACACACGTGACTGAGATCGAGATCGGGCGCGGCAAGCGCGGCCGCCGGGCGTACGCCTTCGACGACATCGCCGTCGTCCCCAGCCGTCGTACGCGCGACCCGAAGGAGGTCTCGATCGCCTGGCAGATCGACGCCTACCGCTTCGAGCTGCCCTTCCTGGCGGCCCCGATGGACTCGGTCGTCTCCCCGGCCACCGCGATCCGCATCGGCGAGCTCGGCGGCCTCGGCGTGCTGAACCTCGAAGGCCTGTGGACGCGGCACGAGGACCCGCAGCCGCTGCTCGACGAGATCGTCGGCCTCGACTCCGAGACGGCGACCCGGCGCCTTCAGGAGATCTACTCCGCCCCCATCAAGGAGGAGCTGATCGGCGCGCGCATCAAGGAGGTGCGCGACTCCGGCGTGGTCACCGCCGCCGCGCTCTCCCCGCAGCGCACGGCGCAGTTCTCCAAGGCCGTCGTGGACGCGGGCGTGGACATCTTCGTCATCCGCGGTACGACGGTCTCGGCGGAGCACGTCTCCGGTTCGCACGAGCCGCTGAACCTGAAGCAGTTCATCTACGAGCTCGACGTCCCGGTGATCGTCGGCGGCTGCGCGACCTACACGGCCGCCCTGCACCTGATGCGCACCGGCGCGGCGGGTGTCCTGGTCGGCTTCGGCGGCGGTGCGGCCCACACGACCCGCAACGTGCTGGGCATCCAGGTGCCCATGGCGACCGCCGTGGCCGATGTCGCCGCGGCCCGCCGCGACTACATGGACGAGTCCGGCGGCCGGTACGTGCACGTGATCGCCGACGGCGGTGTCGGCTGGTCCGGCGACCTCCCCAAGGCGATCGCCTGCGGCGCGGACGCCGTGATGATGGGCTCCCCGCTGGCCCGCGCCACCGACGGTCCCGGCCGCGGCCACCACTGGGGCATGGAGGCCGTCAACGAGGAGCTGCCGCGCGGCAAGAAGGTCGACCTCGGCACGGTCGGCACCATCGAGGAGGTCCTCACCGGCCCGTCGCACATCCCGGACGGCTCGATGAACTTCTTCGGTGCGCTGAAGCGGGCGATGGCGACCACCGGGTACAGCGAGCTGAAGGAGTTCCAGCGCGTCGAGGTGACGGTGGCGGACTCGCAGCACAAGCGGTAGGCAGGGCTTACGCAGGCAGGGCTTACGGCGGCTTGAGGGCCGGTCGTCCCGGGTGGGGCGGCCGGCCTTTTGCGTGCCCGAAAGGGCTGGTGGGGGCGCGTTCGGCGGGGTGGGGGCGTGCGGTTGCGTTCGGGGCGAATGTGGGCCGAACGGGCGTAAGCGGGCGGTAGTGTCCTTGATCGGCGACCCAAGCTCTTCGGGCCGCCCCCTTCCAAGGACACCTGTTCCGGACCCCGCCGTCGGGGCCCGGCCCGAGTTCCGACGTGCTGCCTACCGGGTCAATGGGTGGCGTCGTGGAAGGGGGCGTGCCGATGGGCCGTCACCGCAAGCCCACCCGCTGGGATCGCATTCGGCTTCGGCTGGTGAAGTTCCGGAGGAGGTGTGTCTTGTGGATCCACAGCTGGTGAGCGGCCGCCCCCATGAAGGCTAGGGGCGGACACCCGTGAACCAGCTCGGAGCCCGCTGCAGTACCCCCTGCGGTGGGCTCCACCTTGTTGGCGTGATGGTGAGCGGCTGTCCCCAGAGAGCCTAGGGGCAGACACTCCCTGATCCATCCATGGGCCCGCCGTAGTGACCGCTACGACCGACCCCACCTGTCTCCGTAAGGTACCTGCGCCGCGCCCCGCATGCCACCAGCCCCGGAGCCCGCCGCATCCGCGCGCCCCCCTTCACTACCGATGCGCCGCCCCTTTGCCGGGCGCCGGCAGCGTCAGTGCGCCGCCTTCTTGGCGCCGGTGAAGGCGACGTACGCGGCGATCGCGAAGAACACGAACGTCAGCGGGTCGGCGTCCGCCTTCCAGGCCTCCTGGAGGACGTCGAAGTGCTGGAAGAAGAGTTCGCTGAAGCTCAGCGGGGTCTCCTTGGCGCCGATCATGGCCTCGCCCACCAGCTGGCCGATGTAGACGGAGCCCAGCGACAGGACCGCGCTCGCGACCGGCAGCACGGGGTTGCGGCCACCGAGACGCCCTGCGGCAAGGCCGACCAGGAAGCCGACGCCGACCGCCGCCCAGCCGATCTCGTGCTTGGTCAGGCCGATGATCGCGCCGTAGACGCCGGCGGCGACCACGGCGGCGACGAACGCGGCCACCAGGCCGAGGCCGAGGTTGTTCCGCACCGGAGCGGGGGCGGGGGCAGCCCCGTACGGGGCCCCCGGTGCCGGAGGCGGAGGTACGGCGCCCGGGTGCGGGGCGTACGGGGCGGCGTCGACCTTCTGAGGCTGCGGCTGAGGTTGCTGCTCGGCGGGCTGCTGGGCAGACGGCTGGGCAGGCGGCTGGGCTGGCGGCTGGGCTGGCGGTGGAGCTGACTGGCTCATGACAGAAATCCCCCCACGGGACAGAACGAACGGAATGGTGAAGCAGAGATGTGTGCGCACAACTGTGCGACGAGTGAGGGGAGGTTAACAGGTGGGTCCGACAGCGCCACCGGGGTTTTGACGTCAGAGCCGGTGCGCCGCCCCCGTGGGCGTGGCCCCGCGCGTGTCCAGCAGGAGCTGGGCCTTCACCGACAGGCCCTGGAGGTCGTACGTCCGGTGCTGCTGGAGCAGGATCGTCAGGTCCGCGTCGGCCGCCGCCTCGTAGAGGGAGTCCGCGCGCGGGACCGGGCGGTCCAGGACGCTCCAGGACGGGACATGGGGGTCGTGGTAGCTGACGGACGCGCCGAGCTCCATCAGGCGCACGGCGACCTCCTGGGCCGGGGTGGCCTGCTGGTCGGCGAGGTCGGGCTTGTAGGTGACGCCCAGGAGGAGGATGCGGGCGGCCCGGGCCGACTTGCCGTGCTCGTTGAGGAGGGCCGCGGCGCGCTGGACGACGTACCGCGGCATCTGGTCGTTGACCTGCCGGGCGAGTTCGACCATGCGCAGGGAGCGGCCCGCCCTGCTCAGGTCGCGGGGGATCGCGTGGCCGCCGACGCCGGGGCCCGGGCGGAACGCCTGGAAGCCGAACGGCTTGGTCTCGGCGCAGCGGATGACGTCCCAGAGGTCGACGCCGAGGTCGTGGCAGAGGACGGCCATCTCGTTGACGAGGGCGATGTTGACGTGGCGGTAGTTGGTCTCCAGGAGCTGGACCGTCTCCGCCTCGCGCGGGCCACGCGCGCGTACCACCTTGTCGGTGAGGCGCGAGTAGAAGGCGGCCGCCGACTCGGTGCACGCCGGGGTGAGGCCGCCGATCACCTTGGGGGTGTTGGCGGGCGTGAAGTCGCGGTTGCCGGGGTCCACGCGGGTGGGCGAGTAGGCCAGGTGGAAATCGCGGCCCGCGCGCAGGCGTGAGCCCTCTTCGAGGATCGGGCGCAGGAAGTCCTCCGTGGTGCCGGGGGGCGCCGGGGACTCCAGGATCACCGTGGTGTGCGGGCGCAGGTGCGCGGCCAGGGTGCGGGCGGCCGTCTCGACCTGGCTCAGGTCCAGGCCGCCGTCCGGCCCCGCAGGGGTGGGCGCGCAGATGACCGCCGTACGGACGCGGCCGAGTTCGGCGGGGCCCGCGGCCGTCCGGAAGCCCCCCGAGAGCATCCGGCGCAGTTCGGCGGGGCTGAGGGAGCCGGGTTCGGGGCCCGTGCGGTAGCCGACCGTGGCGATGCCGGCGGCGACGGCGGCCTGGGCCAGGGGCAGTCCGTAGGGGCCGAGGCCGATCACGGCGAGATCTGCGGGCATGGCGGGGGCCGTCCTTCCCAGTAACCGAAGCGGGACAGGTGCGCAAGCCCGGTGGACTGGATGAGCAAGCGCAATGTCAGACTAGGAGTAAATATGACCGAAATACGGGATTGGTTCCGTGTGTCTTCCCGGTCGGCGGTGAGTGCGGGTGGCCTTCGGGGTACGCGCCAGTGAAAGTTGTCCACAGGCTGGGGGCGACTGGTGGCTGAAGTCCGGCGGGCCGGTCAGACTCGACAGGGGTGGGACACGTGTGAGACCGGCGTGACCGACAGCGGGAGGCAGTGGTGAGGACAGCGACACTGGGACCGGCGCAGCGCGCCGAGTCACTCGCATCGATGGCCGAGCGCGAACTGGACGTGCTGGTGGTGGGTGGTGGGGTGGTCGGAGCGGGCACCGCGCTCGACGCGGTGACCCGGGGCCTGTCCGTGGGCCTGGTCGAGGCGCGTGACTGGGCGTCCGGCACCTCCAGCCGCTCCAGCAAGCTGATCCACGGCGGCCTGCGCTACCTGGAGATGCTCGACTTCGCCCTCGTGCGCGAGGCGCTGAAGGAGCGCGGACTGCTCCTGGAGCGGCTCGCCCCGCATCTCGTGAAACCGGTGCCCTTCCTGTACCCCTTGCAGCACAAGGGCTGGGAGCGGTGGTACGCCGGGTCCGGCGTCGCGCTCTACGACGCGATGTCGATGGCCCGCGGACACGGACGGGGCCTGCCCGCGCACCGGCACCTGAGCCACCGTCACGCCCTGCGCGTGGCACCCGCCTTGCGGAAGGACGCACTGGTCGGGGCGCTTCAGTACTACGACGCCCAGATGGACGACGCCCGCTTCGTGGCCACCCTCGTGCGCACCGCGACCGCCTACGGCGCCAAGACCGCCAACCGCGCGCGCGTGACCGGGTTCCTGCGCGAGGGCGAGCGGGTGGTCGGGGCCCGGGTGCAGGACGTCGAGGCGGGCGGGGAGTACGAGATCCGCGCCAAGCAGGTCGTCAACGCGACCGGGGTGTGGACCGACGACACCCAGGCGATGGTCGGCGAGCGCGGGCAGTTCCACGTGCGAGCCTCCAAGGGCATCCACCTCGTCGTGCCCAAGGACCGCATCCACTCCTCGACCGGCCTGATCCTGCGCACCGAGAAGTCCGTGCTGTTCGTCATCCCCTGGGGACGGCACTGGATCGTCGGCACCACCGACACCGACTGGGACCTCGACAAGGCCCACCCGGCGGCCTCCAGCGCGGACATCGACTACCTGCTGGAGCATGTGAACTCGGTGCTCGCGGTGCCGCTGACCCGGGACGACGTCCAGGGCGTCTACGCGGGTCTGCGCCCGCTGCTCGCCGGGGAGTCGGACGCCACCAGCAAGCTCTCCCGCGAGCACACCGTGGCCCATCCGGTGCCGGGGCTCGTCGTGGTGGCGGGCGGCAAGTACACGACCTACCGGGTGATGGCCAAGGACGCCGTCGACGAGGCCGTGCACGGGCTGGACGCGCGGGTCGCCGAGTGCGTCACGGAGGACGTGCCGCTGCTGGGCGCGGAGGGGTACCGGGCGCTGTGGAACGCGCGGGCACGGATCGCGGCCCGGACCGGACTCCATGTGGTCCGCGTGGAGCATCTGCTGAATCGGTACGGCTCCCTCGCGGAGGAACTTCTCGAACTCATTGCCGCGGACGCCTCGCTGGGCGAGCCGCTGCACGCGGCCGACGACTACCTGCGTGCCGAGATCGTGTACGCCGCCTCCCACGAGGGCGCGCGGCACCTGGACGACGTGCTGACCCGGCGCACCCGCATCTCCATCGAGACCTTCGACCGGGGTGTGCGCTCCGCCCGTGAGGCCGCCGAGCTGATGGCGCCGGTGCTGGGCTGGGACAAGGACCAGATCGAGCGCGAGGTCGAGCACTACGAGAAGCGGGTGGAGGCCGAGCGGGAGTCGCAGCGGCAGCCGGACGACCTGACCGCGGACGCGGCGCGGTTGGGGGCGCCGGACATTGTGCCGTTGTAGTCCGGCGGATGTGCCTTAGCCGTCGGGCGGACGTGCCGTAGCCGTTCGGCGGATGTGCCGTAGCCGGTCGGCAGAGGAGGGTCGGCCCGGCAGAAGGGGTCGGCTTTCTTCACTCGAACGAGTGTCGTGAGCCGGGATCTTCGTTCGGAACCCGGTCGTTCTACGAGGTGCGGGGGCAGAACTCGGCGGCGAGCAGGGCCGGTTCGAGGTCGGGGTCTGCCATCGACGTCGTGTTCACGCGGAAGGTGAGGACGCGACGGCCGCCGACCGTGGCTGCGGTGCGCACGTAGCTGCCGGTGATGCGGCCGTTGTGCCCCCACACCGTCGTGCCGCACGGCAGCTTCACCGGGAACAGCCCCATGCCGTACAGGCCGTGTGCGGCGCGGGTGTCGGTCATCTCGTGCAGCCAGTACGGGGACAGCAGCCGGCCGCCGAGCAGGGCCGCGTAGAAGCGGTCCAGGTCGGCGAGCGTGGTCACCAGCTCGCCCGCGGCCCCGGCCACCCGCGGGTCGAGCGAGGTGACGTCGGTTCCGTCGGTGGCGTAGGCGCGGCCGTGCGGGGAGGGGAGGGAGGTGCGTGAGCCAGGGAAGGAGGTGCCCGCCAGACGCAGCGGAGCGAGGATGCGCCGCTCGGCCTCGGCGGCGTAGGAGCGGCCGGTGACCTGCTCGATCACCAGGCCCAGGACGACGTAGTTGGTGTTGGAGTAGGAATAGTGGCCCGGTCCGGGCGAGGGGTGGGTGAGGGCGAGGCGGACGGCCTGACGAGGGGTGAGGGGCACCAGGCCCCCGGTGTCCGAGGTGAAGTCGTGCAGACCGCTGGTGTGGGTGAGCAGGTGGCGCAGGGTCAGGGTGCGGCCCTCGTTGCCCTGCGCTCCGCGCAGCAGCCCCGGCAGGTGCTGCTCCACGGTGTCGGACAGCTTCAGCCGGTGTTCGGCGGCGAGTTGGAGGACGAGCACCGCGAGGAAGGTCTTGGTGATGCTGCCGGCGCGGAAGTGGTCGGCGCGGTTGATGCCGGTACCGGCGGACGCGTAGCGGGTACGGGTGCCCTCCTCGGCGAGCAGGGCAGCGGCCGGGGCGCGGCCCTGGGTGACCAGCAGCGGGAGCACGGTCTCCGCGGAGGGGCCCAATGGTGCCGACAGAGCGGTCGGCGCGAGGAGGAACAGCACCAGGCACACCAGGGTGGCCGTCGTCGCCCGCAGCGGTGCCATCGGTGATCCCTCCTTGTCGCGGCCCATCATGCAGGCCGCCGAGGGAGGACTCGCGGAGGGAAAAGGGGGGACCTGGGAAGAGCGGGCGGGTTCGGGTGGTGGGCTGTGTTCGTCTCCGTCGGGCGGGGCGCCGGGCCACCTGAACAGAGCGCGTGCGCCCGGCATATGCGCCGAGGTGGGGAATGGTGTCGGTGGGACGCCGGTCGACGGGGGGCCGCCCCGCGTGGCCCAGTCACCCCCACGGCATCGGGCACTTGTCGGGTGAGGGACAATGGAGGCTCTGTCAGGGCGGGTTCATGAGGGGACGCATGTCGGACGCGGAGCGGGCGGGAACATCCCGGCAGAACGAGAGCGAGCGTCTCCTCGCCGGGCGGTACCGGCTGGGGGGAGTGCTCGGCCGCGGAGGCATGGGCACGGTGTGGCGTGCCGAGGACGAGACCCTGGGCAGGACGGTGGCCGTCAAGGAACTGCGGTTCCCGGCCAGCATCGACGAGGACGAGAAGCGCCGGCTGATCACCCGCACCCTGCGGGAGGCCAAGGCGATCGCGCGGATCCGCAACACCAGCGCGGTGACCGTCTACGACGTGGTCGACGAGGACGACCGGCCCTGGATCGTGATGGAGCTCGTCGAGGGCAAGTCGCTCGCCGAGGTCATCCGGGAGGACGGCCTCCTGGAGCCGAAGCGCGCGGCGGAGGTGGGCCTCGCGATCCTCGACGTGCTCAGGTCCGCGCACCGCGAGGGCATCCTGCACCGTGACGTGAAGCCGTCCAACGTGCTGATCTCCGAGGACGGCCGGGTCGTGCTCACCGACTTCGGCATCGCGCAGGTCGAGGGCGACCCGTCCATCACCTCCACCGGCATGCTCGTCGGCGCCCCCTCCTACATCTCCCCGGAGCGGGCCCGCGGGCACAAGCCGGGCCCCGCGGCCGACCTGTGGTCGCTCGGCGGGCTGCTGTACGCGGCGGTCGAGGGCGCCCCGCCGTACGACAAGGGCTCCGCGATCGCCACGCTCACGGCGGTGATGACCGAGCCGCTGGAGGAGCCGAAGAACGCGGGCCCGCTCAAGGACGTCATCTACGGCCTGCTCAGCAAGGATCCCGCCCAGCGCCTCGACGACAGCCGTGCCCGGGCCATGCTCACCGCGGTGATCCACGCGCCCGAGCCGCGGGAGGCCGAGCCGGAGCCGCCGTCGGACGCGACCCGGGTGGTGCCGCTGCCGGCCCAGCCGGAGGAGCGCGCGGGCGGGGAGCGGCTGCGCGGGGCGTTGCGGTCCATGCGGAAGGCCGCCGGGGCGGCGGCGACGTCTGCGGTCGTGTCGCGGACCAAGTCCGGTGGCGGTACGGCTGGTTCGGACACGGCGGGCTCCGGTGCCGCCGCGCCCGCTTCGGCTGCGTCGGCATCGGGTACGCCCGCTTCGGGTACGTCCGCGTCGGGTACGTCTGCTTCGGGCGGCGGGAAGGTGCCCGCTCAGGCTTCCGAGTCCGCTGCGGCGGCTCCTGCGGCTCCTGCGGCCTCTGCGGCGGCCGCGCCGGCCAAGCCCTCCACGTCGGCCAAGCCCTCCACGCCGGCCAAGGACGTTCCGGCCTCCGCCGGCTCGGCTGCGTCCTCCGCGTCCTCCACGACCTCGGCGTCCACGGCGGGTGGCGCCGTCGGCGGGGCGCGGGACGGTCAGACGCAGCAGGCCAACGCCGTGTCGGACGGGCGTAGTTCGGGGTGGCCCGTGATGACGCCGCCGGACGGCCTGGCTCCGAGGCCGGTGCCCAGGGCGCCGCTGACCGACGTGGTGCCGCGGCGCACGCTGGTGATCATCGCGGTGGTCGTGGCGCTCGCGATCCTCGGTATCGTGCTGGCCCTCACGCTCGGCGGCGGGGACGAAGGCACCGACGGGGCCAAGGGCGGCGGCACCAAGGCGACGGCGAGCGCGGGCGGGAGCGCCGACACCAAGGAGGACAAGAGCGGGGGCACCAGGACCGACGGTGCCACCACCGGGTCCCCCTCGTCGGACACCGGTGCGGGCGCCGCGAACACGCCCAGCACCGAGGAGAGTGGCAGGAGTTCGGACGGCGCCTCGGGTTCCGGCGACTCCTCCGGGGACAGCGCGGTCGCCAAGACGTACAAGGGGAGCCAGGGTTACTCCATAGGGCTGCCGGAGGGGTGGAGCTTCCAGACCTCCGGCTCCGCGGGAGACCGCTTCACCGGGCCCGACGGGCAGAAGCTGCTCGTCGCCTGGACCAGCACGCCGAAGGGGGACCCGGTGGCGGACTGGGAGAACCAGGAGCGGAGCATGGTCCGCGCGCAGTACTCGAAGATCCGTATAGCGAAGGTGAGCTACCGCGGCTGGAACGCGGCCGACTGGGAGTTCACCTATGTGGAGAACGGGACGAAGTACCGGACCATCGACCGTGGGTTCGTCGTCAACGGCCATCTCGGATATGCCTTGATGTACACCGCGAAAGCCGCGAACTGGGGCACTGAGCTGCGCGAGGACACATGGCAGACGCTCGCTCGCACCTTCGAACCGAAGTCGTGAGGCGCTGTCCGCCGAGTGGTCCCGTGTTTGGGCCCTGAGATCTGGAATCCCCTCTTGGCGGGTTGCCTCCGGCACGTATCGTGAGTGTTTGCGAACCGTCCGCATCCAGGTCCGGGCACGGAACGGGCCGTAACGCGAACGGAATTGACCAACCGGGCGGCCGGGGGAGGCAACGTGGAGGACTATGCGGGTCGGGTGCTCGCCGACCGCTACCGCCTGCCGCTGCCCCCGTCCGACGAGTACGAACTCACCGAGACGCGCGCCTTCGACACCTACAGCGGGCAGGAAGTCCTGGTCAGGCAGGTTCCGTTGCCCGAGGTCGTCGAGGCGGAGGTGCTCGACGCGGAGGGCCTCCCCGACGGGTTCACGGCCCGGGATCCCCGGGGCTCGCGGCGGAGCCCGGGGCGCGGCGTCACGCGCCGGCCCACGGAGCCCGCGGTGCGCAGGGCCGTCGATGCGGCGCAGGCCGCCGCGCGGATACCCGACCATCCGCGGCTCGACCAGGTCTTCGACGTGTTCGCCGAGGGCGGTTCGCTGTGGATCGTCAGCGAGTCGGTGGCCGCGCGGCCGCTGGCGGCGCTGCTCGCCGAGAAGCCGTTGACGCCGTACCGGGCTGCCGAGGTCGCCTCCGACGTGCTGATGGCGCTGAGGGTGCTGCACGCGCACGGCTGGGTGCACCGCAACATCACCGCCCGCACGGTACTGGTCTGCGACGACGGCCGCGTGATGCTGACCGGCCTCGCGGTGGGCGCGGCCGAGGAGGCGCTGTGCGGCTATGACCCGGTGCCGGTCGAGGCGGGTGAATGGGGCTCCGGGGACGAGGAGTTCGGGGCCGGCCACCAGGACGCCGGGCCACAGGATGCCGGGCCGCAGGCCGCCGGGTCACGGAACGCCGGGCCGCAGGACGCCGGGACCGGTGGGCACGGGGTGCCGGACGGGTACCGGGTTCCCGGGCAGGCCGTCGGCGAGGGATCGGTCGGCGGGCACACGGCGCTCGGCGGAGCGGGCGGATCCGGAGCGGCCTTCGGAATCGGCGCTGTCACGCAGGGAGTCGGGCCGGGCCCGGTCGGCGCGAGCGGGTTCGGCGGGAACGACCCCGACCCCGAGGCGGCTCGGCGGGCGGCGATCGAGGCGCG
Source organism: Streptomyces sp. 351MFTsu5.1 (assembly GCF_000383655.1). Classification (NCBI taxonomy): domain Bacteria; kingdom Bacillati; phylum Actinomycetota; class Actinomycetes; order Kitasatosporales; family Streptomycetaceae; genus Streptomyces; species Streptomyces sp. 351MFTsu5.1. Next base: position 152,031 of record NZ_KB911779.1, on the reverse strand, counting down.
GGAGTCGCGGGGGCTCCCGAGTGCCGGGGTGGAGTCGGTGAACGACGGTGGTTCCACCGGTGCGTTGGTCCGACGGGAGCCTGACGGCGGCACGGACATCAGGGCGGCGCGGGCGGGGGCGATCGCCGCGTACCGCGCGGGGGCGCGCGCGGCGGCCCGGGTCCAGGAGGCACAGAACAGCCGAGCGGCCCTCCCGGGAGCGCGCCCGGCACCGGACACCGACTTCTCGCCGACGCGGGGCACCCCTCAGGAACTGACGTATCCGGCTGCCGGTGGCCCGGGACAGGCGTATCCGGCGACGGGCGGTCCCGGGCAGTCGCCGTACCCCACGGGGAGCGGCGTCGGGCAGCCCGCGCAGGATGCCGGGAGCGGTGTCGAGCATGTGCCCGGGAGTGTGGCCCCGGGGCAGACAGCCGATCCCTACGGTGTGCGGCCCGCCTCCTGGCACGGGGCCGTGCCGCGCGGTGGGGTCGGCGGGACGATGGGGGGCGGCGCGCCGGGCGCGGTCGAGGGGCAGGCGCCCGGTCTCGGTGCCGTGCCGACGGGCGGGCCCGTGCCCGGAGGTGTCGTCGGCGCCGGAGGGCCACGGGCCGGAAGCGGTACGGACGTAGGCGACATGGGCGTAGGTGGGGCCGGGGCCGGGGGTGGCGTGGGTGCCGCTCCCGCGCGGTGGGAGGAACTCGCCCACGCGGCGCCCGCCGCCCGCCGTGGTCCCGCCACCGCGCTCGCCGCGGAGCGGGCCCGGCAGGCGCGGATGGCCGTGGTGGGGCCCGTCACCGAACGGTGGGCGCCCGAGCAGGCCGGGCCGGTGCACGAGAACTGGCAGCTCGCCGCGCCGATCGGGCCCGCGACCGACCTGTGGGCGCTCGGGGCGCTGCTGTTCCGGGCCGTGCAGGGACACGCGCCCTACCCCGAGGAGTCGACGGCCGAGCTGGTGCAGCTGGTGTGCGCCGAGCCGCCCGCCTTCGCCGAGGAGTGCGGGCCGCTGCGGCCGGTCGTGGAGTCGCTGCTGCGGCAGGACCCCACCGAGCGCCTGGACTTCGAGGAACTGCGCGGCTGGCTGCGGTCCCTGGTGCGCTCCGCGCCGGAACCGGAGGCCGGCGTCCATGTCGTGGCCGCGCCGCCCGTGGACAAGAGCCGGTTGCCGATCGTGCGCCGCCGCGGCGAGTTGGTGCGCAGGCGGCGGGCCGGCCTGCCCGCGACCAGCGCGCACGGCCGGCACAAGCGGGCCCGGGAGCAGGCCGGGGCTTCGCCGCGCCGCCTCGGCCGCAATCTGCTGCTGCTGATCCTGCTGGTGATGGCCGCGGCGATCGCGTACGCCATGTACTTCATGCCCAAGGCGGGTCCCGACGACCAGGGCGCCGAGAAGACCGGTTCCACGAGTCAGGCCGGGCCCGCCCAGCCGTCGGACGCGAGCAGCGAGCCCTCGTCGGAGCGGACCACGCCCGCGCCGACCACTCCCGAGCCCTCGCGGTCCAGCGGAGCCGCCGAGACCCAGACCGCCGGGCCCGAGGTCGCCGACGGCTTCACCGTGCGCACGGACCCGGAGGGCTTCAAGGTCGCCGTGGCCAACGGCTGGAACCGCACCCCGAGGAACGGGCGCGGTCAGGTGGTCTACTCCCAGGGCAACTTCGAGCTGATCGTCGTACCCGGGCGGGACACCGCGGCGGCGAACGGCGACGATCCGATGGTCTATCAGCGCGAGAAGGAGCCCGAACTCCAGCCCTACCGCGACTCCAGCTGGGCCACCGCCACCGGGCTGAAGTCGATCCAGGTGGGCACCAGGAGCATGGCCGAGGGACAGTTCACCTGGACCGGCGACGACGGGCGCGAGCTGTACGTGCGCAACCTCGCGATGCTGGTCGGCGGGAAGTACCACGTGGTGCAGGTGCGCGGCCCGGAGGCGGAGCGGGACGAGGTGACCCGGCTGTACGAGCAGGCGTCGGCCACCTATCAGGTGACCGGCTGACGGACGCCGTTCCGGTGCCGCGGGGCGGCCGACGACGCCGTACCGACGCCCCGGGTTCACTGGTGCTTCGCGGAAGCGACAACCGTCACAGTGAGGTCTCCTTGACGCCCCCCTGGTTCCCCTGGCCGCAGGCCGGTCCTTAGTCTGACTGCGTCAAGAGCATTGCGGGGCAACGTGAATCAGATGCAGGGCCTGCTCCTCGCGGGGCGTTACCGGCTTGCCGACCCGATAGGCAAGGGCGGCATGGGCCGGGTTTGGCGTGCCCACGATGAGGTGCTGCACCGGGCCGTGGCGATCAAGGAGTTGACCGCCGCGCTCTACGTTTCCGAGAGCGACCAGGCCGTCCTGCTCGCCCGCACCCGTGCCGAGGCCCGCGCGGCCGCCCGGATCAACCACTCGGCCGTCGTCACCGTGCACGACGTGCTGGACCACGACGGCCGGCCCTGGATCGTGATGGAGCTGGTCGAGGGCCGCTCGCTGGCCGACGCCGTCAAGGAGAACGGCCGGGTGGAGCCGCGCGAGGCCGCCCGGATCGGGCTGTGGGTGCTGCGGGCTCTGCGTGCCGCGCACTCCGCCGGTGTCCTGCACAGGGATGTGAAACCCGGCAACGTCCTTCTCGCCCAGGACGGCCGCGTCCTGCTCACCGACTTCGGGATCGCCCAGATCGAGGGCGACACCACCATCACCCGCACCGGAGAGGTCGTCGGCTCGGTCGACTACCTCGCCCCCGAGCGGGTCCGCGGCGCCGACCCCGGTCCGTCCGCCGACCTGTGGGCGCTGGGCGCCACGCTGTACACGGCCGTGGAGGGACGTTCGCCGTTCCGCCGTACGACCCCGCTGGCCACCATGCAGGCCGTCGTCGACGAGCAACCCGCCGAGCCGCGCAACGCCGGTCCGCTCGGGCCCGTCATCGCCGCCCTGCTGCACAAGGAGCCCTCCGTGCGGCCCGACGCGGCCGAGGCCGAGCGGATGCTCGCCGAGGCGGCGGAAGGCCGGCGGCCGGGCGCGGCGCAGGCGTATGTGCCGACGCAACATGTGCCCTCGCCCCAGGAGCAGGGGCGGCACAGCGGCTCGCACAGTGCGCTCGGCACACCGGTGCCGGGCACGCCGACCGGGGGGACGCCGTACCCCTCGGCAACAGGCCCGTCGTACTCCTCGGGCTCGGGCCCGTCGTACCCCTCGAACCCGTCGTACCCCTCGGCCGGGGGCCCGGCGTACCCCTCCGGCAGCGGCACGTCGTACCCGCACGGGACGACCGCCCCCACGACCATCGGACCGCCCCCCGTCGGCCCGGGTGCCCCACGCGGGCGCCGACGGCTGCGTTCCTTCGCGCTGGTCGTCGCGCTCGCCGCGATCGTCGGTGCGGGGACCGCGGTCGGTCTGCAGATGTGGGACCGCGGACGGGACACGGGCGCCACGCCGGGCGCCTCGGTCAGTCCCTCGCCCAGCCCGAAGGGGGACGGCTGGCAGCGCTACAACGACCCCGTGGGCTTCAGCGTCTACCTTCCCGAGGGCTGGCAGCGCTCGGTCTTCGGGACCCCCGCCGACGGCCTGACCCAGATCGACTACTCGCCGGACCAGGGCAAGCACTTCATCCGGATCGCCGTCGACACCTCACCGGACTTCAGCGATCCCTTCGAGCACCAGGTCGACCTGGAACAGCAGATCGACGGGCTGAAGGACTACCACCAGGTCAGCATGGTCAGGAACACCTACCGGGACCGGCCCGGCGCCCGCTGGGAGTACACCTGGACCGCGCTGGCGAAGGACATCGCCTTCCCCGGGCCGCGCCGGGCCGTGGAGGAGACCTACATGTCCCGGGACGGCGCCGAGTACGCGATCTACATGTCGTCGCCCGCGAAGAGCTGGCCGACCACCAGCAAGCAGTTCACCAAGGTGCTCCAGAACTGGAGCGAGACGCACGGCTGACCGGGCCGCCGTGCGGAGTTGGCCGGTCACCGCCCCGGAGTGGAATCGTCCGCTGCGGCATGATGGGGCTCATGGGGACCGAGGGGGACACCTTCCGTGTGATCGCGAGCCGTTATCGCCTGGAGGCGAGGATCGGCCGTGGCGGCATGGGTGTGGTGTGGCGGGCGACGGACCAACTGCTCGGCCGGCAGGTCGCCGTCAAGGAGATCCCGCTCGACGAGAGCCTCTCCGCCGAGGACGCGAGGCTCCAGCGGGACCGCACGCTGCGCGAGGCGGGTGCGGTCGCCCGGCTGCGCCACCCGCACATCATCGTGGTGCACGACGTCGTCGAGCAGGACGAACGGCCCTACATCGTCATGGAGTTGATCGACGGCGGCTCCCTCGCCGAGCGGATCTCCGCCGACGGCCCGGTCGACGCCCGCGAGGCCGCCCGGATCGGCGCCGACCTGCTGAGCGCGCTGCGCGCCGCGCACACGGCCGGGGTGCTCCACCGGGACATCAAGCCCGCCAACGTCCTCGTCGAGTCCGACACCGGCCGGGTCGTCCTCACCGACTTCGGCATCGCCCAGGTCGCCGGCGCCACCACGCTCACCGAGACCGGTTCCTTCGTCGGCTCGCCCGAGTACACCGCGCCGGAGCGGATGTCCGGGGTCAGGACCGGTCCGGAGGCCGACCTGTGGTCGCTGGGCGCACTGCTGTGCACGGCCCTCAGCGGTGAATCGCCGTTCCGCCGCGACTCGTTGGGCGGCATCCTGCACGCCGTCGTCATCGACGAGATCCGGCCGCCCGCGCAGGCCGCGCCGCTCCTGCCCGTCGTGCGGGGGCTGCTGGAGCGCGATCCCGAGCTGCGCCTGGACGCGGTGGAGGCGGAGCGGATGCTGCGGGCGTTCCTGGAGACCGGCCGCACCCCCACGCGCCGGACCCCCGACCACCCGTACACACCGACCGAGCGCGACCTGCCGCTGCGGCGGTCCCGGGAACACCAGGATTCCCAGCACCGGCAAGGCTCCACCGTACGGCCGTCCCCCGTGCCCTCGGCGAGTCGTGGGCCCCGGGTGGTGCGGACCCGGTCGAGGCGGGCCGTGCTCATGGCGGCGCTGCTGGTCGCCGCGCTGGCGGGGGCCGGGGTGTCGGCGGCGGTCCTGCTGACGCACCGGGGCGGGGAAGGCCGTACGACGACAAGCAGTCCGGCGCCCGGGACAGCGGCCGGGACCACGCCTCGCACATCCGCCACCCCGTCACGCACCCCGGGCGGCAGCTCGCCGAAGACGCCGACGGGCCCGTCCTCCAGGCCGCCCACGGTGACGCTCCCGTCCGCCCCCTCCGGCTACCGGGTCGCCGACGACCCCGCCGGGTTCGCGCTCGCCGTGCCGGACGGGTTCACCCGCGCGCCGCAGGGGCAGAGGGTCTTCTACATGTCGCCGGGGGAGACCTTCCACCTCGGCATCAAGGTCGCCGATCCCCAACCCGGCGGCCCCCTGGGCGTGATGCGCCGCGCGGCCGCCAAGGGGCCGGACACCAACCCCGGTTACCGGGACGGCCGGGTCACCTCGGTCACGCACCGCGGACACCCCGCCGCCCTCTGGGAGTTCACCTGGGACGGCTTCAGCGCGACCGAGGGCGCCCGGCACACCTACGACCTGTGCTGGGAGGAGAACGGACGGCTGTACGACGTGTGGGTCTCGGCACCGGTCGGGAAGGTGCGGGAGGCGAAGGAGTACTTCGACGTCGCGCTGGACACCTTCACCCGGACATAGCCGCCGATAAGCCGCGCCACGGGTCACGGGTCTGTGACCGGATCGCGTTCCCTGTGGAAGCGGAGGCACCGGGCGCGATAGGGATGAACCCATGAGCAGCAGCGGGGGAGTCGGCCACGAGTCCGACGAGACGACGAGTTATGTTCTGCAACCGCCCAGGCCCGCCCCCTCCGAGCCGGGCGTGGGTCGGCTCATAGCCGGCCGCTACCGACTGCTCGCCAAGCTCGGGCACGGTGGCATGGGCACGGTGTGGCGGGCCCAGGACGAGACCGTGGACCGCGAGGTGGCCGTCAAGGAACCCCGCGTCCCGGACCATCTTCCCGAGCGCGAACAGGGGAACGCCTTCGAGCGGATGCGTCGCGAGGCACGGGCCGCTGCCCGGCTCGACCACCCGTCCGTCGTGAACGTGCACGACGTGGCGGTCGTGGACGGCCGGCCGTGGATCGTGATGGAGCTGGTGCGGGGCCGCTCGCTGGGCGATGTGTTGCAGGAAGGCACTGTCGGGGCGCGGGAAGCGGCGAGAATCGGCCTCGAGGTGCTCGGCGCGCTGGAGGCCGCGCACGCGGCGGGCGTCCTGCACAGGGATGTGAAACCGGACAACGTCCTCCTCGGCCGTCACGACCGGGTCGTGCTCACCGACTTCGGCATCGCGCAGATCGAGGGCGAGACCAGCCTCACCGACACCGGCGGCTTCGTCGGCTCGCCCGAGTTCATCGCCCCGGAGCGGGTGCTGGGCCAGCGCCCCGGGCCCGCCTCCGACCTCTGGTCCCTCGGTGTGGTCCTGTACGCGGCGACGGAGGGCGTCTCGCCGTTCCGCCGCAGCAACACCCCGGCCACCCTCCAGTCCGTCCTCAACGCCGTGCCCGCGCCGCCCGCCGCCGCACCCGGTCCGCTCGCCGAGGCCATCAACGGCCTCCTCCAGAAGGACCCGGCGCGCCGGCCCACCGCCGTACAGGTCAGGGCGCTCCTGGAGGCCACCGCCAACCCACCGGCCCCGGAGCCCGAGCCGATCGTGCGGACCGTGGAGGTACCGGCGGGCGGCATCCGGCTGGGCCGCACAACGCTGCTCGGGCTCGGCGCGGTGGTGATCGCGGCCGCGGCGGTGGCCTGCCTGGTGATCGCGGATCCCTTCGCGGGACCGCTCCCGGACGGCTGGACCAAGCGGCACACCAAGGACGTCGCCGCGACGCTGGCGGTCCCCGCGGGCTACCGGCCCACCACGCCCGACCGCAGGACGGACAAGGACCACTGGATCAGGTACGCCGACGAGAGCGGCGCCATCTGGATCGGCCTGCGCCTGGACCGGAAGGCCGAGGACACCGCACATGACATCGCGGGGTCCGCGGCGGCCGAGATGTACGACGACGACAGCCGGTTCAAGGAGAGCGGGGACTACGACCTCGGCATGTCCAAGACGTCGCGGACCCGGCCCGAGGACAGGACCTACCAGGGCGCCAAGGCCGCCGGGAACACCGTCAGGTACGACACCACCGACAGCCAGAACCCCCGCCCCCGCGAAGTACAGATCTTCTACTACCGGACCACCGCAGGCGACATGTACAAGCTCACCGTCGGCTATCCGGGCCGGGGCGACTTCACCGCGCGGGGGCGTGAGGTGGCGAGGGCGGCGATCGCGAACCTGAGCGTGGACCGGCCCTGAGCCCGCCGCTTAGACAAGGGCGGGACGCGCAAGGTACTCATGTGCCATGAGTGAAGACGGCGAACTCCCGTCCGGTGGACGTCTGATCGGTGCGCGGTACCGGCTCGTCGAGCGGATCGGGGCCGGCCCGAGCGGCACGGTGTGGCGGGCTCACGACGAGCAGGACGCGCGGTACGTCGCCGTCAAGGAGCCCCGGCTGACCGGGGATCCGCGGGACGAGGAGCGGCGGCGGGCCGTGCAGCGGCTGCCGCACGAGGCGCGGGCCGCGGCCCGGGTCGACCATCCGTCGGCCGTCACCATTCACGACGTACTCCTCGAGGACGAACTGCCGTGGATCGTCATGGAGTTGGTGGAGGGAGAGTCGCTGGAGGCCGCTCTGGCGGCGCGGGGACCGCTGTCGGACACCGAGGCCGCCCGGATCGGGCTCGCCGTCCTCGGCGCGCTCCACGCCGCGCACGGGGTCGGCATCGTCCACCGGGACCTCAAGCCCGCCAACGTCCTCCTCGAAGCGAGGAGCGGACGGGTCGTCGTCACCGACTTCGGGATCGGCGCAGCCGCGCACGCCGACGGCCGGGAGACCTCCGCCGGATTCGTCGCCCCGGAGTGCGCGTCGGGACCCGGGGCGGGGCCCGCTTCGGACCTGTGGTCATTGGGGGCGGTGCTCCGGGCAGCCGTGGCGGAGGTCCGGCCCGGCCCGCTGGGCGGCCTGCTGGAGCGACTCCTCGTCGCCGAGCCCGGGCAGCGGCCCCTGGCGGAGGAAGTCGCCCGGGTCCTGGCAGACGTTGCCGGGGCGCCCGTACCGGAGTGGGCCGCGGAAGCGAAGACCCCGGACTCCGGGGAGCGGGCCGCCGTTCCCTACGCCGTCCCGGACGCCGGTGCGCACCCCGTGGCGGCCGCGACGGCGGATCCCGCGCTCCAGGGCGCCGACGGGACCGTCACGTCGCAGAGCACCGGTGCGACCCGCACGGCGGCCGGTGTGCGCGCCTCGGCACCGGACCCGGCATTCCCCGCCCCCGGTCCGGACGCCATGACAGCGCCCGCCGCGTCCCCCGGAGCCGACGGCCACGACCCGTCCGCCCCACCGGCGGCCACCCCCGCCCCCGACCCCCAGCCGCGCCGGCTGACCGCTCTCTCCGCCTTCGGTCTGCTCCTCCAGAAAAAACCGGAGCGCGGTTGATCGCCGCCGCGGGACCCCCGCCCAACGCCCTGATCAGCGCATTCCCTGCCAGTCATCACTGGCGGCATGTGCGCAGTCGGTGAACGCCTGTTACCGACGGGTACCCAAAGCGCCCCGTCCCGCATACCCTGCGGCTCATGACGGACGCGCAGGCCCCGGCCAAGACCGGCACGAACCCCCTCGCCCCCGCCCCTGAGGGCGCCCGGACCGCGGCCGACGTGGTCACCCCGGAGCTGGTCGCCCAGCTCACCAAGGGTGTCGTCGGTTCCCGCCGTACCGCGAACCACACGCCGTTCACCGGCGAGAAGCTGGCCGACCTGCCCGAGTCCACCCCCGAGGACGTACGGAAGGCCTACGAGGCGGCCCGCGCGGCGCAGCCGGTGTGGGAGCGGACCCCGGTGCGGCAGCGCGCCGCCGTCCTGCTCCGCTTCCACGACCTGGTCCTGGAGCGCCAGGCCGAGGTCCTCGACCTCATCCAGCTGGAGACCGGCAAGGCCCGTCTGCACGCCCACGAGGAGGTGCAGGCCGTCGCGGTCGCGGCCCGGCACTACGGCCGCAAGGCGCCCGCCTACCTGAGGCCCAAGCGGCACGCGGGAGCCGTGCCCACCCTCACCAAGGTCACCGAACTGCGCCACGCGCGCGGGGTCGTCGGCCAGATCGCCCCCTGGAACTACCCGCTCGAACTGTCCGTCGGCGACGCGCTCCCCGCCTTCGTCGCGGGCAACGCGGTCGTGATGAAGCCGGACACCGAGACCTGCCTGACCGCCCTGTGGGCACGGGATCTGCTGATCGAGGCCGGGCTGCCCGCCGACGTCTTCCAGGTCGTCCTCGGCGAGGGTCCCGTGGTCGGCCCCGAGGTGGTCCGGCACGCCGACTACGTCTCCTTCACCGGCTCCACCCGCACCGGCCGCGAGGTCGCCCAGGGCGCCGCCGCCCGGCTGGTCGGCGTCTCCCTCGAACTCGGCGGCAAGAACGCCATGCTGGTCCTCGAGGACGCCGACATCGAGAAGGCCGCCGCCGGTGCCGTCCGCGCCTGCTTCTCCTCCGCGGGCCAACTCTGCATCTCCATCGAGCGGTTGTACGTCCACGAGTCGATCGCCGACGCGTTCGTCGAGCGCTTCGCCGCCCGCACCAGGGCCATGCGCCTCGGCACGTCCCTCGCCTACGGCGCCGACATGGGCTCCCTGGTGGGGGAGCGGCAGCTGGAGACCGTCACCCGGCACGTGGACGAGGCCGTCGAGAAGGGCGCCAAGCTCGTCGCCGGTGGCGTCGCCCGCCCGGACATCGGCCCGTACTTCTACGAGCCGACCATCCTCGACGGCGTCACCGAGCCGATGGCCGTGTGCGCCGAGGAGACCTTCGGCCCGGTCGTCTCCATCTACCGTTTCAAGAGCGAGGACGAGGCGGTCGAGCTCGCCAACTCCACGCCGTACGGCCTGAATTCCTCGGTGTGGACGAAGGACGGCAAGCGGGGCCGCGAGGTCGCCTCCCGGGTGCGCGCCGGCACGGTCAACGTCAACGAGGGCTACGCCTCCGCCTACGGCAGCGTCCAGTCCCCGATGGGCGGCATGAAGGACTCCGGCCTCGGCCGCCGGCACGGCTCCGAGGGCATCCTCAAGTACACCGAGGCCCAGACGATCGCCCAGCAGCGGCTCCTGCCGATGGCGCCCTCGCTGGGCATGGACGACGAGAAGTACGCCCAGTTCATGAGCCGCAGCCTGCGACTGATGAAGGCGTTCCGGTTCAAGTAGGAACACCCGTTCCAGACGACGTTCTCAACGAGGAGAGCACGTGCCCCAGGACACCTACGACTACGACGTCATCGTCGTCGGCTCGGGCTTCGGCGGCAGCGTCACCGCGCTGCGTCTCACCGAGAAGGGCTACCGCGTAGGGGTCCTGGAAGCCGGCCGCCGCTTCACCCGCGACACCCTCCCCAAGAACTCCTGGGACCTGAAGAACTACCTCTGGGCCCCGAAGCTCGGCCTGTACGGCATCCAGCGCATCCACCTGCTCGGCAACGTGATGGTCCTCGCGGGCGCCGGCGTCGGAGGCGGCTCGCTGAACTACGCCAACACCCTCTACGTCCCCCCGAAGCCCTTCTTCGAGGACCCTCAGTGGCGTGACATCACCGACTGGCAGGAGGAGTTGAAGCCGTACTACGACCAGGCCCGCCGCATGCTCGGCGTCCGGCTCAACCCGACGATGACCCCCTCCGACGTCCACCTCAAGGCGGCCGCCGAGCGGATGGGCGTCGGCGACACCTTCCACATGGCCCCGGTCGGCGTCTTCTTCGGCGACGGCGAGGACGCGGAGGGCAGGAGCAAGGCGGCTCCCGGCGAGCAGGTCGCGGACCCCTACTTCGGCGGGGCAGGGCCCGCCCGCAGGGCCTGCACCGAGTGCGGCGAGTGCATGACCGGCTGCCGGCACGGCGCGAAGAACACCCTGAACGAGAACTACCTCCACCTCGCCGAGAAGGCCGGCGCGGTCGTCCACCCCCTCACCACCGTCGTCTCGGTCACCGACGACTCGCAGGGCGGCTACGCGGTCGCGACCCTGCCCACCGACGACCGCCGCAAGTCCTCGCGGGGCCGCACCTTCAAGGCCCGCCAGGTCGTCATCGCCGCCGGCACCTACGGCACCCAGACCCTGTTGCACCGCATGAAGGCCGGCGGGCAACTGCCGTACATCTCGGAGAAGTTGGGCGAGCTCACCCGGACCAACTCCGAGGCCCTGGTCGGCGCCCAGACCGACAACCGGCGCTACCGCAAGGCCACCGGCGCCGCCAAGGTCGACTTCACCCAGGGCGTCGCCATCACGTCCTCCATCCACCCGGACGAGAACACCCACATCGAGCCGGTCCGCTACGGCAAGGGCTCCAACTCGATGGGCGGCCTGTCGATCCTCCAAGTGCCGTACGCGGAGGGCGCGTCGAGGGTGGCGGCCTGGCTCGCGAACGCCGCCCGGCACCCCCTCCTGGTCCTGCGCTCCCTCTCCAACCGCCGCTGGTCGGAGCGGACCATCATCGGCCTGGTCATGCAGTCGCTGGACAACTCCCTGACGACGTACCTGAAACCGGACGGCGTCGGCAAGGGCCTGCTCACCGCCCGCCAGGGCCACGGGGCCCCCAACCCCAAGCAGATCAGGGCCGCTTCACAGGCCGCGTCCGCCGTCGCCGCCGACATCAACGGCTTCGCCGGCTCCAACGTCGGCGAGCTCATGGGCACCCCGCTCACCGCCCACTTCCTCGGCGGCTGCCCCATCGGCTCCTCCCGCGAGACCGGTGTCATCGACCCGTACCACCGGCTCTACGGCCACCCCGGGATCTCGGTCGTCGACGGCGCCGCGGTCTCCGCGAACCTCGGCGTGAACCCCTCGCTGACGATCACCGCACAGGCCGAGCGGGCGATGTCGTACTGGCCCAACAAGGGCGAGCAGGACCCCCGTCCGGCCCAGGGCGAGGCGTACGAGCGCCTCCATCCCGTCGAGCCCGCGTCACCGGCGGTCCCGGCGGAGGCCTTCGGCGCGCTGAGGCTGCCGTTCCTGGGGATACCGGCGGTGCCGAAGAAGTCGTAGAGCCGGACGAGAAGTCGTAGAGCCGGACAACACAAAAGAGAAGGACCTGCGCCCCCCTCCGAGCGCAGGTCCTTCTCTTTTTCTTGCGTCAAGCTGTATTTACGGCGTTTGCGGCCCTACGACTCAGGCGTGGGCGCCGTTCACGCCCTTGCGCCGCTTCATCGCGAAGACGACACCGGTACCGGCGACGACGGCGAACCCGCCGACGAGGCCGATGACCGGAAGGGCCGAACTCGAACCGGTCTCGGCGAGCTGACCGTCCACGTCGACGTCGTTGACGTCCTTGATGGCGCTCTTGCCGCCGGTCTGCGGCTTGGCGTCGCCCGGCTTGCCCGCGTCGGAGCCGGCCGCGAGCACCTCGAAGTAGTAGATGCCGTAGTTGTCGTCCTGGGAGACCCAGCAGCCCTGGTCGTCGGAGTACTCGGCCAGGCCGATGGCGATGCCGATCGCGCTCGGGACCTGACGGTCGACCTTCACCCGCAGCTGGTAGCTGACGGAGTCGCCGCCGTCCAGGCTGAAGGAGTTGAAGGAGCCGCCCTCGCCGAACTGCGTGGCCACGTCGACCCAGGAGCCGCCCTGCTTCACCTGGACGGTGATCAGGTCGCTGTAGTCCTCGTCGAAGTTCCAGTCGACCGCGCCGACGGCGACGATCGGCTGGATGTCCTTGACGGTGTCGTCGCCGGAGTTGCTGACGTTGAACTTGAAGTTCGTCCAGCCGCTGCCCGCCACGATGGACTCGGGCAGACCGGTCAGCGAGCTGTGCAGCACGTCGCTGTCCTCGAAGACCGGGCCGCTGTCCTCGTCGATCTCGCACGCGTCGCCGGGCTTGCCGCTCTCGCTCGCGGAGGGGCTGCCGGTGGCGGACGCCGAGCCGGTCGGGCTCGTCGACGGGCTGCTGCTCGCGGAGGCCGAGCCGGACGCGCCCGTGGTCGGGGTTCCGGTGGCGGTGGTGGTGGTCGTCGGGTCCGCCGGGGTCGTGGCCGGGGCCGCCGGGGTGCTCGTGGCGTCGGCCGGGGTGGAGTCGGCGGCGGGCGTGCTCTCGGTCGCGGTCGGCGTGGGGGTCTCGTCCGCGAACGCGCTCGGCGCGGCGAACAGCGCCAGCGGCGCTATCGCGGCGGTCGCGGCCGCGGCGGCAAGTGCACGACGAAGCTTCATGAAGACCTCGGGAGTCGGGTGTGCCGCGCTGCGCGCATCACACGTCAGGAGGCCTCCGCGTGTGGGGCGCGGGTGGGGCCCGTGGTTCGTGAGGTTTGATCCCTGTCGGCCGTGAATGGTTGTGCGGCCATTGACAGAAAACTTATGTGGCCTGAGTCACATACCAGTTCACCTTGTGAACACGCTTTCCAAGGCCCTAGAACTGACCCACGTGGCAGAAGACCCCAAGATTCCGGACGACGTCTGGGAACGATTCGTTCGTGACACCGAACGGGACATCCGAGACACCGCCCCCAAGGAACCCTCCGCGCGGGCCCGTGAGGTGGCCGAGCGGCTGCGGCGACAGGAAGCGCGCGGAGAACTGCCGGAGGGCTGGCGCACCGGACCCGCCTGGCAGCAGAAGAAGAGCCGGCGGGGCCTGTGGGGCGTCCTCGGGATCGCCGTCGCGGTCGTGGTGGCCGTCGTCGCGGTGAAGCCGTCGCTGGTGCCGGGCGACCCCTTCGGCGCCGGGAACTCCGCGGAGTCCGCCGCCGCCCCGCTGCCCGAGGAGACGGCGGCCCCGACCACGGCCCCCGCTGCCGTGGACCCCGAGATCCCCACCCTCGACGACCCGTTCGCCGGTTCGCCGGCCAAGCAGTGGGCCGACGGCGAGTCCGGGATCGTCGTACCGAAGGCGAAGGCCGTCACCGGCCAGTCCGCGGCCGAGGTCGGCCAGGCCCTGGAGCTGACCAAGAAGCTGCTGGTCGAGTCCAACCTCGCTCCGGGCACCCTGCGCGGTGAACGGCCCGCCGCGGCGCTCGCCCTGCTGGACCCCAGGCAGGGCGACGTCCTCAAGCGCCTGAACACCGGCCTGAGCAAGCCGGACAAGGACCACGACCCGCTGTCGATGTTCAGCCGCTTCGACCCCGCCGAGGTCCGGCTGGTCGGTGACGTGGTCAAGCTGCGGGGCCGGATGACGTTCAAGGCCGGTGAGCACGCCTCGGTGGCCGTGCACGCCGACTACACCTTCGTCTACCCGGTCGTGCGCACCGACGGCACCACCGAGGTGACCCGCACCATCGTCCGCCGCGTCCTCGACGTCGAAATGCCCGATCCGGCGAAGTACCAGGTCACCCCGGGCAAGCTCAACGTCCTGCGGTACGACGAGAGCGCCGGCAACACGACCTGCGACGTCCACGACGGCTTCCTGCACCCGGAGTTCCCCACCACGGCGGAGCCCACGGAACCGGCCCCCACGGGTCCGACGCGGGATCCCTACGACCGCAGCGAGGACATCGGCCGGATCAAGGACTGCGGGACGGTGTCCCGGGTCTAGCCGCCTCCGGCTGCCTTCCGGTCGCCGCTTTCATGAGTGAAGGGCCCCGCGGGGCGGAACCGCGGGGCCCTTCTTTCGTCAGCACCGACGTCAGGGCAGCGCCGGTGCCGGGGAGCGGCGCCGGGGGGTTGCGCCGCTTGCTCTTCGAGCCGTCGTACTCGCCGCCCATTGGTCCGGACCTCTGGCAATGACCTCTGGGACCTCTGGGATCTTTGGCAATTGACCCTCGGGCAATGCGGCGAGACAAGACGAATACCGTTGTCTGCGGAGGTACTTGGGGGCTTTCTAGGCATCGTGCTGGATGGGCGCGGCCTCCGCAACCGTTTGACCCAGCCTGGTGCCGGTACTTGTCCCGCCGGCCGGCCCCGGGCGTCCCCGGAGCCGGCCGTTCTCTTGGGTGACCGGGCTGCTGTCCCCTGCCGTCCGGTCACTACTGGAGCGAGGTCCCACGACGCACGGCACGTTCCGTACGTCTCATCGCTCCAGCGAGCCACGCGTGGTTCTGTCGGGCCCGCCCCTGGCTGGCACGGACACCACCACCAACGAGGCCGTGGGGGCGGCGGTCACGCGCCGTACGGGTGAGGCGGTGCCCGAACTCAGATGCGACCCCTGCACAGTTCGAGGAGCGTCATCGCGAGGTTGGTGCCGGGCTTGCCCAGGGCGTCCCGGTAGCGGCCGAGGATCTCCATCTCGCGGGCGAGGTGGACCCGCCGGCCGCCGGAGGCGATCCGGGTCTGCTGGACGACGGCCGAGACGGCCATCCGCTCCTGGATCAGACCGAGGATCCGGTCGTCGATCGCGTCGATCCGTTCTCGGGCGTCCGCGATGGTGGCTTCGGGGGTGCTGGTGTCCGGGGTGGTGGTCATGTAGAGCTCCTGGGCGGTGTCGGTGGGGTGGCCGGGTGCCCCGGAGCGACAGGATCCGGAAAACACCAGGCGCCCCGGACCTTGTCGGCCCGGGGCGCCTGGGAAGTCGCTTGTCAGTTGCTCAAGCAGCACGACCACGGCAGCCGGCGGGCCGGGTGCCATAGGTAAACAGGTAGGTCGTCTGCGTGAGCATGGGAGCAGTATGCAGGGCCCCGCGGCGGTGTCCAACCCGGTTCGCATCCTGAGACCGGGCTCGGCCCCGGTCGGGGCCCGCGGGTCCCGGTAGACTCGGCCGCACACACACCTCGCTCACCGCCGGAAGGCAACCCGTGTCATCAGCGACCCCAGCCGCCCCCGACACCGTCCTGGTCGTCGACTTCGGCGCGCAGTACGCCCAGCTCATCGCCCGTCGTGTCCGCGAGGCGCGGGTCTACAGCGAGATCGTGCCGAGCACCATGCCGGTCGCGGAGATGCTCGCCAAGAACCCGGCGGCCATCATCCTCTCCGGCGGCCCCTCCTCGGTGTACGCGGAGGGCGCCCCGCGCCTGGACCGCGAGCTGTTCGAGTCCGGCGTCCCGGTCTTCGGCATGTGCTACGGCTTCCAGCTGATGGCGACCACCCTCGGCGGCACCGTCGACAACACCGGCGCGCGTGAGTACGGCCGTACGCCGCTGCACGTCTCGAAGTCCGGATCCACCCTCTTCGAGGGCACCCCGGACGAGCAGTCGGTGTGGATGTCCCACGGTGACGCCTGCTCGGCCGCCCCCGAGGGCTTCACCGTGACCGCGTCCACCGACGTCGTCCCGGTCGCCGCCTTCGAGAACGACGAGAAGAAGCTCTACGGCGTCCAGTACCACCCCGAGGTCATGCACTCCACGCACGGCCAGCAGGTCCTGGAGCACTTCCTGTACCGGGGTGCCGGTCTCAAGCCCGACTGGACCACCGGCAACGTGATCGAGGAGCAGGTCGCCGAGATCCGCTCACGCGTCGGCGACAAGCGCGCCATCTGCGGTCTGTCCGGCGGCGTGGACTCCGCGGTGGCCGCGGCCCTGGTCGCGCGTGCCATCGGCGACCAGCTGACCTGCGTGTACGTCGACCACGGCCTGATGCGCAAGGGCGAGACCGAGCAGGTCGAGAAGGACTTCGTGGCCGCGACCGGCGTCAAGCTGGTCGTCGTCGACGCGGAGGAGCGCTTCCTGACCGCGCTCAAGGGTGTCTCGGACCCCGAGGAGAAGCGGAAGATCATCGGCCGGGAGTTCATCCGGGTCTTCGAGCAGGCCCAGGCCGAGATCATCGCGGACGAGGGCCCGGCGGTGGAGTTCCTCGTCCAGGGCACGCTCTACCCGGACGTGGTCGAGTCCGGCGGCGGCACCGGCACGGCGAACATCAAGTCCCACCACAACGTCGGCGGCCTGCCCGAGGACCTCGAGTTCCAGCTGATCGAGCCGCTGCGCAAGCTGTTCAAGGACGAGGTCCGGATGGTCGGCCAGGAGCTGGGTCTGCCGGAGGAGATCGTCCAGCGCCAGCCCTTCCCGGGCCCCGGCCTCGGCATCCGGATCGTCGGCGAGGTCACCAAGGAGCGCCTGGACCTGCTGCGCGACGCCGACGCCATCGCCCGCGAGGAGCTGACCGCGGCCGGCCTGGACCGGGACATCTGGCAGTGCCCGGTCGTCCTGCTCGCGGACGTCCGCTCGGTCGGCGTCCAGGGCGACGGCCGCACCTACGGCCACCCGATCGTCCTGCGCCCGGTGTCGAGCGAGGACGCCATGACGGCCGACTGGTCGCGACTGCCGTACGACGTCCTCGCGAAGATCTCGACGCGGATCACCAACGAGGTGGCCGACGTCAACCGCGTGGTGCTGGACGTGACGTCGAAGCCGCCGGGCACGATCGAGTGGGAGTAGGCCCTAGGTGCGCTTGAGGGTGCGCAAGGGCTGACCGGGCTTCCAGACCTGGACGACCAGGTAGGTGTCGTCCTCGACGTAGGTCCGCACGACCTCCGTCAGCTCGGTGCGGAAGAGGTGGAACGGCTCCGGCGGTTCCACCTCTTCGCCGTACCGGGCCTTGGTCTGCGGATCGGTGACCTCGTGCGCCCGGCCGCTGATCCGGACGTCTCCGCCGCCCATGGTCTGGCCCTCGCCGGGGTTGGCCTGGAGGGAGAAACGCGGGTCGCGCAGCAGGTCACGCGCCTTGAGCGAGTCCGGCATCATGCCGAGCCAGAGTTCGCCGTTCAGGAAGCGGACCTCCAGGCCCGTGGTGCGCGGAGAGCCGTCCTTGCGGAGAGTGGCGAGGGTGTGGTGCGTGAAGGCGCCGAAGCGCCGCTCCACGGTCCTGGCGAGGTCGGGTTCCGCGGAGGAGAAGTCTGCCCAGTTCATACCGTGCAGTCTTCCGCCCATACCCGACATCTTCTGTCCGGTATCCGCTGTGTGCGCCATCTTTACAAACCACCCCTGTTCTCCTGCGCCGGCCGACGGTAACTTCCGCCCCGTAAGCAACCCAGTGCTGGAGGAACAGATGCACGGGACACCCCTCGGGCCGACTCCGCCGATGCCCGTGCCCACCGAGAAGCTCCAGTTCGCGATGCCGCCGATGCACGACTCCGTCGAGGAGGAACGCCGGCACCGCAAGGAGCGGCTCGCCGGCGCGCTGCGCACCTTCGGACGGCTCGGCTTCGAGGACGGCGTCTCCGGACACATCACCGCCCGCGACCCCGAGTTCACCGACTGCTTCTGGGTCAACCCCTTCGGCATGCCCTTCAAGCACGTCACCGTGAGCGACCTGGTGCTCGCCAACTCCGACGGCCAGGTGATCGACGGCCGCCATCACGTCAACCAGGCCGCGTTCACCGTGCACTCCCAGGTGCACGCCGCCCGCCCCGACGTCGTGGCCGTCGCCCACTGCCACTCCGTGCACGGCCGCGCCTTGGCCGCCCTCGGTGAACTCCTCGACCCGATCACCCAGGAGAGCTGCGCCTTCTACGAGGACCACGCGCTGTACGACACCTACACCGGGGTCGTCGTGGACGCCGAGGAGGGCCGCCGGATCGCCACCGCGCTCGGCTCCCGCAAGGCCCTGGTCCTGCGCAACCACGGCCTGCTGACCGTCGGGGACTCGGTGGACGCGGCGGCCTGGTGGTTCATCTCCATGGAACGCTCCAGCCAGGTCCAGCTGACGGCCCGGGCGGCGGGCCGCCCCGTGCTCATCGACCACCGGGCGGCGGTGGCGACGCGGGAACAGCTGGGCGGGGACCTGGTCGCGTGGATCAACTACCAGCCGATGTGGCAGGACATCAGCCGCAGCGAGCCGGATCTGCTGAGCTGAGGGCCCGGGGTGTCTCCGCCGAGCTAGAAGCCCCGCAGTACGGCTGCCTTCGTCGCGGCGAACTCCTCGTCCGTGAGCACCCCTTCGCGGTGCAGCTCGCCCAGCTCCCGCAGCCTGCGCAGCAGTACGTCGTGGTGGTCGGCCGACGGCGGCACGGCTGACGCCGCCGGCCGGGGCCGCAGGGCCCGCTCGTCGTCGTACTCGGGGCCGCCCCGGGTGGAGGGGTGCGGCAGCCGGGCCGTGACCGCCGTCGCGACCAACGCCGTGAGCAGGTCGCGGCGGGTGCTGCCCCACAGGTCGAGGGCGTACGGGTCCTTCTCCGGCGGCAGCTTCGAGAACGACGTCTCACGGGTCACGAACCGCATGAACCCGTCCTCGTAACCGGAGTTGGGCAGCCACTCCACCTGGACGAGGTCGCCCACGTCGACGATCCGCGGGCCGGTCGCGCGCTTGACGCGGTCGGAGGTGTCGGCCCAGTCGATACGCACCTGGATGCCGTCGAAGGAGACCGTGCCGTCGGAGGAGCGCACCGAGACCGGGACCGGCGGGCCGGGGAGCAGGTACGTCTTCGTCGGCTCCTTGGGGATCTGGTCGAGGAGAAGGGACCGGCGGATCTCCTCGGCCACGTACTCGGCGACCCCGGCGCGGTCGACATCCACGACCAGCCGGTACGGATCGGCCGAGTCCGGCAGCCGTCCGCCGGTCGCGTGCAGGAGCGGGTCCGCGCCCTCGCGCAGCCGCATCCTGAGCCGGCCGCGCTTGCGTTCCGGCTCGAACGCCACGCCCGCGATGGCCTCCAGGGGCACGGCGATCTCGCCGTACGTCTGCCGGAACAACGGCACGGAACGGTGGAGTCCCGGCGTGATCCTGACCGTTGTGCCGTCGAAGACCCAGGTCCCGTCACGCTGGATGATCTCGGCCATACGCAAATTCTCGCAGCCGGGTCAACACGGCGGGGCCCGCTTCACCCGTCGCTTCACTTGCGCGGACCGGACCTGCCGGGTCCGGGCGGTGTGCCGTAGGGCACAATTCGCTGTCATCGCCGGGGAGTTGTTCGGGGTTTCTCGGGGGTCTGGGAAGGCGGGCGTCGGGCGTGGCGGTGCAGGAAGCGAGACAGGGCGTGGACGGGGGTGCGTTCGGTGCCTCCAGAGGGCCCGGGGGTGCGCATGACGGGGGCTGCACCTGCGGGGACTGTCCGCACGGCGCACGGACCGGGCATCGGCGCGCGGTGGCGGAATTCCTGTTGAAGCGGGACGAGTTCGCCGCCGGGCAGGGGCTGCCCGCCGCCGTGGCGCACTCCGCGTCGGCCTCCCGGCAGTGGATCTCGGAGGAACTCACCCAGTCCGCGGAGCTCGTGGCCGAGCGCGGACGGGCCGAGGGCGCGGCCTGGCTCGCCCGGCTGTGGCGCCGTACGGCGGGTGCGGTGTGGGCCGCGGTCGTGGTGCTGGTGCTCGTCCAGGCGCTCACGGCGATCGGCGCCGGGTGGACCGCGGCGCGGACGGCGGGGCTGCTGGCCGCACTGGTGGTGGCCGGTTCGCTGACCGCCGCGTCCTGGTTCCACCGGGCCCGGGGCGGGGTGCTCGCGCCGGTGATCGGCGAGGACAACCGGCTCTCCACGTCACGGGCGGTCGCCGTGGCGTGGGTGCTGTTCGTCGCGTACGCGGTGCTGGTCCTGGTGGGACGGCTCGCCGCGGCCTCCTCCGGTGCGGAACGGGACACGCTGATCTCCGGGCTCGAACTGGCCCGGGGCGCGGGTGTCGTGACCGTGCTCGCCGTGGTGTGCGGGATCGCCGTGCTGGTGCGGCGGGTGGTCGGGCTGCGGGTGCTGGGGCAGCGGCTCCAGAAGGTACGGGCGGACCGGCCGCGGGCGGCGGACCTGCTGACCGACGACTCCGGTCGGGGCAGCTTCGCCGACATCCAGTACGTCGTGATCGGCGGGGTCGCGCTGCTGTTCGCGGCCGTACGACTGGCCCGGCGGCCGGACCAGTTGCCGGATCTGCCGTGGGGGCTCGCGGTGGTGGTGCTGGTGTCGGCGGCGACGTATGTGGCGGGGAAGTACGCGGAGGGCGGGCGGCCGGTGATCCTCTCCGTGGTGCGGTCGCGCGAGGCGGGCGACCTGGACGGACCCATCCGCACCGGCGACGACATCGAGATCCGCGGCGCCGGGTTCGTGCCGCCGGGGGCGCAGCGGGCGGACCGGCTGGCGCGGATGGTGGTGCGGATCGGTCCGGTGAACGTGCAGGTGCCGCTGGTGCCGGTGGCCGGAGGCTTCAGCAACCCGGCGGACGACGTACTGACCGTGCCGGTGCCGGCGGATGTGGAGGCGGGACGGGTGGAGGTGCAGGTGGTCACCGCGGCGGGGGTGGAGACGAACCGGTACGCGATCGATGTGACGGACTGATCGCTGCTTGTGTTCGGTCCGCGTCCCCGGCGACCCCGAGGTCGGGAACGTCGGCGTGGCCCTCGAAAACTTCTCCGAACCGGATTGAGCCGCGCCGCCCCTCCGTGCGTATCGTCTTGTGAGGGGTCTCGGCTTGCTGGTGAGAGGCGGCTCGGAGCGATGACTCATGGTTTTCGTACGGACACGCACGCCCCCTATTACGACGAGGCACGGTCCTGGCGGGACAACATCAGCCAGTACGCCCTGCTTCCTCTGCGCATCTTCCTGGGCGTCACCTTCATTTACGCCGGCTTGGACAAGCTGACCGACAGTGCCTTCATGAAGGACTCCGGCTCGGGTTCCATCGGCGACATGATGCGCGGTGTGCGGGATTCCTCCGCGATTCCCGCACTGGTCGACCTGTCCCTGAAGAACCCCGTCGGGTTCGGGTACGCCATCGCCTTCGGTGAACTCGCCGTCGGCATCGGCACCTTGCTCGGCATCCTGGCACGCCTGGCCGCACTGGGCGGTGCGCTGATCTCGCTCAGTCTGTGGCTGACGGTGAGTTGGGCCTCCGATCCCTACTACTACGGCAACGACCTCGCCTACCTGATGGCCTGGCTGCCGCTCGTGCTCGCGGGAGCCTCCGTGTTCTCCGTGGACGCCGCCTTGCGGTCCCGACGACGGCAGCGGGCGGGAGGCTACCGGTAGCTCCGGTCGGCGGAGCCGCGGTGGGAGCCACCGGTGGCTGGGGGACTGGCCGTTTCCCCGTGACGTCAGTGTGGTGAGGGCGGTGGTGCCGTGTCCGCCACCTCCGGGGGTGTCTCTGTGCGGTGGCGGGCGCGGCGGCCGCGTATCGCGCGGGTCAGCAGCCCGACCACGCCTGCCAGGCAGAGGCCGCCCACGACCATCGGGATCACCGCGAACCAGGGTGTGTCCCAGGCACCGCCCGCATCCCCGACGTAGGTGATGCCCGCGAGGGTGAGGAAGGCGCCGGCGACCAGTCTTCCCGGCTGGAACTCATGACGCAGCACGGCTCACCTCCGCCTGTCCGATGCCGACCCGCAGATCCAGGTCGAGGGTGCCGCCGTTCTTGGTGTCCGAGGCCGGTGGCAGGGTGACCTCCTTGCGTTTGCCGGGCTGCACGTCCACGTCCTGCTGGTTGTCGCCCGGCAGCTGGATGTCGCCCACTCCCACGTCGATGCTCGCCTTCACGGTCACGTCCGGCGGCACGATCACCACCAGCCGGCCGACACCCACGTCGGCCCGGGTCTTCAGGGTCCGCCCCTTGGCCACGTCCAGCTTGGTCAGGTCCAAGGTCCCCACTCCGGTGCCGAGTTCGTAGTCCGGGCGGACTTCCGTCGCCGCCGCCGGTTTCCAGGTGGTGCGGACCCAGTGCGTGGTGATGTCCTTCGGCAGGGCCGCGGAGGTGGCCAGCAGTCCTGCCGTGATGACGGCGAGGAAGAGCGAGCCCGCTCCTGTGCGGCCCAGGAAGGAGCTGATGGCCACGCCGACGCCGAAGACGATCAGCGCGCAGGCCAGGCCGGTCTGAAGACTCGTGCCGAGCGGGTGCTGCTCCCAGGTCGCTCCGGTGGCGAGACCACCCGCCAGCAGGGCGAACAGGAAGATCCAGCCCCCGATCCAGCGCGGGCCGCGGGGCTTGGCGGGCCGGGTGTAGGCCGCGCGGAGGTTCTCGCGCCGGTTCCACGGGGTGCCGAGGCCGATGTTGACGGCCGCCGCGATGTCACGGTCACGGGAGTCCAGGGGTCCCCACAGATAGCCCGTGCCGCCGACATGGGTGCCGTCCTTGACGATGGGGTCGCGCCACCAGGAAGGGGAGCCGGCCGGTACCGGCGGAGCCTGGGCCTCGGGCGGGGCGTCGGCGACGGCCTGCGCGGAGAGCGGGTCCGGGTCGGGGGTGCCGCGGTTGCGCGACCAGTAGCCGGCGCCCGCGAGGAGCAGGGAGACCACCAGAGCGAACGTCAGCACGCCGGTGTTGCTCAGCATGGTGAGGAAGACCCCGCAGCCGACCAGGGCGAACAGCACTCCGGTCAGTGCCTGGCCGTCCACCCGGCCGGTGAGGAGCTTGCGCACCTCGTTCTCGTCCTCGTCCTCGTACGGGACCACGAGCCAGGCGAAGCCGTAGAAGATGAGGCCGATGCCGCCCGTCGCCGAGAGCACGGCGAGGGTGATCCGGAAGATCACTGGGTCCATGTCGCACTGCCGCCCGAGCCCGGCACACACCCCGGCGAGCTGCTTGTGCCGCCGGTCGCGTCGGAAGGAGAGGGGGGCGGGGGCCGGGCCGGGCTCCGTGGTGGGGTCCGGGGCAGGCTCCGCGGCGGGCTCCCGGGCGGGGCCTTCGGTGTCGTGTGCGGCCGTGGATGGTGCCGTGCCTCCTCCTTTTTCCTCGTGCGCGCCCGCGCCCGTGCCGGTGCCGGTGCTCCGGTCCGGGCCTCCGCCGGATCCGGCGGCCGCGGCGTGCTGGTGATCTGTCATGTGTCCATGGTGACGGGCGGGAGGGCCCGGCGGGAGTCGGAACGACCCTGGCCGGACCCTGATATCGGCCCTGAGAGGGGGGAGGGAGGTGTTCGGAGGGCACGCCGTTCGAAGATCAGGGGAGTCTCGGGGGCCAACCCTGATGCCCCGGCACCCCGGCCGTGTGACGATCGATGGCATGCCGGAAGCCGCAGCAGCGCCCCTCGTCGAACCGCGGCCGCCGCGCAAGCTCTACCGCAGCAGTGACGGACGCTGGCTGGGTGGTGTGGCGCGGGGGCTCGCCGGGCATCTCGGGCTGCCCGTCATCTGGGTGCGGCTCGTCTTCGTCGGCCTGTTCATGGCGGACGGCCTCGGTGCCCTGCTGTATGCCGCGTTCTGGTTCTTCGTGCCGCTCGGCGTCGGCGGGGTCGGTGGACAGCGGCCCCCGTCCCTGGTCACCACGGAGACCTCGCCGGACGGCCGCCGCAGACTGGTCGCCCGCCGCCCCGACAGGGGCCAGATCGTGGCCCTGCTCCTCATGGTCGTCGTGGCCATGGTCTTCGTCGGCAATGTCAATGTGGGCAACGGGGCCAAGGCGTACCTCTGGCCGGCCGTCCTCGTCGGCGCCGGCGTCGCCCTCGTCTGGCGCCAGGCGGACAATGCCCGCCGGGCCCGCTGGATGGAGGTCGGCCGCCGTCGGCGCACCCTCAGCCTGCTGCGTGCCGCGGGCGGTGTCCTCCTCGTCACCGCGGGTGTCTCCGGGGTCTTCGTCCTCCAGGGGTCCGCGGCCCACCTCGGCTCCGTCCTCCAGGCGGCACTCGCGGTCCTCGTGGGGATAACGCTGCTCGCGGGGCCGTATCTCGTCCGGATGACCCAGGACCTCTCCGAGGAGCGTCTGATGCGCATCCGTGCCCAGGAGCGCGCCGAGGTCGCCGCCCATGTCCACGACTCCGTGCTGCACACCCTCACCCTGATCCAGCGCAACGCGGAGAACCCCGGCGAGGTCCGCCGCCTCGCCCGCGCCCAGGAGCGCGACCTGCGCACCTGGCTCTACAAGCCCGAGGGCACCGGCAAGGACGAGGCCGACGAACCCACCGACCTCGCCGACGCGGTGCGGCGCAACGCCGCCGAGGTGGAGGACAAGCACGGCGTCCCCATCGAGGTCGTGGTCGTCGGGGACTGCCCGCTCGACGAGCGGACCAGCGCGCAGATGCAGGCCGCGCGCGAGGCGATGGTCAACGCCGCCAAGTACGGTGGCGAGGGCGGCGCCGTACAGGTCTACGCCGAAGTCGAGGGCAGGACGGTCTTCGTGTCCGTCCGGGACCGCGGTCCCGGCTTCGACCTCGACTCGATACCCGCCGACCGGATGGGTGTCAGACAATCGATCATCGGCCGCATGGAGCGCCACGGCGGCACGGCCCGGCTGCGCGCGGTGCCGGGCGGCGGCACGGAGGTCGAGCTGGAGATGGAGAGGGCGGAGAAGACGTCATGAGCGACGAGGCGAACGACACGGCTGAGGTCACCGGGGGCGCGGGCGAGCGCCGGGTGCGCGTGGTCCTCGTCGACGACCACCGCATGTTCCGCACCGGCGTCCAGGCCGAGATCGGCCGGACCGAGGAGACCGGTGTCGAGGTCGTCGGGGAGGCCGCGGACGTCGAGCAGGCCGTCACCGTCATCACCGCGACCCGCCCCGAGGTCGTCCTCCTCGACGTCCACCTCCCGGGCGGCGGCGGGGTCGAAGTGCTGCGCCGCTGCGCCCCGTTGATGGCCGACCCCGAGCAGCCCGTCCGTTTCCTCGCCCTGTCCGTCTCGGACGCGGCCGAGGACGTGATCGGGGTGATCCGGGGCGGGGCGCGCGGCTATGTGACGAAGACGATCACGGGCACGGACCTCGTCGACTCCGTCTTCCGCGTCCAGGAGGGTGACGCGGTGTTCTCCCCGCGGCTCGCGGGCTTCGTCCTGGACGCCTTCGCCTCCACCGACGCACCGCCGGTCGACGAGGACCTCGACCGGCTGACCCAGCGCGAGCGCGAGGTGCTGCGGCTCATCGCGCGGGGCTACGCCTACAAGGAGATCGCCAAGCAGCTGTTCATCTCGGTGAAGACGGTCGAGTCCCATGTCTCGGCGGTGCTGCGGAAGTTGCAGCTGTCCAACCGTCATGAGCTGACGCGATGGGCGACCGCACGGCGACTGGTCTGACCCGCGCACGTCCGGGGCGCACTCGTCGGGGGCACTCGTCCGGGCCTCGCCCGTCCGGGCCCGCTCACACCACCCGGGTGGCTCCCGCGAAGGGCATCTCGTCGATCGGCGCTTCCCGTACCGGTGCCGACGGGTTCGGGGCGTGGATCATCATGCCGTTGCCGATGTAGAGGCCGACATGGGTGATGCCGGAGTAGAAGAACACCAGGTCGCCGGGGAGGAGTTCGGAGCGGGAGACGCGTTGGCCGGCGTCGATCTGGGCGTAGGTCGTGCGGGGCAGGGAGATGCCGGCGGAGCGGTACGCGGCCTGGACGAGGCCCGAGCAGTCGAAGGCGTCCGGGCCGGTGGCGCCCCAGACATAGGGGCTGCCGAGCTTGGAGTAGGCGTAGGAGACGGCCGCCGCGGCACGGGAGTTGGGGGCCTGCGCGGTGGCCGCGGCGGGTGTCGTCAGGCCCTGGCGCGCGCCCGACGCGTCACGTGAGGCGCGAGCCCCGGCCTCACCCACTCCCGCGCGTTCCCCGGCCGGCAGCTGAGCGAGCAGGCGGCGGGCCGCGTCCAGCTTCCCGGTGATCGTCTTCTT
Organism: Streptomyces sp. 351MFTsu5.1; assembly: GCF_000383655.1. NCBI lineage: Bacteria > Bacillati > Actinomycetota > Actinomycetes > Kitasatosporales > Streptomycetaceae > Streptomyces > Streptomyces sp. 351MFTsu5.1. The sequence goes on along the minus strand of NZ_KB911779.1, from coordinate 125,675 downwards.
GTGGCGCCTCAGCTCCGCCTGACGGGACTTCAGCGCTTCCAGCTCGATGTGTGCGGCACCGCGCAGTTGCTCGATCTCGCGCAGCTGCCGGCGGACGTTCGCCACCGAGGTCGCCTGTCTGCTGCCGGCCCGTTCGACGAACTCGGCGCCGTCCAGGTAGTGGCCGGGGTCGTCGGAGAGGGCGAGCTGCATCGCGGGGTCGAGTCCGCCGCCCCGGTACTGCGCGGCGGCGATCGCGCCCAGCCCGTCCCGGGCCTCGTTGAGCTGCGCGGTCCTGCGGGCCGCCTGGTCGCGCAGGGAGTCGAGCCGGGTCTCGGCGGCCTCCGCCTTCTCCTTCGCGCCGTTGTACTTCTCGGTGGCGGTCTCCGCCTCCTGGTAGAGCTGGTCCACCTTCGCCTTGACCTGCGCGGGCGTGAGCTGCGGCTCGGCGTGTCCGGTCCCGTCGAAGCCCGCCGCGGTCGCCGCTCCGGCGAGGGCGATCGTCGCCGCCGTACGGACCGTATGGCCGCCGGCCGAGCGTTGACGGGGCTTGCGGTGCGCTGCCACGTGGACTGCACGTCCTTTCGTCCGACCGCCGCCCCGGGACCCAGGGACGTACGGACGCCAGGAGGGAGCGGCCGTACGACCGCCTGGGGCGGTGTGCGCGTCCGGCGACGGCCCGCACAGGGGGAGCGGACCGCCGCCGGACCTTCTCGGCGGTGGTGGCCGACTGCCGCCCCTGGCCCGGGCGGCGGTGGGGAGCCGGTCACCTGGTGGAGGACGCTAAACCTGGGTGTGTCCGGGAGGTAACGCGTTGTGCGGAAGTGCCGTCAGGTAATCGACTGGTGACCGAAGGTGATCGTGATCCCGGGGTGCCGCCGTCGACTTCGCGTGGCGCGCTGACCGAAGTCGGGATTTCCTGCCGCTCGGGAGGTTTGGAGTGCTAGGAGCCGCATATATGCAAGATCTCCCGACGGGGGCGGTGTGTGCGCTCCTGAGGGACCGCAATAGGCTCCGGCCCCATGGACGTACTCATCCATCTCTTCGTCGGCCTGCACATCATCGGCATCGCCTCGCTGCTCGGCGGTTTCCTCACCCAGATGAAGGCGATGGGCCAGGGCGCCGCCCGGTTCGTCCCCGCGATGCTGCACGGCGCCGCGACCATGCTGGTCACCGGGGTGATCCTGGTCGGCCTCAACCAGGCCGACGACCAGCACGTCAACAACATCAAGATCGGCGTGAAGCTGGCCCTGCTGATCGTGATCCTCGGACTCGTCTATGTGAAGCGCGACGACGAGAAGGTCGACAAGAGGCTGTTCGGCCTGGTCGGCGCGCTGACCACGGCCAACGTCTTCATCGCGGTCCTGTGGACCTGAGAGCGGCACGCGCCTCGGCGACCGCTCCCACGGCGACGGCCAGCCAGGCCGCCACCGCGATCCACAGCAGCACCTCACCCGGCACCTTCAGCCAGGAGACGTCCACGGCGGCAGCGACCGACAGGGTCGCCGCAGCGGACATGCCCATGGGGAAGACGGTGGCCCAGCGCCGCACGTCGTAGCGCGGCCGCGGCCGCAGGCACTCGGCCACCAGCAGGACGGCGTACCAGACCAGGTCCAGCACCAGCAGCGTGACGGTCACCGCGTGCAGTACGCCCAGGTCGTCGTCGTTCCACAGGTACAGGCGCGCGCTGTCCGCGGCGATCAGCTGCGCGCCGGCCAGCGCCGAGACGGCGAGCGCGCCGCCCGCGATCCAGTGGTCACCGTGGCCCTCGAGCACCTGGCGCGGGTCGAAGCGGAAGAGCGCGACGCCGTAGAGGACCAGACCGAGCCAGAACAGCACGAGCGCGGTGTGCGCGAGCCAGGCCGCCGACTCGGCCGCCGCGAGGGTGGCGCCGAGGACCGCGAGGCCTTCCGTCGCCACGCAGCCCAGGAACACCCCGCCGGGCATCCGCCGCCTCCAGTGGCTCACGACGAACACGATCAGCACCGGCCACAGCAGTGCGGCCAGCGCGAGCAGCGCCTCGGCCAGGGGCTGCCGGCCGAGCGCGGAGAAGCCGGTGCCGAGGACGGTGGTCGCCGCCACCGCCGTCAGGGCGCCCGGCGTCCCGGCCTCGGCGGCCCATCGCGCGCGCTCCCGCAGCAGTCGTACGGCGAATTCGGCGGCCAGTCCCAGCCAGGCCGCGCAGCCGATCACCAGGGCGATCCGGGACAGCGTCGCGTAGCCGGTCAGATGCAGCCCGACCGACAGGATGCCGGTCGCCAGCACGGCGGCCCCGGCGGCGGGCGGGCGCTGCGTCCACCAGACGCGCAGGGGGGAGTACGGGGAGGTACCGGCCATGGACCGATGCTAGGAAGCTCCGCGCAGCCCGCGAGCGGGGCGCGCACGCGCGCGTGGGGGAAATCGCCCGGGCGGGGCGGGCACACGCGCGTGGGGGACATCGCGCGGGCGCAGGCGCCCCGCCCGCGCCACGGGACCTCAGGCCGGTCGCACCACGCTGTGGATCGCCGACTCGCCGTCGTAGTAGATCGACTCCTCGCGGACGTACGCGCCCGGCTTGGGGGCGTGGATCATCATGCCGTTGCCGATGTAGAGGCCGACATGGGTGATGTCGTCGTAGAAGAAGACCAGGTCACCCGGCTGGGCGTCGGCCAGGGAGACCGTGGTGCCGGCGTTGACCTGGTCGTAGGTGACGCGGGGGAGGGTGACGCCGGCGGCCTTCCAGGCGGCCTGGGTGAGGCCTGAGCAGTCGTAGGAGCCGGGGCCGGTGGCGCCCCACACATAGGGCTTGCCGATCTGTGCGCGGGCGAAGGCGAGCGCCTTGGCGGCCCTGGTGGCGTACGAGGAGTCGGTCGCGGTCGAGGTGCCGGTGCCCGGCGTGCTCTCCTGCCGGCCCGCCTCCTGCGCGGCCTTCTCCGCGGCCGCCTGCTGCCGGGCCAGCTCCGCCGCCTTGCGGGCCGCGGCCTCCTGCTTCGCCTTCTCGATCGCCGCGAGGCGGGCCTTCTCCTGAGCCGTCAGCTCCGAGAGCAGCTCGCGCGCGTCGGCGAGCTTCTTCTGGACGGTCGCCTTCGCGGTCTTCAGGTCGCTCTGCGTCTCGGTGAGCGACTGGAGGCTCTGGGAGGCCTCCTGACGCTTCTTCATCGTCGCCGACTGCTCGGAGACGTAGTCGTCGACCGCGCCCTTCTGGCGGCTCGTGAGGCGGCCCATCAGCTGCGTCTGGTCGAAGTAGTCCTGCGGGGTGTCGGCGAGCAGGAAGGTCGCTGTGCCGGGCGCGGCGGCCCCGGTGCGGTACTGCTCGGCGGCGAAGGAACCGAGCTCCTCCCGGGCCTGGTTGAGCTTCTCGGTGCGCCGCGCGACGTCGTCGAGGAGCGTGTCGACCTGCTTGCGCTGCTTGGTCGTCCGCTCCTTGGCCGCGTTGTAGGTGTCGGTCGCCGACTCCGCCTGGCGGTAGAGGTCGTCGACCTTCTTCTCGACCTCTTCGAGACTGGGTTTGTCATCGGCCGGCGCGGCGTTCGCCGACTGGGACAGCAGGGCCACGGAGGTGAGCGCGGCCGTCGCGAGGGCCGGGGTCCGTATGCCTGCTACGCGCGTACCAGCGGGACGCGACTTGCGGTGCGACGCCAAGGGAGGCGACTCCTTCCGTGCTCCGCCTACCGGGTTAGCTGTCGGGTTCGGGCGGGAAGGGTTGCCCTACGGCGCTCCCGTGGGCGGGAGTCGGCCGATTCACCCCGGGGTTCGGTGGGTCCCCGGCTCCGGGCGCGCGGCGGCGCTGCCGGACTCGGCGGAGGCCGCGCGGCCCGGCGACGTTCGCCGGAGGGGGTCGTACGGCCTACCGGGAACGGTAGCCAACTGCTGTGGCCCCTGTGAAGGTTGATGTTCGATATGCCCGATACATTTTCGTGACCTTCGGTCAGGGGTGCGTGGCTGACGGTCGGCGCCGAGTGGTCTGTCGCGGCTCGAGTGCTTTTCCTGAGTGTGACCGCGAGGCGGAGGAAGGGCGGTTCCGGCGGGGCGCGGCGCCTGCCAGCCGGCCGCGGACCGTGACGACACGGCTCCGGAGGGTCGTGGGCCGGCGCCGGACGGGCGGGGTGCGACAGCTGTCGCGGCCTGCGCCCGGGCGCTGAGCGGGCCTGCGCCCGGGCGCTGGGCGTGCCGATTCCGGCGATGTTCTCAGGGCGGCGGCGGGCTGTCAGTGGGGCCCCCTAGACTCGGAGAGCGATGAGCAGCCTCTTTGACGACAGCTTCCTGGCGGACCTCCAGGCCCCTCGCGGGCACGCGGAGGAACCCCCGCCGCCGCCCGAGGACGACCACGTGCCGGAACCCGTTCCGGACGATCTGTTCGGCGGGAAGTTCGACGTGCCCCCGGACCGGGACGCCTACTACCGCGATGGCGCCCCCCGCCCGGTGCTGGACGCGGCCGCGCTCCTGGACGGGCTGAACGAGAACCAGCGCGCCGCCGTCGTGCACTCCGGCACCCCGCTGCTCATCGTGGCCGGCGCCGGCTCCGGCAAGACCCGGGTGCTCACCCACCGCATCGCCCACCTCCTCGGCGAGCGCCGTGTCCACCCCGGCCAGATCCTCGCGATCACCTTCACCAACAAGGCCGCGGGCGAGATGAAGGAGCGCGTCGAGCAGCTCGTCGGCCCGCGGGCCAACGCGATGTGGGTGATGACCTTCCACAGCGCGTGCGTGCGGATCCTGCGCAGGGAGTCGAAGAAGCTCGGGTTCACCTCCTCCTTCTCGATCTACGACGCCGCCGACTCGAAGCGTCTGATGGCCCTGGTCTGCCGCGACCTCGACCTCGACCCCAAGAAGTTCCCGCCGAAGTCCTTCAGCGCCAAGATCAGCAACCTGAAGAACGAGCTGATCGACGAGGAGGACTTCGCCGCCCAGGCCGCCGACGGCTTCGAGAAGACCCTCGCCCAGGCCTACGCCATGTACCAGTCGCGGCTGCGCGAGGCCAACGCCCTCGACTTCGACGACCTGATCATGACGACGGTCAACCTGCTGCGCGCCTTCCCGGACGTCGCCGAGCACTACCGCCGCCGCTTCCGGCACGTCCTCGTCGACGAGTACCAGGACACCAACCACGCCCAGTACGCGCTGGTCAGGGAGCTGGTCGGCACCTCCGAGCACCCCGTCGACGTACCGCCGAGCGAACACGACCTGCCGCCCGCCGAGCTCTGTGTCGTCGGTGACGCCGACCAGTCGATCTACGCCTTCCGCGGCGCGACCATCCGCAACATCCTCCAGTTCGAGGAGGACTACCCGGACGCGGTGACGATCCTCCTGGAGCAGAACTACCGCTCCACCCAGACGATCCTCACCGCCGCCAATGCCGTCATCGAGCGCAACGAGTCCCGCCGCCCCAAGAACCTGTGGACCAACGCGGGCGCGGGTGCGCGCATCACCGGCTATGTCGCCGACACCGAGCACGACGAGGCGCAGTTCGTCGCCGACGAGATAGACCGTCTCACCGACGCGGGCGACGCGAAGGCCGGCGATGTCGCGGTCTTCTACCGCACCAACGCGCAGTCCCGTGTCTTCGAAGAGGTCTTCATCCGCGTCGGCCTGCCCTACAAGGTCGTCGGCGGCGTCCGCTTCTACGAGCGCAAGGAGGTCCGGGACGTCCTGGCCTACCTGCGCGTCCTCGCCAACCCGGAGGACTCGGTGCCGCTGCGCCGGATCCTCAACGTGCCCAAGCGGGGCATCGGCGACCGCGCGGAGGCGATGATCGACGCGCTTTCCCAGCGCGAGAAGATCAGCTTCCCGCAGGCGCTCAAGCGCGTCGACGAGGCGTACGGCATGGCGGCGCGCTCCACCAACGCCGTGAAGCGGTTCAACGTGCTGATGGAGGAGCTCCGGACCGTCGTCGAGTCCGGCGCGGGCCCGGCGACCGTCCTGGAAGCCGTTCTCGAACGCACCGGTTACCTCGCCGAGTTGCAGGCCTCCACCGACCCGCAGGACGAGACACGGATCGAGAACCTCCAGGAACTCGCCGCCGTGGCGCTGGAGTTCGAGCAGGAGTCCGGCGAGGGCGAGGAGACCGGGTCGCTCTCCGACTTCCTGGAGCGGGTCGCCCTCGTCGCCGACTCCGACCAGATCCCCGACGAGGACGAGGACGGCTCCGGCGTCATCACCCTGATGACCCTGCACACCGCCAAGGGCCTGGAGTTCCCGGTCGTCTTCCTCACCGGCATGGAGGACGGCGTGTTCCCGCACATGCGCGCCCTCGGCCAGACCAAGGAGCTGGAGGAGGAGCGGCGGCTTGCGTACGTCGGCATCACGCGCGCGCGTGAGCGGCTGTACCTCACCCGGTCCTCCCTTCGCAGCGCGTGGGGGCAGCCGTCGTACAACCCGCCGTCCCGCTTCCTGGAGGAGATCCCGGCGCAGCACGTCGACTGGAAGCGCACGGGGGCGACCGCCGCCCCCGCGGGGCCGGTCTCGGGCGTCGCCGCCTCGCTGTCCTCGTCCCGGTCGCGATCCTCGGCGTCGGGTGCGTCCGGCTTCGCGACCCGCAGGACCTCGGAGAAGCCGGTGGTCGCGCTCGCCGTCGGCGACCGGGTCACCCACGACCAGTTCGGACTCGGCACCGTGGTCGGGGTCAAGGGCACCGGCGCCAACGCCGAGGCGACGATCGACTTCGGGGAAGCGAAGCCGAAGCGACTGCTGCTGCGGTACGCGCCGGTGGAGAAGCTGTAGCTCCGCGCAAGCGAAAGGGCCGGTCCGGGGGTTCTGCTCCGGGTCCGGCCCTTCGGCGTCGGCGTGCGGCTCGGGTTACGTCGGGTCCAGCCCGTGGCTGCGCAGCCACGGCAGGGGGTCTATGGCCGAACCGCCCGCCGGGTGCACCTCGAAGTGCAGGTGGGGGCCGGTCGAGTTGCCGGAGTTGCCGGAGTACGCGATCGGATCGCCGGCCTTGACCGTCGTACCGGAGGAGACGCGGTAGCTGGAGAGGTGGCAGTACCACGTCTCCGTGCCGTCCTTCGCGGTCACGACCATCATGTTGCCGTACGCGCTGTTCCACTGCGTGCGCACGGTGCCGTCGGTCGCGGCCATCACCGTCGTGCCGTACGACACCGGGAAGTCGATGCCGGTGTGGACGGACATCCAGTTGACGCCGGCCTGGCCGAAGTAGGCACTGAGACCCCGCTGTGCGACCGGGAGCGCGAACTTCGGGCGCAGCCGCTCCTTGCGGGCCGCCTCCTCCGCCGCCTTCTTCTTCTCGGCCACCTGCTGGGCCTTGAGGTCGATGCGCTCCTGGGTACGGCTGGCCCGGTCGGCGAAGTCGTCGGCGCCGGCCGAGAGGCTCTCGAGCTGGGTGTCCAGCTTGTCGTTCGCGACGGACGGCTTGACCGCGGTCGGGTCCGCCAGCGTCTTCGCGGTGCTCTGCTCGCCGCCGGTCAGCGTGCCGACCGAGGCGGCGGCGATCCCGGCGACCCCCATGACACACGCCGAGGGAACGGCGATCGTCAGCAGCGCGGAGCGCTTCGCGGGCATACGGCGGCGGGAGCGGTTGGCGTTGCGGGCGGCGACGCGGGAGCCCGGGGCGGGCGTCGCCGCGGCCGAGGGAGCCTCCTCCTGGTCGTCCAGGAGCCGGCCGTCGATGTCGTGCACGGCGGGCATCTCGCCGGTGCCGGTGAGGGCGGCGTCGATGGACTCGCCCTCGTGCGAGGTGTGTTCGGCGTAGCCGTCGCCGTCGCCGTAAGGATTCGCCTCGTCGTACGCGTGGCCTTCGGCGTAGGCGTGGGTCTCGTCGTACGGGTGGCTCTCGTCGTACCCGGCCTGCTCGAAAGCGGTCGTCGCGTGCGGGTCGGCCGCCGGGCCGTCGGAGTTCCACTGCGTGGCGTCGTACGCACCGGTGTCGAAGGCCTGCGTGCCCCATTCCCACTGCTGGGTCCGGTCGGCCTGGTGCGCGGCGGGGTCGAGCTGCTGCCAGGCGCCGGCGTCCCACTCGCCGCTGTGGTCGGGGCCACCCGACTGCGGGGGGATCGCGCCGAGGTGCTGCTGGTCGCCGCCCCACTGCGTGGCGTCGTACGCGCCGGTGTCGTAGGCGGCGTGGTGCTGGGCCGCGTACATGTCGTAGTTCAGGGTCTGGTGGCCGCCGGTGTTCCACCGCGTGGCGTCGTACGAACCGGTGCCGTCGCCCGGCATGTTGCCGAAGAGCGGGTCCGCCTCGAAGGTGCCGGTGGCGTTTGAGGCGTCCGGGCCAGGGAAACCAGTGGCGTCATAACCGCCGTACGTGGTGAAGTCGCCGTACTGGGCCTCCTGGGAGCCGTACGACGCATAGGGCGACGAGTCGGCGTCGGAAGCCGGAGCCGGGGTGGTCATTGTCCCCGACGGGTGACGGTCGTTCACCAACTTCTCTTTCGCCTCGACAACAGGGGCTGCCAGAGCAGTGCGGCGACTGTACCCGGCGGTACGCGGGCGCGACAATCTTCAACTGGTTTCGGGCGCGCAGGAAACGGGCATTCGGCCGTGTTTCGGGGGAGTGCGGGCGGGAGTTTGGCCCTGTGTTCGAGAGTTGTTCGATGTCGGTCGGTGACCTGAAGGCTGTCTGCGGGCTGTTGACGCCCTGTCGAAGCCCTGCGCCAGCCGCCCGTTATGGCTCTTACAGCCGTTACAGCCGTTACAGCCCTAACGGTGCTTACGGCCGTTACGCCACGGTCAGTCCGCCGGTGCGGCCCGCCGTCTCCTCTCCGGGGTGTGCGGTGTCGAGCACCTGCCGTATGCCGCTCGCCACGGCGGGGTGCACGGGCAGGGCGAGATGGCCGATCCCGCTCACCCGGACGTTCTCCGCCATCAGATCGGCGTGGTCGATGCACGCGGCATCCAGCGGGTCCATCAGGTGGTCCAGGTCGCTCCAGAAGCTGACGAAGTGCGTACGGCACCCCGGCGCCGGCTGGGTGAGCTCCTCCAGCAGCTCCGAGCCGGGGCGCATCTGGCGCACGATCGGGTGCGCGTTCGCCAGCGGCGCCACCCGGGTGCCGGAGTGCGGGGTGCCGAGGGTGACCAGCGTGCGGACCCGGACGTCGCCGCCCAGGCGCTGCACGTAGTACCGGGCGATGAGGCCCCCGAGGCTGTGCCCGACGACATCGACCTGCCGGCTGCCCGTGCGCTCACAGATTCCCTCGATGTGCCGGCCCAGCAGCTCCGCCGCGACACGGATGTCGCAGGTCAGCGGGGAGTAGTTCAGGGATTCGATCTGCTGCCTGCCGTGCTGGGCGAGGCTGCGGCGTAGAAGTACGAACACGGAGCGGTTGTCGATGAAGCCGTGCAGCAGCACGACCGGCGGCTTGGCCTCGGTCGGCAGCTGGGCGGCGCCGTCCTCCGGGGAGGGGAGTGAGGGGAGCGAGGAGCGGCGCTCCTGGACGATGCCCGAGGGGTAGAGGAGGAGGTGGCCCGCGAGGATCGCCATCTCCAGCGCGGTCGCTTTCAGGAGGGCCATGGAGAGTCCCGCCAGTCTGCCGGGCAGCAGGCGCTGGCAGAGGGGGAGAAAGGGCAGCGCCGCCTTGGTGACCTTCATGGCCGACCTCCTGTCGGCACACGGGAGGACAGCTCCGTCCCCCGTGTGCGCTCGTGGGGAGCCGCGGCGAAGGTCGTCATCGGCGTCGACGGAGCGCGAGTGGGGCGCGCGAGGCGGGTGCGGCGTGCGGCGCGGGTTCCGGGGCGCCGGACGGTCCGGCGGTGCCGAGGAGGTGTGCGGTGCTGTTGTTGCTGTTTGTACCTGTGTTTGTCCTTGTCGGGCGGACGGTGTCCGTGGTGCTGGTGGTGCGCCGGTGACGTGCCTTACCTGTCCTGCGTGCCCTTCGTGCCGTCGCCGGTGCGCCGCACCGCCGTGGCGCGCAGACTGCGGCGCGGCGGTGCGACGACCTCGTTGCGGCTCCCGAACGTGTCCCATCATCTGATTTCCCCCTCGATGACCATCGGAAACAGCCGGTCGCGGTACGGCGGCGACAACGTCCGTTCACATTCACGGTCTGTGCGGTACTAGTCGGTAGGAACGCAGTCGCTTCATGGAGGCAGTGATGGGTGTGGCAGCCGGTCCGATCCGCGTGGTGGTGGCCAAGCCGGGGCTCGACGGCCACGACCGTGGAGCCAAGGTGATCGCGAGGGCCCTGCGCGACGCGGGCATGGAGGTCATCTACACCGGGCTCCATCAGACTCCCGAGCAGATCGTCGCCACCGCGATCCAGGAGGACGCCGACGCGATCGGCCTCTCCATCCTCTCCGGGGCCCACAACACGCTCTTCGCGGCGGTGATCGACCTGCTGAAGGAGCGGGAAGCGGAGGACATCCTCGTCTTCGGCGGCGGGATCATCCCGGAGGCGGACATCCCGGCGCTGAAGCAGAAGGGCGTCGCGGAGATCTTCACGCCGGGGGCGACTACGCAGGCGATCGTGGACTGGGTGCGGGACAATGTGCGGCGGCCGGCAGAGGCGTAGGAAGCCTTGCGGTGGGTTTCGGGGTGCAGGCCGGTGGGGGCTGGTCGCGCCCACGCGGCGGCGGTAGCCGCAGATGCATCACAGCCCCGCGCCCCTGAGGTGGCTGTCCGGCAGGTCGGCCAGGCCGCCAGGCGGGTCGGCCAGGCGGGTCGGCCAGGCGGGTCGGCCAGGCTGCCAGGCGGGTCTGCTGAGGCAACCGCCCCCAGCAGCACGCCGGACGGCCATTACGCTTCCGACTCCCCCTCCAGTTCCTCCGCCATCGCACCCCGCAACCGCAAGGTCGTCACCAGGCGCTGGAAGGCCTCCGCCCAGTAACCCCCCGCGCCGGGACTCGCGTCCTCTCCCTCGTCCGGGACCGCCATCAGGCCCTCCAGACGCGCAGCCTCCCCCGGATCGAGACACCGCTCCGCCAGCCCCATCACCCCACTGAAACTCCACGGATAACTGCCTGCGTCCCGGGCGATGTTGAGCGCGTCCACCACCGCGCGTCCCAGCGGCCCAGCCCACGGCACGGTGCAGACTCCGAGCAGTTGGAACGCCTCGGACAGGCCGTGCGTCGCGATGAACCCCGCTACCCACTCGGCCCGCTCCTCCGCCCCCAGGGTGCCGAGCAGCTTGGCCCGCTCGGCCAACGACACCGCCCCCGGCCCCCCGGCTTCCGGCGCCGCCGGCACCCCGAGCAGGGCGCGGGCCCACCGGGCGTCCCGTTGCCGCACGGCGGCCCGGCACCACGCCGCGTGCAGCTCGTCGCGCCAGTCGTCCGCCACCGGCAGCGACACGATCTCCTCGGGGGTCCGTCCGCCCAGCCGATCAGGCCACCCGCTCAGCGGCGCCGCCTCCACCAACTGCCCGAACCACCAGGACCGTTCACCCCGGCCCGAGGGCGCCTTCGCCACGACGCCGTCGCGCTCCATGCCCGGGTCGCACTCGTGCGGTGCCTCGACGACGAGCGTCGGCATGGCAGGGGTACGGTCGACGGCCACGCACGCCCCGGCCCTGACCGCCATCCGGGCTGCCAGTGCCGAACCCGGCAGCGCTGACAGCAACTCCGCCGCCGTGGCCCGCACATTGCGGCTGCGGTCCGCGAGCGCCTGCTCCAGGAACGGCTCGTCGTCCGCGCTCAGTCCCGTCCGCAACGAGTCGAGGAACATCAGCCGGTCCTCGGCGCGCTCGGTCGCCCAGGTCGTCGCGAGCAACTCGCGTGCGGCGGCGGCCTCTCTGGCCCGGATCGCCGCGAGCAGCGCGACCCGCTCAGCGAACAGCCCCTCCTCCCACAGCTGTCGCACCCCTGCGGTGTCCTCCGGAGGAGGCAGCGCCGTCCCGCCGCCCGGGGTCGCGCGCAGGGCGAACCGCCAGTCCGGGTTCAGCCGGGCGAGCCAGGTGGCCCGTGGTCCCGCGAAGGCCAGTGCAGCCGGCCGCAGGTCCGTACGCCCCCGGGCCGCGTCCAGCAGGGCGGGCACCAATTGCGGGGGTGCCGCGTAACCATGTGCGTTGGCCGTCGAGAGCCACTGCGGCAGCAGCTCCATCAGATCCGGTGCCGTTCCCCTGCGGCCGCTGCTGCCTGCGCCCGGCCGGTCGGCCAGCAGCATCGAGAGCCGACGGGACGCGGCGGCGGGCAGCGCGGGGCGGGAGTCCTCGGGCGCGGGCTGCGGGCGCTCCGCCGCACGCGTGGGCCGCAGTCCGGCCCGTCGCCGTACGGTCTCCACGGCCGCCGCGTCCAGCAGAGCCGCCGGTGCGTCGGGGCCGGGGGCGACGCCGGGCGGCGTACGGCGCGCGGTGCCGAGCAGAGCCGAGGTGACGAGCTCCTCCCAGACGTCCGGGGCGGAGGCCTTGTTCATACGGTTCCTTTCCGTCCGGTCGGAGTGGGGGTTTCGGTCGGGGCGGGGGGATTCGTGCGACGCGCGCGTGCGGTCGCAGCCGGGCAACTGGTGTCGGTCAGCACAGTTGCACCGCCTCGCCCCTGCCCTCCGGCCAGGCCGTCAGAGGGGTGAAGCCTCGGTGGCCGCACTCGCCGAAGACCTTGACCGGGGCGCCGCCCGAGAGGGCGACCAGGCGCCACAGGCCGGGGCGGGAGCGGGCGGAGGGGGTGAGCGGCAGCGCCGAGTCGCCGTCGGCGTCCGCCAGTTGCCAGGAGCCGCCGTCCGGGACCGGTATCACCCGGTCCAGGGTCACGGGGACGGACTCCAGCCAGGGGTCGTCCCGCAGCGCCTCGCCGTAACGGGCGGCCGCCTGGTCCGTCGACACTCCCGGTGGCCGGGTCGCCGAGGGCGCGGGCGGTGCGAACTGCTCGCCGAGGGCAGCGCGCAGCTGCCCCTTGCCGGGGTAGGCGGACACCTCCGCCTCCAGCTCCAGCCCCACCGGTAGCGCCAACTCGGGGGCGCGGCCCGCGGCACCGTACGAGAGGAGCAGTGCGGTGCGGCCCGAGTCCGTGCCGTGCAGCCAGATCCGGCGGGTCGTCAGCCGGGCGTCCGCGGTGTCGTACTGGGCGAGGACCAGCCAGCGGTCGCGGAGCGGCGGTCCGTCGGCCGAGGCGGGCAGCCCGATCCGGGAACGGACCGTCGACGCCAGCCCGTCCGGCAGCCGCTCGCGGCGCAGCCAGCCCTGGTCGAGGAGGTGAATCAGGGCGCACTCCTCCAGCAACCGCACCGGCCAGCCAGGACCGGACGACGGGATCGCCCCCAACTCCCGCACCCGGGAGGCGAGCCCCGGCGCCTGCGCGTCGACCATGCGGGCCGCGGTCTCCTCCCACAGGCCGTACCCCGCCTGCTCCGCCCCCGCCAGACCACCGCGCAGCAGGTCGGCCAGCCGCTGCTCCAGCTCCGTGGCGCCCGCCGTGATCCGCACGGCCCGGCGCTCCGCCCTGCGCCGCGCGCCCTCCGGATCACCTGCGCCGGCGGCGGAACCGGCCGATTCCGCCGTCCGCTTCTCCTGCGCCCGCTGCCTCCTCCCCTCTATCCACTGCCCCGCCCAGTCCGGTGCGGACCCCGGCGGCACCGCGCCCTCCCCGCCCGCCCAGAGCAGCAGCAGCCCGAGCGCGTGTTTGCACGGGAACTTGCGGCTCGGGCAACTGCACTTGTACGCGGGCCCCGCCGCGTCCGCGAGGTCGATGACCGTCTGATACGGCTTGCTGCCGCTGCCCTTGCACAGCCCCCACACCGTCCCCTCCTCGGAACTGCCCGCCTCGGACCACGGACCGGCCGCGCCGAGTTTGCTTCCCGCTTTGCGTGAGGCGGCGTCAGGAGCCAGTGCCAGCACCTGATCCGCCGTCCAGCGCACCCCCTGCTGAGTCATGACACCGAAGGTAGATCCCCCCACTGACAATCGGCCCCCGACCGACGGCCGCCCCGACCCCGCCGAGCGCGTTTCCGCAGGTCGGATCGCATTGTCAGTGGCGTGGTGCACGGTTGGTGGCAGATCCGAACCGGCCGAGCTGGAGGGGGCCTCAGCCATGACTGTGTCTGTTGAACCGACGTCCGTGGAACCGAAGCAGGGGGAACCGGCCGAGGCGTTGCGGCCGCATGCCGAGGAAGCCTTCGCCGATGAACTCGCCGCGCTGGCAGCGCAGGACGACCGCCCGCGCCCGGCCCGCTGGAAGCTGTCGCCGTGGGCGGTGGCGACCTACCTGCTCGGCGGCATCCTGCCCGACGGCACGGTGATCACCCCGAAGTACGTCGGCCCGCGCCGCCTGGTCGAAGTCGCCGTCACCACCCTCGCCACCGACCGCGCCCTGCTCCTGCTGGGCGTGCCGGGCACCGCGAAGACCTGGGTCTCCGAGCACCTGGCAGCAGCGGTCAGCGGCGACTCCACCCTGCTCGTGCAGGGCACCGCGGGCACCCCGGAGGAGGCGATCCGGTACGGCTGGAACTACGCCCAGCTGCTCGCCAACGGCCCGAGCCGCGACGCCCTCGTGCCCAGCCCGGTGATGCGGGCCATGGCGGAGGGGATGACGGCCCGGGTGGAGGAGCTCACGCGCATCCCGGCCGACGTGCAGGACTCGCTCATCACGATCCTGTCCGAGAAGACCCTGCCGATACCGGAGTTGGGCCAGGAGGTGCAGGCGGTCCGCGGCTTCAACCTCATCGCCACGGCCAACGACCGCGACCGCGGGGTCAACGACCTCTCCAGCGCCCTGCGCCGCCGCTTCAACACGGTCGTGCTGCCGCTGCCGGAGAGCGTCGAGGCCGAGGTCGACATCGTCTCGCGCCGCGTCGACCAGATCGGCCGCTCCCTCGACCTGCCGGCCGCGCCCGACGGCGTCGCCGAGATCCGCCGGGTCGTCACGGTCTTCCGCGAGCTGCGCGACGGCGTGACCTCCGACGGCCGCACGAAGCTCAAGTCGCCCAGCGGCACGCTGTCGACCGCCGAGGCGATCTCGGTGGTCACCAACGGGCTCGCCCTCGCCGCCCACTTCGGCGACGGCGTCCTGCGGGCCGGCGATGTCGCCGCGGGCATCCTCGGCGCGGTCGTCCGCGACCCGGCGGCAGACCGGGTCATCTGGCAGGAGTACCTGGAGGCGGTCGTCCGGGAACGGGACGGCTGGAAGGACTTCTACCGGGCCTGCCGGGAGGTGAGTGCGTGAGCGGCGACCCGAGGCGGAGCGGCCGCACGGCCAGCGGGCGGGGTGAGGGGCTGGTGACGGCTCGCCGTCCGGGGGTCCGGGTTGCCGTCGGGGCGGACGCGGGGACATCGATGCGGGCTGTTTGCCGGGGAGTGCGGAACCAAGGGGGGCGGCTGTGAAGGACGTTGAGCGGTACGGCGACGGGGGCGGGGTCGGGCTGGTCGGTGAGGACGACTCCAAGTGGCCGCGGAGGGAAGTGGTCGTGGAGGGGTGGGGACCGGCATGACGGGAGTCGATGAGACCGGCGGTGCGGAGGCACCCGGCTCGGGCGGAGGCGCGAGTGGGGACGGGCGGCGGGGCAGCGAGGGGGTGACGGCGGCGGTGGGCCAGGGGAGCGGCGATGGAGAGCGGACCGGTGGTGTGCGCGGGAGCCGGGAAGCCGGGGCCGGGCCGTTGCTGCTCGGGGTGCGGCATCACGGGCCCGGGTCTGCTCGGTCGGTACGGGCGGCGTTGGACGCGGCGCTGCCCCGCGTGGTGCTGATCGAGGGGCCGCCCGAGGCCGACGCGCTGATCCCGCTGGCCGCGGAGGAGGACATGCGGCCGCCGGTCGCCCTGCTCGCCCATGCCGTGGACGAACCCGGCCGTTCGGCGTTCTGGCCGCTCGCCGAGTTCTCCCCGGAGTGGGTGGCGATCCGCTGGGCCCTGGAGCACGACGTCCCGGCCCGCTTCATCGACCTGCCCGCCACGCACACGCTGGCCTGGGGGAGGGACGAGCGGGACGAGGGGGACGGGGGCCCCGCGGACGCAGGTCCGGCGGGAGACGAAGGGGCGGACGGGTCCGCGGGTGAGGTGCCGGGGGTGGGTGAGCCCGAGACCTCGGATCCGGCGGGGACGGACACCGGTAGGGCCGAAAGGGACGCGGGTCCCGCCGGTACGGAGGTCGATCCGAGCGGGGTTCAAGCCGGTCCCGCCGGTGCGGAAGCCGCTCCGAGCGGGGTTCAAGCCGGTCCCGCCGGTACGGACACCGCTCGGTCCGGCGAAGGCACCGGTCCGGGAGACGAAGGCACTGGTTCGGGTGACGAAGGCACAGGTCCGGGAGTCGAAAACCCCGGTCCTGGCGACGAAGCCGCCGCTCCCCGTGAGGAGGCGGCTCCCCGTGAGGAGGCCGCTCCTCGTGACGCCGTTCGGGTCGATCCGCTCGGTGTGCTCGCCGAGGCTGCCGGATACGACGATCCCGAGCGGTGGTGGGAGGACGTCGTCGAGCACCGGGGTGCGGGGCCGGGGGACGTGTTCGAGCCCTTCACCGTGCTGGAAGAGGCGATGGGGGTGCTGCGGGAGACGTACGGGACCGGCGGACACGACCGGGACCTCGTGCGGGAGGCGTACATGCGGCTCCAACTGCGGGCGGCACAGCGGGAGTTCGGGGACGACGTGGCCGTGGTGTGCGGAGCCTGGCATGTGCCCGCGCTGCGGCGGAAGAGCACCGTCACCGCCGACAAGGCGCTGCTGAAGGGGCTCCCGAAGGTCAAGGCGGACCTGACCTGGGTGCCGTGGACACACCGCAGGCTGTCGCGGCACAGCGGCTACGGCGCGGGGATCGACTCGCCCGGCTGGTACGGGCACCTGTTCGCCGCGCCGGACCGTCCCGTCGAGCGATGGCTGACCAAGGTGGCGGGCCTGTTGCGGGACGAGGACCGGATCGTGTCGTCGGCGCACGTCATCGAGGCCGTACGGCTGGCCGAGACGCTCGCGGCGATGCGGGGCCGCCCGCTGCCCGGCCTGAGCGAGACGACCGACGCGGTGCGGGCGGTGATGTGCGAGGGCTCGGACGTGCCGTTGGCGCTGGTGCACGACCGGTTGGTGGTCGGCGATGTGCTGGGGGAGGTGCCGCAGTCGGCGCCTGCGGTCCCGTTGCAGCGTGACCTCGACCGGATCCAGCGGCGGTTGCGGCTCAGGCCGGAGGCGCTGGAGCGGGAGCTGGAACTCGATCTGCGCAAGGAGACCGACGCCGAGCGCAGCAGGCTGTTGCACCGGCTGCGGCTGCTGGGCGTGGCCTGGGGCGAGCCGGCGGTCTCGCGGGGGAGTACGGGGACCTTCCGGGAGACATGGCGGCTGCGGTGGGAGCCGGAGTTGGCGGTACGGGTCGCCGAGGCGGGGGTGTGGGGCACGACCGTGCTCGCCGCGGCCACGGCCAAGGCGGAGGCGGATGCCGTCTCCGCGTCCGGGCTGGCCGACGTCACCGCGCTCGCCGAACGCTGCCTGCTGGCCGAACTCCCGGACGCCCTGCCCACAGTGATGCAGATCCTCGCCGACCGCGCCGCGCTGGACGCGGATGTGGGCCACCTCGCCCAGGCCCTGCCGGCCCTGGTCCGCTCCCTCCGATACGGGGATGTGCGGGGCACCGGAACCGGGGCCCTGGCGGAGGTCGCGGCGGGGCTCGCCGAGCGCGTCTTCGTCGGCCTGCCACCTGCCTGCGCCGCGCTCGACGCGGAGGCGGCCGAGGAGATGCGGCGCCATGTGGACGCGGTGCACGGCGCGGTGGGACTGCTGGGCGAGGTGGCGGAACCGGAGCGGGACGATCGGGCCGCGGAGGCGAGTGCGCCTTCCGTCCTGGCTCCCGTCCTGGCTCCCGTCCTGCCTTCCGTCCTGTCTTCCGAGGACGCACCGGGGCTGGAGGCGGGCCCGTCGGCACCGGCTCGGCGGGGGCTGCGGGGGCGTTGGCTGGGCGTGCTCAAGGTGCTCGGGCGACGCGACGCCGTGCCCGGTGTCATTCGTGGGCGGGCGGTGCGGCTGCTGCTGGACGACGGGGAGTTGGCGCAGGAGGAGGTGGCGCGGCTCATGGGGCTCGTGCTGTCGCCGGGGACGCCGCCGGGGGACGCGGCCGCGTGGATCGAGGGCTTCGTCGGCGGCGGATCCGGCGGCGGGATGCTCCTGGTGCACGACGAGAGGCTGCTCGGGCTGGTCGACGCCTGGCTCACCGGGGTGTCGGCGGAGGCCTTCACCGATGTGCTGCCACTGCTGCGGCGCACGTTCTCGGCGTACGAGCCCGGAGTGCGCCGGACCCTGGGCGAGTTGGTCCGGCGTGGACCGGGACAACGGGGGAGTGCGGCCGGAGCCGGTTCCGGGATACCGGGGTTCGGGGCGGACCTCGACCGGCCACGGGCGGACGCGGTGCTGCCGGTGATACGGCTGCTGCTCGGCCTGGACGACGACAGCGATTTGGCGAACGCCGACGGAAACGGCTTGGCGAGCACCGACGACCACGACTTGGCGAACGCCGACGGAAACGACTTTGCGGGGGTGGCGGGATGATCACCGAGGTGGCCCGGACAGCGAGGAGCGGGGGCGACGTGACGGGCGCCGCCGCAGAGGGGCGGGGGAGCGCACCCGCGCACAGGGCCGGGCCCAGGCCGCGGCACGGTTCGGTGACGCCGGTGACCGTGGTCCCGCTCTGGGACCGTTTCCGGACGGGGGTCCGCTGATGACGACCGAGTCGAGCAGTACGTCGGGAGCCGCTGCGGAAGAGGAGATCGCGCCCTTGGTCCAGGGTTCGGGCACCTCCTCCGACACCGTTTCCGAACCCACCGCCCCCACCCCCACCCTTGACTCCGCCCCCGCCCCCGACTCCGCCCCCGACTCCGCCCCAGCCGCCGATGAGCGCTTGCGGCGTTGGCGGATGGTGCTTGGTGGGGACGCGGCTGACGGGACCGGGTGTGTGCTCGGCGGGCGGGACGCGGCCATGGACGGGGCGTTGGCCGCGCTCTACGGCAGGGGGGACGGGAAGGGGCAGGCGGGCAAGGAGCGTTCGGCGGGGCTGGGGGCATCCGCGCCGTCGGTGGCGCGGTGGCTGGGGGACATCCGGACGTACTTCCCCTCCTCCGTCGTGCAGGTCATGCAGCGGGACGCGATCGACCGGCTGGGGCTGTCCACCCTGCTGCTCGAGCCGGAGATGCTGGAGGCGGTGGAGGCCGACGTGCATCTCGTCGGCACCCTGCTGTCGCTCAACAAGGCGATGCCGGAGACCACGAAGGAGACGGCACGGGCCGTGGTGCGCAAGGTCGTCGAGGACCTGGAGAAGCGGCTCGCGTCCCGTACCCGTGCCACCCTCACCGGCGCCCTCGACCGCAGCGCGCGGATCAACCGGCCCCGGCACCACGACATCGACTGGAACCGCACGATCTCGGCCAACCTCAAGCACTATCTGCCGGAGTACCGGACGATCGTGCCGGAACGGCTCGTCGGGTACGGCAGGGCCTCGCGGTCGGTGAAGAAGGAGGTTGTCCTCTGCATCGACCAGTCGGGGTCGATGGCGGCGTCCGTCGTCTACGCCTCGGTGTTCGGGGCGGTGCTGGCGTCGATGCGGTCGATCGACACCCGGCTCGTCGTGTTCGACACGGCGGTCGTCGACCTCACCGACCAGCTCGACGACCCGGTGGACGTGCTGTTCGGGACGCAGTTGGGCGGCGGCACGGACATCAACCGGGCGTTGGCGTACTGCCAGTCGCAGATCACCCGGCCCGCGGAGACGGTGATGGTGCTGATCAGCGACCTCTACGAGGGCGGGATCCGCAACGAGATGCTCAAGCGGGTCGCGGCGATGAAGGCGTCGGGGGTGCAGTTCGTGACACTGCTCGCTCTGTCCGACGAGGGGGCCCCGGCCTACGACCGGGAGCACGCGGCCGCGCTCGCCGCGCTGGGCGCACCGGCCTTCGCCTGTACGCCCGACCTGTTCCCGGAGGTGATGGCCGCAGCCATCGAGAAGCGGCCGATTCCGATACCGGACACGGTGTGACCCGCGAACTCAGGCCCCGCGCCGGTGATTTGTCGACCCGGTGACCAGCGATTCCAGCCAGCAAAACGGACATGACGACGCATCGGTAACAGGGGGCTTGCGCAACCTCGGGCGCCCCGTGCAAGGATCGGTCTCTCCACAGTCTTCACCCTTCCCGTCCGTTTCCGTTCCCGCTTCCATGCCGTCTCCCCTCCTTCTCCGCACGGAAGGTCTCGCTCTCTCGTGACCTGGTCAGCAGCGTTTCCCGGTGTCGCTGCGCGCGTGCTGCGCGGGGTGTCCGGACGGCGTGCGCTGCATGTGGGGCTGCTGCTGGGCGGGCTGTTCGTGCTGGCCTTCCTCTGCGGGGAGCAGGCGTACGCGGCGGACGGTGTCGGGGCGGTGCCGGTCAAGGCGCCGGTGCGGTCGCTGACGTCGCCGACCGCACCGGGAGTCACGGACTCAGGCGTGGACAAGGGCACGGACACAGGCGAAGGCGCAGAAGCCGGTTCGCGAACGGATGCGGCTCCGGGTCAGGGCGCGTCGAACAGCGGGTCCCCCAAGCCCCCGGCTGCCCCCGTCGGCGGAGGCAAGGTTCTCCGTCCTGTGACCGAGGCCATCGTGACGGTCGTGAGCGACGGTGTCGTGCGGCCGGTCGGAGACCTCGTCGAGAAGGTGGCCTCGGGACTGACCGAGACGGTCGGGCTGCCTCCGGTGCAGTCGCTGCCGGAACTGCCGCCGCTGCCGTCGTTGCCGTCGTCCCCGGAACTCCCGCAGCCCCCGTCGTGGCCGACCGTCCCCACCGCGCCAGAGCCTCCGTCGGCGCCGAGCCTGCCGGCCCCTGCCCCAGTGCCCGCTCCCGTGCCCGCGCCGCCGGTCGTCTCGGCGCCGCAGCCCGGAGCGGGTGATCACTCAAAGGCGGAGCCGGCCGAAGGCGAGCCGTCCACGAGCGACGGGGCTGCCTACGGGCCCTGGTTCACCGGCCGCGACAGCCTGACCGGGCTCGCCGTACTCGGCTCCACACGCCACGTCTCAACGCAGCGCATCGCAGTCCACCGCCCCGACTCCACCGCGCCCGCCCACCAGATGCCGTCCGACGGCCAGGGTGGCGCGCTGAGCGGCAAGTCCGCCGTGGACAACGGCTCCTCGCGGCACGGCGACGCGCATGCCGTCACCCTCGACCACCGGGCGCCGCTGCGGCTCGTGCCCGGTGCCGCCGCGGACGTCGACGCGGCCGGGACCCGGGACAGTCACCGGGACATCCCCGTCTTCCCCGGCTAGACCGGGACCGGACGACAGGACCGGACCACAGGACAGGACGACGGGACCGGACCACAGGCCCCCCACCCGCGGCTGACCTGACGCGTGGGCGCGGAGCAGGCCTGCCCCAACCGTTCGGAACCTCAGCCGTTCGGACCTCCAGCCGATCGGACCTGTACTCCGGCTGTACCCGCACAGATCAACGGCAGCCGTGCCCATGTCACAGCCACAGCCACAGCTGCCTGACCTCCCTCCCCCCGACCAGCCCCGTGAGGCGATGCGCCCCGGACGGCCGAAAGCCGTCGGTCCGTCCTGCCGCACCCTCACGGGCGCGGGCGAAGAGGTCCCCATTGGGGTGGGGACCGACCGCCCAGGGCCCCTGAAGGGGCTGCGCAAGGGGCCTCACCGGGGCAACCCCACCCCGGTGAGGCCCTTCACCCGCGGCACGCTGTGCCAGTGAGCGCGGCATCATGTGACAGGTATCACCGCTCAGGTGTGACCCTCGATTTAGAGGCCCTCCACAAGCAGCGATAACCTGCGAGACGGACATGCCGCGCGCTCGGACACCGTGTGCGCCTCCCTTGTGACACAGACAGTGGTCGGACGTCACGTTGCCCTCGCGGCACGCCCACGCAGACAACGAACCGCGAGATCACTGATAGGGACGGAAGCGCGTGGACCTGTTCGAGTACCAGGCGAGGGACCTCTTCGCCAAGCACGATGTACCGGTGCTGGCCGGTGAAGTCATCGACACGCCTGAGGCGGCCCGCGCAGCCACCGAGCGCCTCGGTGGCAAGTCCGTAGTCAAGGCCCAGGTGAAGGTCGGCGGCCGCGGCAAGGCGGGTGGCGTCAAGCTCGCCGCCACCGCCGACGAGGCCGTGGAGCACGCCACCAACATCCTCGGCATGGACATCAAGGGCCACACGGTCCACAAGGTGATGATCGCCGAGACGGCTCCGGAGATCGTCGAGGAGTACTACGTCTCCTTCCTCCTGGACCGTGCCAACCGCACCTTCCTCTCCATCGCGTCCGTCGAGGGCGGCATGGAGATCGAGGAGGTGGCGGAGACCCGCCCCGAGGCCGTCGCCAAGACGCCGATCGACGCCAACGTCGGTGTGACCCCCGAGGTCGCCCGCCAGATCGTCGAGGCCGCGAACTTCCCGGCCGAGGTCGCCGACAAGGTCGCGAACGTCCTGGTCACCCTGTGGAAGACCTTCGTCGAGGAGGACGCCCTCCTGGTCGAGGTCAACCCGCTGGCCAAGGTCGCCTCCGGTGACGTCATCGCCCTGGACGGCAAGGTCTCCCTCGACGAGAACGCCGAGTTCCGTCAGCCGGAGCACGAGGCCCTCCAGGACAAGGACTCCGCGAACCCGCTGGAGGCCGCCGCCAAGGCCAAGAACCTCAACTACGTCAAGCTCGACGGCGAGGTCGGCATCATCGGCAACGGCGCGGGTCTCGTCATGAGCACCCTGGACGTCGTCGCGTACGCCGGTGAGGCGCACGGTGGCGTCAAGCCCGCCAACTTCCTCGACATCGGCGGCGGCGCGTCCGCGGCGGTGATGGCGAACGGCCTGGAGATCATCCTGGGCGACCCCGACGTCAAGTCGGTCTTCGTCAACGTCTTCGGCGGCATCACCGCGTGCGACGAGGTCGCCAACGGCATCGTGCAGGCGCTCCAGCTGCTCGCGGACAAGGGCGAGGAAGTCACCAAGCCCCTCGTCGTCCGTCTCGACGGCAACAACGCCGAGCTGGGTCGCAAGATCCTCTCCGACGCCAACCACCCGCTGGTCCAGCGCGTGGACACCATGGACGGCGCGGCCGACAAGGCCGCCGAGCTCGCGGCTGCGAAGTAAGGGAAGAGGGACAGACAAGCCATGGCTATCTTCCTCGACAAGGACTCCAAGGTCATCGTCCAGGGCATGACCGGTGCCACGGGCATGAAGCACACCAAGCTCATGCTGGCCGACGGCACCAACATCGTCGGTGGCGTGAACCCGCGCAAGGCGGGCACGTCGGTCGACATCGACGGCAACGAGATCCCGGTCTTCGGCACGGTCGCCGAGGCGATTGAGAAGACGGGCGCGAACGTGTCCGTCCTCTTCGTGCCGCCGGCCTTCGCCAAGGCCGCCGTGGTCGAGGCCATCGACGCCGAGATCCCCCTCGCGGTCGTCATCACCGAGGGCATCGCGGTCCACGACTCGGCCGCGTTCTACGCGTACGCCGTGTCCCAGGGCAACAAGACCCGGATCATCGGCCCGAACTGCCCCGGTCTCATCACCCCGGGCCAGTCGAACGCCGGCATCATCCCGGGCGACATCACCAAGCCGGGCCGTATCGGTCTGGTCTCGAAGTCCGGCACGCTGACGTACCAGATGATGTACGAGCTCCGTGACATCGGCTTCTCGTCCGCCGTCGGCATCGGTGGCGACCCGGTCATCGGCACGACGCACATCGACGCGCTCGCCGCGTTCGAGGCCGACCCCGACACCGACCTGATCGTGATGATCGGTGAGATCGGTGGCGACGCCGAGGAGCGCGCGGCCGCGTTCATCAAGGAGAACGTGACCAAGCCGGTCGTCGGCTACGTCGCGGGCTTCACCGCGCCCGAGGGCAAGACCATGGGCCACGCCGGCGCCATCGTCTCCGGCTCCTCCGGCACGGCCGCCGCGAAGAAGGAGGCCCTCGAGGCCGCCGGCGTCAAGGTCGGCAAGACGCCGACGGAGACGGCGAAGCTGGCGCGGGAGATCCTCGGCGGCTGAGCAGCACCTGGCTGAACGTTCGATGGGCTCGCTCCGTGGGTTGGGGCGGGCCCATCGTGCCTAATGGGGTGCCTCGCAGTGTGGTCTGGCGGCCGCGGGTGTCGTGGTTGCTCGCGCAGTTCCCCGCGCCCGCAAGAAACTCAGTCCACTGAAGCTCTTTCAGGACCAGCCCTCACCGGGCCGCAGCTAACCGACGAGCGGGGCCACCCTCTCCGGGCCGTTCCCCATCGACTCGCGCAGCTTCCTCCGCAAAGACACCTCCGACTCCGACAACGCCCCCTGCCCCACCCGCGGCGGCACCCCCTGGATCTCCGCCCCCGGTGCCACCGGCGGTTCGTAGTGCGTCGGGGCCGTCCGGACCGTGAGTGCCGTCGTGCCGATCAGTGCCACCGTGAAGGCGATCGCCGCCCGGGTCCAGAAACGGGCCCGGCGTTCCCCGCCGTTGCGCACGGTGGGCGGCTTGGGCGCGCGGAGCCGTTCATGGGCGGCCAGCGAGCCCAGGCGCTCGTGCAGCGCGGACGGGTCGGCCAGGTCGGGAAGCCGGGCCGCGATCGCCGCGCGCGCGTTCATCAGGCGGCTCGCGGTCGTCGGCGTGCTCGCCTCCGTCTCCGCCGCCGTCTCCGGAAGGTCGAGGCCGAGACCGTCGTACAGCAGGAGGGATCGCCGTTGCGGTGGCGGGAGTTCCAGGAGTACGGCCATCAGCGGGCGGTCGGACGGGTCGGCGGCCGGCGGCTCGTGGCGCCGGTGACGGGGGTGGAACCGGTGCCAGGGGGAGAGGGCGTACTCGTACGTCATGGCGCGCATCCAGCCCGCCGGGTCCGGGTCCACCGCCACCTCGGGCCAGCGCTGCCAGGCGAGTTGGAAGGCCCGCTCGACCGACTCGCGGGCGAGCTCGCGGCGGCCGGTGAGCAGATAGGCCTGCCGGACGAGCGCGGGGGCGCAGAACGCGTACAGCGCGTCGAAGGCCTGAGCGGGTGTCAGGGAGGCGGGCGCGGGCTCCGGCTCCTTCGGTGGCCCGGCCGACAGTTCCGCCGTCACAGCACACCCCTTCGTACGAAAAAGTACATAGTCGTATATTGAGCGACACATCGGTTGTTCGCGTGTTGCGTCACAAAAGCGCGTGTCGTTGGGAGCATGGCGGGCGTGATCGAGATGACCGCTCGCCGTACGTCGTTGTCGCCCCTGCTCACCCGGTTGCGCGACCGAACGCCCGGCTTGGCCGCCAGCCTCCTGGGTGGTGCGGTCGCCGCGGGCCTCGGGCTCGGGTCGTTCGCCGTGCTCGTGATGGTGCTGTGGATCAGCTCGCCCTATCCCGACAGCGGCCCCGGCGGGGCGCTGCACGTGGCCGCGGCCCTGTGGCTGCTGGCCCACGGTGCCGAACTGGTCCGCTCGGACACCCTCTCCGGTGTGCCGGCCCCCGTCGGGGTGACCCCGATGCTGCTGCTCGCCCTGCCGTTGTGGCTGGTGCACCGGGCCGCGCGGGACGTGGCCTCGGGGGACGAGGCACCGCCGCCCGCGTCCGGGCGCACGGCGTGGGCCGGGGTCGTGCTCGGCTACCTCGCCGTCGGCGCGGCCGCCGCGCTCTACGCGTCCGGCGGGGCACTGCGCCCCTCGTGGCCATGGGTCTGCGTGTGCCTGCCCCTCGTCGCCATGGCTGCGGCCGCGGCGGGGGTCTGGACGGCATACGGCCGCCCCGGCGACGCCCTCGACAGCGTGCTGGTGCTGCTCCCCCCGGCGTTGCGGCGTCATGTGCTCGGGGTCGAGGCAAGGGCGCGGCTCGCCGTCGCGACCCGGGCCGCGGGGGCCGGGGTCGCCGCGCTCACCGGGGGCGGCGCTGCGGTGCTGGGGGTGTCGCTGGTGGTGCACGGCGATGCCACCCGGGGCTCCTTCCTCCAGCTGACGGAAGGGTGGTCGGGGCGGTTCGCCGTCCTGCTGCTCTGTGCCGCGCTGGTGCCGAACGCGGCGGTGTGGGCGGTGGGTTATGCCGCCGGGCCCGGATTCGTCCTGGGCGCGGGACATGTGGTGGGACCGCTGTCCTCGGACCCCGCGCCGCTGCTGCCGCCGTTCCCGCTGCTCGCGGCGGTACCGGAGGCGGGGCCAGGGGGGTCGGTGCACTGGGCGGTGGCGGGGGTGCCGCTGGCGGCCGGGGTGGTGCTGGGCTGGTTCGTGGGGCGGGCCGCGGACACCGGCTGGTCGCGGGGGCGGACCGCGGGGACGGTGTGCTGGGCCGCGGTGCTGTGCGCGGGAGCGGTCGCCGTGCTCGCCGTGCTGGCCGGCGGGCCCCTCGGGGTGGGGGCGCTGGCCCGGTTCGGGCCGGTGTGGTGGCAGGTCGGCGGGGCGGTGGCCGTGTGGCTCGCGGGCGTGGGCGTGCCGGTGGGGCTCGGGGTCCGGGCCTGGCGGGGACGCACCCGCGGCGGGATGCGGGCCTGGGCGCGGAGCCTGTTCGCCCGGCGCACGGCTACGGAGGGGACCAAGACGGCCCCGGCGCGGGCGCGGATGCGGGGTCTGTTCACCCGGCGGAAGGCGGCCGAGGGCCCGGGTACTGCTTCCGGTGCCCTGCCCGAGGACGGCCCAGTGCAGTCGGGCGGTCCCCACGACACCCCCCTCGACCAGGACCGCGTCCAGGGCCGCCCTGATCAGGGAGGCGCCCCTGCCGCCCGTGAACATGTCCCCGGCGACGAGGACAAGGACGAGACCTACGAGCCGTACGAAGTGCTCCCCGTCGACCCCGCGCCCAGCCCGTTCTCCGAGCCGAGCCCGAGCCCGTTCTCCTCATCCGGTCCGTTCCCCGCGCCGCCCGCCCCCTGGTACGAAGACGCGGCACACGAGGCCCGCTGGGCCGCGCTGCTGGAGGAGCCCGACGAGCCCGACGAGCCCCGCCCGGGCGACTGACCTCAGCTGTCGGCGCCCAGCAGGGGCCGGAGCTGCTTCGGCAGCAGGTCCGAGCAGGACTGCTGGGCCTGGTTGGTGAGGGCGTCGTTGACGCAGGTGTAGTAGTCGTCGTAGACCAGCCGCGTGGTGAAGCTCGCCGCCACGAACAGGATGGCCAGGGAGGCGGTGACCAGGCCGGTCATCGCCGCCGTGGTCTGGGGGCGCGCGGACTGCGGCGGGGCGGGGGTGTTCGGGTCCTGGGCGCGGGGCTTGGCGCGCAGTGCGCTGCCGCCCCAGTACAGGGCGAGGGCGCCCAGCAGCAGACCCACGGGCTGCCACCCGAAGAGGACGAAGAAGAAGGCCCACATCCCGGACAGCAGGGCGTAGCGGGCGCGGCGCTGTGCCGGGTCCGTCGGGTCCCAGCGCATGCCGGGGCCGGGGCCGCTGCCGCCCTGGCCCTCCTGGCCGCCGCCGGGATGCACGCCGGGGCGGTCCCCGAAGCCGCCGTCGGAGCGGCCGGGCTGACGGTCGCTCCACCGGCTGCCCCACGGGGTGTAACCGCTCCGGTCGTCGCCCTCGGAGCCGTCGGAGCCGTCGGAGCCCTCCGACCCCTCCGAGCCCTCGGGGCGGCGCGGTTGCCACGGGCGGTCCGGGGTGCCCTCCGGCGGCGGGGCGAAGGGGTTGTCCTCCTCGGCCGCACCGCCCCGCCCCTCGCCGTTCTTCTTGCCGGAGGAAGGGGCGTCCGGCGGCGACGCGGGCTGCTCCCGCAGCAGCATGAAGCCGCGCTCCCCTCCCCGCACCGACGGCTGGGAGAGCGTGAGGAGTCGCAGGCTGCGGTCCGACATCAAGTGAGCGTCTTCCCCTTGGAGTCCGTCGAGTACGTCAAGCGTCCGGCGTGAGCCGCCACCCCGTGAACGCACCGCGTACCACCTACGTTCCCGGACCGGCTCGTCCCAGACGCTACCTTCCGGCCACGCCCCCGTCCCGCGGGGGCCTTCCGGTGTGCCGGTATCGTTGCTGACGGTCGGCCGATTCGTAGGCTTCCCCGTATCCCCGGGCCCGAAGCATTCGTACGAAAGTACAAAGCTTCCGAAGCTCAAAGCGTCGGCCGCGAGAAGACCCCTCCTTCGAGAAAGGGCCCCGCCGTGGCCGCCAAGCCCGTGGCCGAGCAGGCCAGGCCGGTCAAGCGCCTGGTCGTGCTGGTCTCCGGATCCGGTACGAACCTCCAGGCCCTGCTGGACGCCATCGAGGAGACCGGCGTCCGGGCCTACGGTGCCGAGATCGTGGCCGTCGGCGCCGACCGCGAGAACATCGAGGGGCTCGCCCGGGCCGAGCGCGCCGGGCTGCCGGTCTTCGTGTGCAAGGTCAAGGACTTCGAGAGCCGCGAGGAGTGGGACACCGCCCTCGCCGAGGCCGTCTCCGCGCACGAACCCGACCTCGTGGTGTCCGCCGGGTTCATGAAGATCGTGGGCAAGGAGTTCCTCGCCCGCTTCGGGGGGCGGTTCGTGAACACCCACCCCGCGCTGCTGCCCAGTTTTCCCGGCGCCCACGGCGTCCGTGACGCGCTCGCGTACGGAGCCAGGGTCACCGGCTGCACCGTCCACTTCGTCGACGACGGCGTCGACACCGGACCGATCATCGCCCAGGGCGTGGTGGAGATCCGGGACGAGGACGACGAGAGCGCTCTGCACGAGCGCATCAAGGAAGTCGAGCGAAGGCTGCTCGTCGAGGTCGTGGGGCGCCTCGCCCGCAACGGCTATCGCATTGAGGGACGAAAGGTAGTTATCCAGTGACCGCCGAGAACAAGCGGCCCCTTCGCCGGGCGCTCATCAGCGTCTACGACAAGACCGGCCTTGAGGACCTCGCGCGCGGCCTGCACGAGGCGGGCGTGGAGCTCGTCTCCACCGGGTCCACCGCGGGCCGTATCGCCTCCGCCGGCGTCCCCGTCACCAAGGTCGAGGAGCTCACCGGCTTCCCCGAGTGCCTGGACGGCCGGGTCAAGACCCTGCACCCGCGCGTGCACGCCGGCATCCTCGCCGACCTGCGTCTGGACAGCCACCGCGAGCAGCTCGCGGAGCTGGGTGTCGAGCCCTTCGACCTCGTCGTCGTGAACCTCTACCCGTTCCGCGAGACCGTCGCCTCCGGTGCCTCCCCGGACGAGTGCGTCGAGCAGATCGACATCGGCGGCCCCTCCATGGTGCGTGCCGCCGCCAAGAACCACCCCTCGGTCGCCGTCGTCACCAGCCCCGAGCGGTACGCCGACGTCCTGGCCGCGGTCAAGGACGGCGGCTTCGACCTCGCCACCCGCAAGCGGCTCGCCGCCGAGGCGTTCCGGCACACCGCCGAGTACGACATCGCGGTCTCCAGCTGGTTCGCCAGCGCCTACGCCCCCGCCGACGACTCGCCGTTCCCCGAGTTCATCGCGGCCGCCCTGGAGCGCAAGAGCACCCTGCGCTACGGCGAGAACCCGCACCAGCCCGCGGCCCTCTACGTCGACGGCACCGGTGTCGGTCTCGCCGAGGCCGAGCAGCTGCACGGCAAGGAGATGTCGTACAACAACTACACGGACACAGACGCCGCCCGCCGCGCCGCGTACGACCACGCCGAGCCGGCCGTCGCCATCATCAAGCACGCCAACCCCTGCGGTATCGCGGTCGGTTCGGACGTCGCCGAGGCGCACCGCAAGGCACACGCGTGTGACCCGCTGTCGGCGTTCGGCGGCGTGATCGCGGTCAACCGGCCGGTCTCCAAGGAGATGGCCGAGCAGGTCGCCGAGATCTTCACCGAGGTCATCGTCGCACCCGACTACGAGGACGGCGCCCTCGAAGCCCTCGCCAAGAAGAAGAACATCCGCGTCCTGAAGGCCCCGGCCGCCCCCGCGCACCCCGCCGAGGTCAAGCCGATCGACGGCGGCGCGCTGCTCCAGGTCACCGACCGTCTCCAGGCCGAGGGCGACGACCCGGCGAACTGGACCCTGGCGACCGGCGAGGCCCTCGGCGCCGACGAGCTGGCCGACCTCGCGTTCGCCTGGCGGGCCTGCCGGGCCGTCAAGTCCAACGCGATCCTGCTCGCCAAGGACGGCGCCTCGGTCGGCGTCGGCATGGGCCAGGTCAACCGGGTCGACTCCGCGAAGCTCGCCGTCGAGCGGGCCGGTGCCGAGCGCGCGCGGGGCTCGTACGCCGCCTCGGACGCCTTCTTCCCGTTCCCGGACGGCCTGGAGGTCCTCCTGGAGGCCGGCGTGAAGGCGGTCGTCCAGCCCGGCGGCTCGGTCCGTGACGAACTCGTCGTGGAGGCCGCGAAGAAGGCGGGCGTCACGATGTACTTCACCGGGACGCGCCACTTCTTCCACTGACACACAGCCGTACGGCTGATGTACGGCCCTTGGGCGGCGCTACGTCGAACTGCGCAGCGCCGCCCACGTGTAGGGCCCCACCTGGCCGTCGACCTCCAGCCCCTTGGCGCTCTGGAACTGCTTCACCGCCGACCGGGTGTCCTGGCCGAACTCGCCGTCCACGCCCGAACTCCCCACGCTGTAGCCGCGCTTGGTGAGCATGCACTGCACCTGGACGACCCGCTGGCCCTTGTCGCCGTACTCGGTCTGTTCGGTGCCCGAGTAGTAGGTGCAGCCGGATATCCAGGCGGGGGTGGCCGGGGGCGCGGTGGTCCTGGTGACCGTGGCGGTGGGTGCGGGGGCGGGCGGGTCGTCGCTGCCGGCCCGGCTCGTGGCCGGGGACGGCGAGCCGTCCGGCTCCGGGCCGGTCTTCTCGACGGTGACCTGCTGGTCCTTGCCCTCGTCCTTGTCCTTCTTCTTCTCGCCGTCCGCCCGGGCGGAGGCGGAGGCCGAAGGGGAGGCGCTGGGCCGCGAAGAGGCCGGTGCGGTCGATGCCGTGGCGCCGGCCGAGCCCGTAGGGGCGGCCACGGCCGGGGACTCGAGGCCCGGCCGGGTGAGCAGGAAGGCGCCGACGGCCACGGCCCCGACGGCGATCCCCGCGACGCCGGCTATGAGAGGCCTCCTGCGTCTGCCGTTCCCGGCAGCGGTCGGTGCGGGCGCCGGTGAGACCACCGGCTGGACGGGCGTGCGGAAGGGGCCGCTCCCCGCGGGCAGGTCCGCCAGCACCGCACACCCCTGCTGCCGCTCCCGGAGCCGGGCGGCGAGCGGTTCCTGCCAGTGGGAGGCGCGGCCGTGTCCGGCGGCCGTGGCGGCATCCGTCAGCTGTCGTGGGGTGGGCCGCCCGGCGGGGTCCTTGGCCAGGCAGGCGGTCAGCAGCGCGGCCAACGCGGGGTCCGACTGGGAGAGTTCGGCCATGACCTCGGCGTCGGGCGCCTCGAAGGCGACCCGGTGCATGACGTCCACACCGGTCCCGTCGCCGAAGGGGGCGTGCCCGGTGGCGGCGTAGACGAGGGTGCAGCCGAGCGAGAAGACGTCGGAGGCGGCGTCGCAGCGGCCCTCGCGCAGGTACTCGGGCGCCATGTACGCGGCGGTGCCCACCCGGTTGCCGGTCGTGGTGATCGCGCTGCTGTCGGCCGCGCGGGAGATGCCGAAGTCGATGACGTGCGCGCCCCGCGGGGACAGGATCACGTTGGACGGCTTGAGGTCCCGGTGCACCACCCCGGCGGCGGTCAGCGCCGACAGCGCCTCACCGAGCTCCGCCACGAGCCGCCACACTCCGGCCGGCTCCACCAGGCCGCACTCGCGCACGGCGTCGACGAGGGTGAGGCCGGGCAGGTACTCGGTGGACATCCACAGCAGCGCGTCGTCGAACCCGGTGCCCAGCAGGTGCGGTGCGCGGGGTGTGCGGACCCGCCCGTGCACGGCCGCCTCCCGCTCGAACCGCCGCCGGAAGTCCGGCCCTTCGGCGTACTCGGGCCGGATCACCTTCACGGCGGCGAGCCCCGGCCCGCCGTCCGCGTGCCGGGCCAGGTAGACCCGGCCCATGCCGCCGCTGCCGAGCAGGCCGAGCGGGGCGTACGGGCCGATGCGCGGGGGATCGGTGGGCAGCAGCGGGGCCGCGCCCACCTGCCGCAGGGCGGTGTCACCGGCCGCCGGTGTGTCTGTCACGGTTCCCCGACCTGCCTCATAGATCCACAACGTGCTCTCGTGTCACGCCAGTTGACTGACGAGAGGCTACCGCCCGGCACCAGGGAGCGCCGGGATACGGAGGGAACACGGGTGCCCCGGATACCGGGTGCAGCACGCCCCGGGGCCGTGTCACGGTGTGACACGGCCCCGGGGAGAGTGGCGTGGCGGCAGGCGCGGGCGCCCGCCGTCGATCGTGGTGCGGCGAAGCTCAGTTGGTGCGGATCACGAGGGTCGAGCACACCTTGTCGGCGAAGGTCTGACGCTTGGCGTCCCAGGCGGGCCACAGCCAGCCGAGGTAGCAGGCCAGGCTGTCCAGGAAGTGCGCGAGCCGGCGGACGAAGGCCATGCCGACGCCGATGGGCTGTCCGTCCGACTCCCGCACCAGGCGGATGCCAAGGGCCTTCTTGCCCAGCGTCTGGCCGTTCTTGCCCTCGATGATCAGCTGGTAGATCGCGAGACCGAGGAGCGCGAGGCCGCCGATCGCCGACAGGGCACCCATCTTGGCGTTGGCCCCGACGATGACGAGGACGTACGGCACCGCGAACACGAGCATGTCGACCAGGAAGCCGAGGAAGCGCTGGCCCCAGTTGGCGTACGGCGGCTGGCCGCCGTAGCCCGGCTGCTGCGGGTAGCCGTAGGCGGAGGCCGGGACCTGCGGCGCCTGCGGGTAGCCGTAACCGGGCTGCTGAGGGTAGCCCTGCTGCGGCGGCACACCCTGCGGGGCCTGCTGCGGGTAGCCGTAACCGGGCTGCTGGGGCTGCTGGGGCTGCTGGGGGTAGCCGTAACCAGGCTGCGGCTGCTGGGGGTTCTGCGGCTTCTCGTACGGGTTGTTGGGCGAGCCGAAACTCATGGTGGGAATCCTCCGGGAACGCAAAGGGGACGTTGCGGAATTGTGCGGAGGAACGTCACGAAATGAAGCGGTATGCCCCCCGAACATCAGCCGCGATACAGCGCCCTCCATGCTTCTAGGAGAGAAGAGCGCTTGTCCAGGCGCATTGCGATGTGTTGTGCAAGTGCAACCCGGATTGGAACCCTGATTGGAACCGGGGGCCGGTCATCCGCGAGGATGGGCACATGACCGCCCAGATTCTCGATGGCAAGGCCACCGCAGCCGCGATCAAGTCCGATCTGACCGCCCGCGTGGCGGCGCTGAAGGAGAAGGGCGTCACGCCCGGCCTCGGCACGATCCTCGTCGGGAGCGATCCCGGCAGTCAGAAGTACGTCGCCGGCAAGCACCGCGACTGCGCGGAGGTCGGCATCGCCTCCATCCAGCGCGAGCTGCCGGAGACCGCCACGCAGGAGGAGATCGAGGCGGTCGTCCGCGAACTGAACGCCGACCCCGCCTGCACCGGCTACATCGTCCAGCTCCCGCTGCCCAAGGGCATCGACGAGAACCGCATCCTGGAGCTCATGGACCCGGACAAGGACGCGGACGGGCTGCACCCCATGAATCTCGGGCGCCTGGTCCTCAACGAGCCGGCCCCGCTGCCCTGCACCCCCAACGGCGTCCTCACCCTGCTGCGCCGCTACGGCGTCGAGATCAAGGGCGCGGAGGTCGTGGTCGTCGGCCGCGGTGTCACCATCGGCCGCCCGATGCCCCTCCTGCTGACCCGCCGCAGCGAGAACGCGACGGTGACCCAGTGCCACACCGGCACCCGTGACCTCTCCGCGCACCTCAAGCGCGCCGACATCATCGTCGCCGCCGCCGGTTCCGCCCACCTGATCCGCCCCGAGGACGTGAAGCCGGGCGCCGCCGTCCTCGACGTCGGCGTCTCCCGCAACGCCGAGGGGAAGATCGTCGGAGACGTCCACCCGGGCGTGGCCGAGGTCGCCGGCTTCATCTCCCCCAACCCGGGCGGCGTCGGCCCGATGACCCGCGCCCAGCTGCTCGTCAACGTGGTCGAGGCGGCGGAGCGCGGTGTCGCCTGAGGAACGCGGACCGAAGGAGCGGCGGATGGCCGCGCGGGCGACCGGGACGGCGGGCTCCGCGGGACCGGCCGGTTCGGCGCACGCCCAGGACGACGGGCCGGCGCGGGACCAGGACGCCGGTTCGGTGCAGGCCCGGGACGACGGTTCGTCGCCGGCTCAGGACCACGGGGAGCCCGGGGTGGGATCGGTGAGGGCCGACAAGGACCAGGAGCCCGGTGCGGCGGTCCCCGCCGCTCAGCAGGCCGACGGCACCGACGGTGAGCCGGACCGCGCGGGCGATCCCGATTCGGAGGCCGACATCGTCGTACGGGACGCGATCAGCGCGCCCGACGTCGACGGGGTGCCGCGGCGGACCACCCGCCGGTTCCCGCTGTTCACCAGGGACACCGCGCGGCCTGAGGGCGGCGGCCGGGCCGCGCCGCGGGACGCTCCGGCGCCCGCCCGGCAGTGGCCGGTGCTCGCCGTGTCGGCCGCGGTCGGCCTCGGACTGCTGCTGACGGCGCTCGACTCGTTCCGCGTCGGCACACTGCTGATCGGACTGGCCCTGCTCGCCGGTGCCGTGCTGCGCTGGCTGCTGCCGGACGTCGGCATGCTCGCCGTGCGCTCCCGCTTCACCGACATCGCGACCTACGGCGTGCTCGGCACGGCGATCGTCCTGCTGGCGATGATGGTGCAGCCGAACCCGTGGCTGGTGATCCCCTTCCTCAAGGACACCCTGCACTTCACGGTCACCAACAGCTGATCCCGGCGGGGGGAGGTACGGCGGTCCGCCCCCTCCCCCGATGAGGGACGAACCGCCGTCGCGATCCAGCCTCCCGCCGTGCGAGCGGGCTGTTCAACCGCTGTCGGTCCGCTGTGGCACAGCGGTGACGGTTCCGGCACGGAGTGGACGACCTGTCACCACCGCCCCGCGGCCAGGAACCGATCCGCCCTCTGACGTCGTCATTCGGCGGGAAGCAGGTGCGGACGCCGCGGAGGTGGGCGATGAGTGGCTGGCAGGCGCTGCCCGACGATCTGCCGCCGGAGGTGCGGCACTTCGTGGAGCAGCTCAGGCGGCTCAAGGACGGCACCGGGCTCAGCCTGGTCGCGCTCGGCGCCCGCACCGCCTACAGCAAGTCCTCCTGGCACCGCTACCTCAACGCCACCCAGCCGCCGCCCCGGCAGGCCGTCGCCGCGCTGTGCCGGATCGCCGGCCTCGACGGCACCGACGCCGAACGCCTCACCGTGCGCTGGGAACTGGCGGTGCAGGCCTGGCCCCGGCCGGCCTCCGCCACCGAGGGCGGGAAGGTCTCCGCCACCGGGGGCGGGAGGGGCTCCGGCGGCGAGGGGTACGAGGACGACCCCACACTGCCGTGGTGGGACGAGCCGCCCCGTCGGAAACCCGGCGGGGTCAACCGGCTGCTGCTGGCCGCCGTACTGCTGCTGGTGCTGCTGCTGGCGGTCGGAGTCGCCGGTGCCGTGGCCTCTGGGTGAGCCGCTGACTGCCGTGACGGGCGTTATTTCCCATGTGATCCTGGTGTGGCGATGTATTGACAAGTTTGCGGTTTTGACACGGCACTGTTCGACAGCGTCGATAACGTGTCGAACTTGCCGATGCACCCGTGCGCCCGTGCCCGGACAGCTGGGATCCTTGCAGCGCACGTGAGCACCACAGCACCGACCGGGGGGAAAGAGGGGGGAGCAATGCCTCGTTGGAAGGCCTTGCCTGAAGACATCGATCCGCAGATCAGGGAGTTCGCGAGCCAGTTGCGGCGGCTCGTGGACCGCAGCGGCCTGAGCATCGCGGCCGTCGCCGACCGCACGGGTTACAGCAAGACGTCCTGGGAGCGCTATCTGAACGGCCGGCTGCTCGCGCCGAAGGGCGCGATCGTCGCCCTGGCCGAGGTCACCGGCACCAGTCCCATCCATCTCACCACGATGTGGGAGCTGGCCGAACGCGCCTGGAGCCGTTCGGAGATGCGGCACGACATGACCATGGAGGCCATCCGGATCTCCCAGGCGCGGGCCGCGCTCGGCGAGTTCGGGGCGCCGCCCGCGCCCGCCAAGGGCGGCGGGAAGGCCCGCAGGAGCGGCAGCGCGACGGTGACACCGGGGGTGGCGGGACCGGCGGGGGTCGCACCGACGGTGCCGCCGCAGCCGGCCGAGCCGGGGGCCGACCATGGTTCCCCGGGCGGCAACTCCTGGGGGCTGGCCGGTTATCAGGGCCCGTCGCGGGCTTCTTCGGGAGGTACGGCCGCCGCGGCCGCGCCCGTCCAGGCCGACGGGCCGGGGCGGACGCCGGCGGCGCCGGGACCGTACGACGAGCCGCAGGACGCGCGGCCGGGGGGCGGGGCGACCGACGGCTCGGACGGCTCTGCCGGTTCGGGCGGCTCCGGGGGGAAGCGGCGGCTGACGATGTTCCTGGCGGGGGTCGTCGGGGTGCTCGTGGTGGTCGCCGCCGTCTTCTTCCTGACCGACCCGGGCGGCGACAAGAAGCCGGGGGCCGGCAGGTCCCCGTCGCCGTCCGCCGTCACCTCCGCCTCGCTGCCCGCCGGCGTGAAGTGCAGCGGCCAGGGGTGCACCGGGAAGGACGCCGAGGCGATGGGGTGCAGCGGCAACCTGGTGACCACCGCCAAGACCGCGACCGTGGGGGCGGCGGTGGTCGAGGTGCGGTACAGCGAGACCTGCGGGGCGGCCTGGGGGAGGGTCACCCAGGCCGGGCAGGGGGACAAGGTCGAGGTGACGGCGGGGAAGGTGACCGAGCAGAGCGGGAGCATCACGGAGGCGGGGGACACGATCGCTTACACGCCGATGGTCGCTGTGAAGGATGCGGCTGGGGCGAAGGCGTGCGTGACGCTGGCTTCGGGGCAGCGGGGGTGCACCGACTAAGGGGGTGCCGGGGGCTTCGTTGTCGGCTGCGGACCCGCGGGTGGGTGAATCTTCTCGGAGTGTGCATGGGCTGTTGAATCCTGGGCACGCGAACCGTACCCCCACGGGAGTCCGGACCCCGGTACCCCCATACGGCGGCCGTTTCCGTCCCCCCTCTCCCGGACGGGCGGCCGCCTCTTGAGTTGGGGGTGTTGTGGGGTGGGCCACACGGACCCGGACGTTCGGGTACCCGGATGCGCGATAGCCTGACCGGTGGATCTCTTGACGCCGAGAGATCGATCAAACGTCCGGGGCAGGGACGCCCCACCGCCAGCTGTCATACGGAGAACGCCATGACCCGCACTCCCGTGAACGTCACCGTCACCGGCGCGGCCGGCCAGATCGGTTACGCCCTGCTCTTCCGCATCGCCTCCGGCCAGCTGCTCGGCGCGGACGTGCCGGTCAAGCTTCGCCTCCTGGAGATCACCCCGGCGCTCAAGGCCGCCGAGGGCACCGCCATGGAGCTCGACGACTGCGCCTTCCCGCTGCTCCAGGGCATCGACATCACGGACGACCCGAACGTCGCCTTCGACGGCACCAACGTCGGTCTGCTGGTCGGTGCCCGCCCCCGCACCAAGGGCATGGAGCGCGGTGACCTCCTGGAGGCCAACGGCGGCATCTTCAAGCCGCAGGGCAAGGCCATCAACGACCACGCCGCGGACGACGTCAAGATCCTGGTCGTCGGCAACCCGGCGAACACCAACGCGCTGATCGCCCAGGCCGCCGCCCCGGACGTACCGGCCGAGCGCTTCACCGCGATGACCCGCCTCGACCACAACCGCGCGCTGACCCAGCTCGCGAAGAAGACGGGCACCACGGTCGCCGACATCAAGCGGCTCACCATCTGGGGCAACCACTCCGCCACCCAGTACCCGGACATCTTCCACGCCACGGTCGCCGGCAAGAACGCCGCCGAGACCGTCAACGACGAGAAGTGGCTGGCCGAGGAGTTCATCCCGACCGTCGCCAAGCGCGGTGCCGCGATCATCGAGGCCCGGGGCGCGTCCTCCGCCGCCTCGGCCGCCAACGCCGCCATCGACCACGTGTACACCTGGGTCAACGGCACGGCGGACGGCGACTGGACCTCCATGGGCATCCCGTCGGACGGTTCCTACGGCGTCCCGGAGGGCCTGATCTCCTCCTTCCCGGTCACCACCAAGGACGGCGTCTACGAGATCGTCCAGGGCCTGGACGTCAACGAGTTCTCCCGCGCCCGCATCGACGCGTCGGTGAAGGAGCTGGAGGAGGAGCGCGAGGCGGTACGCGCGCTCGGCCTCATCTGATCCGCGTCCGATCCGTAGCTGAACCGCTCGACGCCGAGTCTTCTCGACGGCTCTGTCACGAGCTTGCACGGGCCCTGTTCCGGTTTCCGCCGGAACGGGGCCCGTGGCCGTTTTTCGCCCTACGGTCGAAGCCCTGCCCGGTGGGGTGATGCGGGGGATGCGCGATGAACGGCTGGCACGACTGGAACGGCTACGACTCCGGTTCCGCGGCGGAGCACGGACCGAGCGAGGAGCGAGGCCGGGCGGCCTGGAACTCGGGGGAGACGCGAGCGGGGGAGCGACCGCCGTGGGCCTCGGCTGAGACGCGGGCGGGGGAGCGGCCCCCGTGGGCCTCGGCCGAGACGCAGACCTCCTTCGTGCCGCCCCGGGGCCAGGAGGTCACGCCACCGTGGTCCGCGGCGCCGACGCAGGTCTCGCCCGTGTCGCCCGGCTGGGGTGCGGGCCCGCCCACTCCGTCCTGGACGTCCCCGGCACCGGCTCCGGCCGGCCCCGCGTCCCACCGGGTCGGCCGGGTGTTCGCCGCCCTCGCAGTGGCCGTCCTGGTCGGGGTCGCGGTGGGCGCCGGTGTCTGGTTCCTCCTCCGGGACACCTCGCTGGGTTCCCGGTCCGGGGCGGTCCCGGCTCCGAGCGTCACGGCGGACTCGTCGTCGGCGAAGGAACCCTCGCACTCCGCCTCCTCGCCTTCCCCGCCCCCGTCCTCCGCCCCGGACTCCGGATACCGCCGCACCCTGGATCCGGTCGGCTACACCCTTGAGGTGCCCCGGGGCTGGACCCGCACCGAGAAGCAGGGCCAGGCCGCTCCCGTCGTCGCCTACGAGAACCCGGCCGACGGCCGACGGCTCCAGATCTTCCGCCTCGCGGAGGACACTCCGGCCCGCTCCCTGGACCTGGCGGAGAACGACCCCGGCTACGGCTTCGCGCGACAGCCCGGCTACCAGGTCCTCGACCGTGCCTCCGGAGCCACCTGGTCCGAACTCGCCTACCGCTACGACGACCCGGACCTCGGCGCCCGTCAGGTCGTCGACCACCGTTTCGAGGCCGCCGACGGCACGCTGTACGCGATCCGAGCCACCGGCCCCGCCGCCCTGGCCTCGGCCGAGGTGCGCGAGCCGCTCACCAGGGCGCTGAGCTCCTTCTGCCCCACGGGAACCCAGTGCGGCTGAGCCACCGCCCCGGCCCGGCTCCGGTACCAGCAGCCGCCGTACGACCCGGACCTGACCGCCGGCCGCGGCAGCCGGTCCCCCCGACACTGAACGCGCGCCCCCGCCCGACCGCTCGAGCCGGCCCGTGACTCGTCCTCGGCGGCGACGCCACGCAGCATCAGCAGACCGACGACCGGATTCAGCAGGGAGAGCACGGCGGCTCCTCGGGTCAACTGGGGCACGGGCGGCGGCGGTTGAAGCCGCCGGCTCACGGCGGGCAGGACGCGATAGTACTCGTTCTCCATCGAACGCGATAGTGCTCGATTCTCCGGAAGGCGGGTGGGGTCAGCTGCCCGCGCGGTCCAGGCGCTTCTCGAACCAGTGGTCGCCGTAGGCGTGGTCGCTGTACGGCGGGATCTCCGTGTAGCCGCATGCCCGGTACATCGCCCGGGCCTCGGTGAGGGACGCGTGGGTGTCGAGGCGCAGGACGGTGAGGCCGCGGGTGGTGGCCTCTGTCTCCAGGGTGGTGAGGAGGCGGCGGGCCAGGCCCAGGCGGCGCGTGTCCGGGTGGACCCACACGTGGCGGAGCTCGCCGATGCCCGGTTCCAGCCGTCGTAGGGCTCCGCAGCCCACGGGACGGCCCTCCTCGTACGCCACGAGGAACGCGCCCGCGTCTCCCGAGACCTCCTCGGGGCGGACCAGGTCGGACGGGTCGAAGCCCTCCGGGAAGCGGGCGTCGATGTCGGCGGCGTAGGCGTCGAGACAGGCGCGGGCGTCCGGGGCGGCGCCGTCCACCCGGGTCACCGTGATGCCGGCCAGGCGCAGCAGCCGCTGGGCGGTGCCGATCGCCTCGGTGAGGCGGTCGCGCTGGGGGCCGCTGAGCCCTTCGAGCAGGCCGGCCGCGAGGGCGTCGGCCCGGCGGTTCTGTTCCGTGAGCTCGACGCGTCCGGCGCGGGTCAGCTCGACCACGCGCAGCCGGCTGTCGCCCGGGTGGACGCTGACCCGGACCAGGCCCTGGGCCTGGAGGGTCTTCGTCATCCGGCTCAGATAGCCCGCGTCCAGCCCCAGCCGGCCCCTGAGCTCGCGCAGCGAGATCCCCTCGCCGATCTCGAACAGCAGCCGCGCCTCGCCGAGCGGCCGGTCCTGGCCCAGGTAGTGGTCGTCGAGCGCACCGATGCGGCGGGTGAAGTAACGGTTGAACCGGCGGAACTCCGCCACCTGCTCTGTCGACACAGGGTCCATAATCTTTGACTTTAGTCAAAGGACCGTCGGGGAGTCCATCAATCCGGCATTCCGGTTTCCCGGCCCCATCCGCACCTCTATGCTGATGGTTTGTCAACAAGCGACAACAGCAAGGTTTTTGCACGCATCGGGGGAGTCGCGTGACCACTGCATCCGTACCTCGGCAACCGCAGGCCGCACCGCCGGGTCCGGTCACACCGCCGCACGCCAGCGAGGCGACCCGCCTGCTCTGCGCCGGCACCTACCTGGATTCCGGTTACCGCGACCGGGTCATCGAGCAACTGCACCTGAACGAACAGCGGATCGTCGCGCCCTCGCTCGGCCTCGACGCGGCCCGGGTGCTCGCACACGCGCTGCGCGCCCGCCGCCAGGAGCTGCTGTGGGCCGGCGCGATCATCGGCCTCTGGGTGATCGGACTGCCGCTCACCGGCGGACTCCTGGGCTTCGCCCTCGTCCCCAGCCTCATGCTCGCCGTCGCCCCCTGGGTCCGCGGCAGGGGCGTCAACCCGTCCCTGTACCGGCGGCTGGCCGCCTTCCTGTTCCGCTGGTGGGGCCGGATCGGCTTCGCGGTCTTCCTGGCCGCCACCCTCTTCGTGGCCTTCGGCGCCGGGGACGACGATTCCGCCTACGGGTCCTCCTACGGCGGCTCGTCCTCCTACGACGACAGCTACTTCGGCGGTTCCTACGGCGACTCGCCCGACGCGACGGACCTCCTGTTCCCCGACGTCGACCGGGCCGGCGGACTCGTCCACCCGCTCCAGGCCTGGCTCGTGATCGTCGTCCTCGCTCTGATCGCGGCCTGCGTGGCCGCGCAGCGCGGCCAGTTCGCCCGGGCCGTGAGCGCCGAACTGTCCCCGCAGCGCTTCCCGGACGCGGCCGCCGACCCCGCCGAACGGGCCGAGGCGCCCCGCTTCCAGCGGCTGAAGGAACGCATCCGGCTCGAACAGCACGCGCCGCTCGTCATGTACCACGAGAAGCGGCCCTTCTGCGGGGCCGGAGCCGCCTACGAGACCTGGGTGCTCGCCGTCGAACTGCGGCCCGACGAGACCAAGGAACAGCTCCCGCTGAACAACCGCGCGGTGCTGGAGAAGATCCGCCCGCTGCTCGAACAGCTGCGGCTGCCCTCGGAGTTCGCCGGACACACGGTCCGCGACCGGCTGCGCTGGCTGGAGATCGACGAGTGCGTGTTCCTGCCCGCGGAGGGGCTGCGCCGGCGCGAGGAGGCGCCGTACCACCCGGGGGCCTTCGAGGAGCACCGGGCGCGGGCGGTCGAGGAGGGCGCCGAGAAGCGGCGGCACTTCCTGCGCATCCGCGTCGGCGGCTGGGAGGAGGAGCTGGTCGTCACGGTTTTCGTGCGCGTCCACACCCAGGGCCGCATGCTCATGCTGGAGATCGCCCCGCACGTCCTGCTGCCGGTGCGCGAGGACTTCAAGGACGCCGACCGCGCGGCGCACAACTACCGCCACAACAACGTCCTCGGCAAGGCGGTCTGGGCCATGGCCCGGGTGCCGGGCTCCGCGGCCGGCTCCCTCGCCACCCTCGGCAGGGGCGTCGCCTATGTGTGGAAGCTGCTCACCGGAGGCTTCGCGGGCGCGCTGCCCGACGGCCCCGCGCTGTCGGTGCGGGAACTGGGCTCCATGGACGAGGGATCCACCTTCCAGGAGATGGACGCCTACCGCTACCTCCGCAGCGTCCAGGACCGGGTGGCGCACGGCGTCCTCACCTCGCTCGCCGAATCCGGCTACCAGACCGGCGAGTTCGTCCAGAAGATCGTCAACATCAGCAGCGGCGGGGTGCATGTCGAGGGCGGCGTCCACGGCAGTACGTTCGCGGCGGGCAAGTACGCCACCGCGTCCTCGGGGACCGCGTCGCAGAACTCGCAGAAGGGGAGCGGCAGCAATGGCAACGGATGAACCGGGCGTCAGCATCAGCGGAGGGGTGCACGGCAGCACCTTCGCCATCGGCAGCCACGCGCGTGCCGAGAGCCACCACGGAGTCACGCCCGGACGGGACGAGGACGCCGAGGCGCTCCTCGCCGCCGTACGGGAACTCCGCGCCGACCTCACGCGGCTGAGGTCCACGGACGAGACGGCCACCCTGGACACCGCGCTGGCCGAGACGGAGGAGGAGCTCGTCACGACGGGCCAGGCGGGGCCGACCCGCCGGGAACGTCTGCGGGCGCTGCTGGACGACTCACAGGCACTGGTGAACCTGGTCGCCTCGGCGGGGGCCGTGGCCGGGTTGCTGGGGCTGTGACCGAGGTCGGGGCAGAGGCGAGGGGGAGAGCGTGAGCGGGGGCGTGCGGTACTGGAACGAGGAGACACAGCGGTGGGAGGACGGGGACGGGGGCGCTACGGCGACGGGTCCGGTCACTCCACCGCCGTCGGCGACCGGTCCGGTCACGCCGCCACCGCCACCGCCACCGGCCGGATCGGGGATCGTGCCGCCGCAGGCTCCGGTGTGGCCGCCGGCGGCCGGGACGGACGACACGGGCGCGGGGGCAGGGACGGTTGCGGGGCCCGGGACGGCGGCGAAGCCGGGTGCACGGGACGCGGGTCCTGGAGCGGCCACTGAAGTGCCCGGTCCCGGCACGGTCCCCGGTGTGCCCGGGCCCGGAGCGGACGCCGACGTGCGCTCCCCCCTCCCGCCCCCGCCCTCCCCGCCCGTCGGCTGGCCCGGAGCCGGTGGCGGCAGCACCTGGCACGGGCCCGGTGTCCCGGACGGCGGCTGGTCGTCCGCCGAGCAGGTCGCGGGCGGGGGTGTGCCGTCGGCCCAGTGGTCGGGGTCGTCCTGGTCGACCGGCGGGCAGACGGCCGTCGCCCCGCCCACCCCGCCTGCCGCGCCCGCCGCCGCCAGGAACCGTCGGCTCGTCTGGTCCGTGCTCGTCGGCGCCGCCGCCGTGGGGGTCGTCACCACCCTGGTGCTGACCCTGGTGGTCGGCGGCGGTGACAAGGACGACAAGGGCGGGGGCGGGAGCCCGTCGCCCACGCACGTCGTCTCGCAGCAGGGGGAGTCCGAGGACCCGCCGACCCCCTCGCCCACCGAGGAGTCCCCGTCCCCGCTCGCCTCGACGCCCCAACTCCCCGACGGATACGAGCTGTACGTGGACGAGGAGGGTTTCCGTATCGCCCGCCCGGTGGGCTGGTCGCGGAGCACCGTGCCGTCCCAGTTCGGCATCGACGTCGTCAACTACCGCAGCCCGGGCGGCGAACAGCGGCTCCAGGTGTACCAGGTCGCGGAGAGCTCCCCGGAGGAGTCCTTCGCGCTGTACCTCTCCGCCGACACCACCAAGCCGGACGGCTTCAAGAAGCTGGACCTGCGGCCCGTGGACGACGACGGGCTCACCGGCCGGCGCCTGGAGTACGTGGCCGACACCCTCAGCGGCGAGCCCGACCTGGGCCCCTGGCACGTCTACGACGAGCGGTTCGTCGCACAGGACGGCCAGATCTACGCGGTCGCCGCCTACGGCCTGGAGAAGAACGGCGGCCAGGACGAACTCGCGCTCCTGACCAGCGCGTTGAAGGGTTTCTGCGCGCCGTACGCCTGCGATCCGGCGGCGATCGACTGACCCCGGACCCCCGGCGGCGCGCGTGGCTCACGCGTTCCGCAACTCGTCCTGGAGCTTGTTCACGTCCACGCTCCGGTCCGCGGGCGGAGTCTTCGAGGGGACCGGCCTGCCGTAGTCCGAGAAGGACAGGGCCAGGTCGGTCCCGCCGCCCTTCTGCGTGGCCCGCACCAGCCGGTGCGGGGTGGCCGACGTGACGTACAGGGCCACCCGCTTGCCCTCCGACGTGCCCTTCAGCGGGATCACCTCCGTGCCGTCGAGCTTCGTCGGCGCCCCCTTCGTCAGCCGCCGCGCATCGGAGGAGTCCGCGGTGATCTGCTTCTGGAAGGAGGTCAGATCGCAGGTTTCGGCCATGCCCCTCAGCAGCGCGTCGTGCGTGGAGCCGTGG
The DNA here is from genome assembly GCF_000383655.1 of Streptomyces sp. 351MFTsu5.1. Lineage (NCBI taxonomy): Bacteria > Bacillati > Actinomycetota > Actinomycetes > Kitasatosporales > Streptomycetaceae > Streptomyces > Streptomyces sp. 351MFTsu5.1. Next base: position 81,505 of record NZ_KB911779.1, on the reverse strand, counting down.
AGGTAGCGGTCCTTGAGGAGTTCGGCCACCGCGTCGCCCTGACCGCCCGGCACCTGCGCCTTCCAGAACGCGGTGTCCGGCTTCATCCACACCTCGGCGCCCCGCTTGACGATCTCCACGCTGCCGCCGCCCGCCCCCATCCGCAGTGTCCCGGCGCAGTTGCCGTCCTGGTCGAGGGCGAGGTCCATCGAGACCGGCTGGGTCCGGCTGGTGCGGGTGTCCGCGCTGTGGTCCGTCAGCCTCAGGCGGACGGACTCGGCGTCGAGGAGGTTCTTCTTCGCCTGGTCGACCAGCTGACGTGCGCTCGGGTCGTCGGCCGCGGCGGAGCCCGGACCGAGGAGCGACGACACGACGAGGGCCGCGCCCGCCGCTGTGACGGTCACCACTCTGCGTGTCACCACTCTGCGTGTCATGTCGTCACCTCCGCGAAAGGCACATCCAGCCTACTTTTGCGGTGATTTGTCCGCATGTTCAGTGAGCCAGGGCACTTTCAGCCACCGATTGCGCATGCAATCGAGGGTCCGGGGCATGCGATGACGGTCCCGGTGAGTGACACGGGTGTGACACAGGGGCACTGAACAGGAACGGAAGGCAACACCGATCATGGCCGGACAGCAGGCGCGGCTCGAGCCGCACACCATCCACGCGGGCGGCGAGTGGCGCGCAGCCGTCTCCGGAGCCACCCGCGACATCCTCGACCCCGCCGACGCCCGGCCGTTCGCCGTCGTCGCCGAGGGTGACGAGAAGGACACCGATCTGGCGGTCGCCGCCGCCCGCCAGGCCTTCGACTCAGGACAGGGCCCCTGGCCGCTCACCCCCGTCGCCGAACGCGCCGCACTGCTGCGCCGCGTCGCCGATCTTCTCGTACGCGACCGCGAAGAACTCGGTCTGCTGGAGAGTCGGGACGCGGGCAAGACCGTGGAGGAGGGCCGCGTCGACATCGACTGTGTCGCCGACGCCTTCCGCTACTTCGCCGACCTCGTGGCGGGCGAGGCGCCCGGCCGGGTCGTCGACGCCGGCTCGACCGACATCCACAGCGTCGTCGTCCACGAACCCCTCGGCGTGTGCGCGCTGATCACCCCCTGGAACTACCCGCTGCTCCAGGCCAGTTGGAAGATCGCCCCGGCGCTCGCGGCCGGCAACACCTTCGTGGTCAAGCCGAGCGAGATCACCCCGATGACGACGATCGCGCTCATCGAGCTGCTGGTCGAGGCGGGGCTGCCGGAAGGCGTCGCCAACATCGTGACCGGCCCCGGGCACACCGTCGGCGCCCGGCTCGCCGAACACCCCGACGTGGACCTGGTCTCCTTCACCGGCGGTCTGGTCAGCGGCACCAAGGTCGCCCAGGCCGCCGCCCCCTCCGTCAAGAAGGTCGCCCTCGAACTCGGCGGCAAGAACCCCAACGTGGTCTTCGCCGACTCCTGCGCCACCCCCGAGGGCTTCGACACCGCCGTCGACCAGGCCCTGAACGCCGCCTTCATCCACAGCGGCCAGGTCTGCTCCGCGGGCGGCCGTCTCATCGTCGAGGAGTCCCTCCGGGACCGCTTCGTGGCCGAACTCGCCCGCCGCGCCGGGAAGATCCGCCTCGGCCGCGGCACCGAGGACGGTGTCGAGTGCGGGCCACTGGTCTCCGAGCAGCAGCGCGCCAAGGTCGAGTCCTACGTCGCCTCCGCGCTGGAGGAGGGCGCGGTGCTGCGCTCCGGCGGCCAGCGCCCCGAGCCGTCGCCCGAGCGTCCCGTCGACGGCTACTTCTACGAGCCGACCGTCCTCGACCGCTGCCACCGCGAGATGCGGGTCGTGCGGGAGGAGGTCTTCGGACCCGTCCTCACCGTGGAGACCTTCCGCACCGAGGAGGAGGCCATCGCCCTCGCCAACGACACCGAGTACGGCCTCGCCGGAGCCGTCTGGACCGCCGACGCCGGACGCGCCCGCCGGGTGGCGGGGCGCCTGCGCCACGGCACCGTCTGGATCAACGACTTCCACCCCTACCTCCCGCAGGCGGAGTGGGGCGGCTTCGGCAAGAGCGGGGTGGGCCGCGAGCTCGGCCCCGCCGGCCTCGCCGAGTACCGCGAGACCAAGCACGTCTACCAGAACCTGGCCCCCAAGCCGGTCCGCTGGTTCGCCGGCTGAGCCCACGCGCGCCCCTCCCTCGCCCCCGGCGTTCTCCTCGCCGCTCTCCTCGCACTCAAGACTTCACTGGAGTACCCCCATGTCCGATCTCAAACAGGAGTACGACTACGTCGTCATCGGCGGTGGCACAGCAGGCTCCGTCATAGCCTCCCGCCTCACCGAGAACCCCGATGTCACCGTCGCCGTCATCGAGGGCGGCCCCAGCGACGTCGGCCGGGACGACGTCCTCACGCTGCGCCGCTGGATGGGCCTGCTCGGCGGCGAACTCGACTACGACTACCCCACCACCGAGCAGCCCCGCGGCAACTCCCACATCCGGCACAGCCGCGCCCGGGTCCTCGGCGGCTGCTCCTCCCACAACACGCTGATCGCCTTCAAGCCGCTGCCCTCCGACTGGGACGAGTGGGAGGAGGCCGGCGCCAAGGGCTGGGGCGCGGTGCCGATGGAGGCGTACTACGCCCGGCTGAAGAACAACATCGTCCCGGTCGACGAGAAGGACCGGAACGCCGTCGCCCGCGACTTCGTCGACGCGGCCCAGAAGGCACTCCAGGTCCCGCGGGTCGAGGGCTTCAACAAGAAGCCCTTCGACGACGGCGTCGGCTTCTTCGACCTGGCCTACCACCCCGAGAACAACAAGCGGTCCTCGGCGTCGGTGGCGTATCTGCACCCGGTGATGGACGAGCGCCCCAACCTCACCATCCTGCTGGAGACCTGGGCGTACAAGCTGGAGCTGGACGGCACGCGCGCGGACGGCGTGCACGTGCGCTCCAAGGACGGCCAGGAGACCCTGATCCGGGCCCGCCGCGAAGTCGTGCTCTGCGCGGGCGCCGTCGACTCGCCCCGCCTGCTGCTGCACTCCGGCATCGGCCCCCGCAAGGACCTCGAAGCGCTCGGCATCCCCGTCGTGCACGACCTGCCGGGCGTCGGCGAGAACCTTCTCGACCACCCCGAGTCGGTGATCGTCTGGGAGACCGACGGCCCGATCCCCGACAACTCCGCGATGGACTCCGACGCGGGCCTGTTCGTGCGCCGCGACCCCGACCACGCGGGCCCGGACCTGATGTTCCACTTCTACCAGGTCCCCTTCACCGACAACCCCGAACGTCTCGGCTACGAACGCCCGGCGTACGGCGTCTCGATGACCCCGAACATCCCCAAGCCGAAGAGCCGCGGCCGCCTGTACCTCGTCAGCGCGGATCCGGAGGTCAAGCCGGCCCTCGACTTCCGCTACTTCACCGACGAGGACGACTACGACGGCCGCACCCTCGTCGACGGCATCAGGATCGCCCGCGAGATCGCGGCGACCGAACCGCTCGCCGGCTGGCTCAAGCGGGAGGTGTGCCCCGGCCCCGACATCACCGGTGACGAGGAGCTGAGCGAGTACGCCCGCAAGGTCGCGCACACCGTCTACCACCCGGCGGGCACCTGCCGGATGGGCGCCGCCGACGACGAACTGGCCGTCGTCGACCCCGAACTGAGGATCCGCGGCCTCGACGGCATCCGTATCGCCGACGCGTCCGTGTTCCCGACCATGACCGCCGTGAACCCCATGATCGGGGTGCTCATGGTCGGTGAGAAAGCCGTCGATCTGCTGGGAGGTGGTGCGTGATGACCACGACCGCGACCATGGACAAGCCCCCGACCACCGACAACCCGGTGTTCTCCGTCGACGGCCTGTGGAAGGTCTTCGGCCCCAAGGCGGAACTCGTGCCCGAGGACGCCGAACTGGCCGCCCTCGACCCCGCCGACCTTCGCGAGCGGACCGGCTGCACGGCCGCCGTCCGCGATGTGAGCTTCGACGTCCGCAAGGGCGAGGTCTTCGTCGTCATGGGCCTGTCCGGCTCCGGCAAGTCCACGCTGGTGCGCTGTCTGACCCGGCTCATCGAGCCGACCGCCGGCACCATATGCATCGACGGCGAGGACGTCCGCGCGATGGACAAGTCCCGGCTGCGCGAACTGCGCCGCCACCGTGCCGCGATGGTCTTCCAGCACTTCGGCCTCCTCCCGCACCGCACGGTCCTCGACAACGTGGCGTACGGCCTGGAGATCCAGGGCGTCGGCAAGGCCGAGCGCCGGGCGCGGGCCGCCGAAGTCGTCGCCAAGGTCGGCCTGGAGGGCATGGAGCACCGCAAGCCCTCCCAGCTCTCCGGCGGCCAGCAGCAGCGCGTCGGCCTCGCGCGGGCCCTCGCGGTGGACCCCCAGGTCCTCCTGTTCGACGAGCCGTTCAGCGCGCTCGACCCGCTGATCCGGCGGGATATGCAGGAGGAGGTCGTGCGCCTGCACCGCGAGGAGGGCCGCACGATGGTCTTCATCACGCACGACCTGAGCGAGGCCCTCAAGCTCGGTGACCGCATCGCCCTGATGCGCGACGGCAAGGTCGTCCAGCTGGGCACCCCGGAGGAGATCGTCGGCTCCCCGGCCGACGGCTATGTCCGCGAGTTCGTCCGGGACGTGCCGCGCGAGCAGGTCATGACGGTCCGCAGGGCCATGAAGCCCGGCGGCTGCGCGGGCCCGACGCACCCGGGCGCCCTCGCCCCCGACGCCGTCGTCGCCGACGCCATCAAGGTGGTCGCCGAGCGCGGCGGCCCGGCGTGCGTCGTCGAGCGGGGCCGCTGCCTGGGTGTCGTCGACCACGAGCGGCTGCTCGGCGTGGTGGCCGGCACGGAACTCCGTGACGGATCCTCGGCGCCGCGGACTTCCGAGGGGGCCTCCGGAACCTCCGGAACGGAGCTTCGCAAGGAGGCCGTCTGATGGCTACCGTCACCGCGTCCACGCCCCGCTCCCTGCCCACCCATCTGATCAGGCACCGTGCGGTCCACAAGATCCTGCTCATCGCCCTCGCCGCGGCGGTCCTCGTGCCGCTCGCCAACGCGCAGTGGGCGAGCGGCAGTTGGCCCGCCGCTCTCACCGTCGACCTCACCAAGCCGCTCGGCAGCGCCAGCGACTGGATCATCGACAACCGCGACAGCCACCCGCTGTTCCTCTACTTCTTCGGCTACCTCAGCAACGCCGTCGTGATCTCCGTGCACGCCGTGTACGTGGTCCTGCTCGGCGCGGGCTGGGCCGGCGTCACCGCGCTCGGCGCCCTGGTGGCCTGGCGGGTCGCCGGTCTGCGGCTCGCCCTCGGCACCGCGGCCGCGTTCCTCGCCTGCGGTCTGCTCGGCATGTGGGTCCCCACCATGCAGACCCTCGCCCTGATGGTCGTCGCCGTGCTCGCCTCGGTCCTGGTCGGCGCCCTGCTCGGGCTCGCCGCCGGACTGTCCCCCCGGATGGACAAGCTCCTGCGGCCGGTCCTGGACACCATGCAGGTCATGCCCGCCTACGCCTACCTCCTCCCGGTGGTCCTGGTGTTCGGCATGGGCGTGCCCGCCGCCGTCCTCGCCACCGTCGTCTACGCCGCCCCGCCCATGGCCCGCCTCACCGCGCTCGGCCTCCAGGGCGCGGACAAGGGCGTTCTGGAAGCCGTCGAGTCGCTCGGCACCACCGCCCGCCAGCGGCTGCTCACCGCCCGTATCCCGCTGGCCCGCAAGGAGCTCATGCTCGGTCTCAACCAGACGATCATGATGGCTCTGTCGATGGCCGTCATCGCGTCCGTGATCGGCGCCGGCGGCCTCGGTGACCGCGTCTACCAGGCGCTGGCCTCGGTCGACGTGGGCGCCGCCCTCGCGGCCGGCATCCCCATCGTGCTGCTCGCCGTCGTCCTCGACCGGGTCACCGGCGCGGCGGGCGCGGCCGGCGACGACGCCGAGGACCAGGGGCGCGCCGCCTGGGCGTACGCCCTCGCCGGAGCCGTCGTCGTGGCGGTCGCCGGACGGCTGCTCGGCCGGCTCGACTGGCCCGACGCCTGGACCCTGAACATCGCCGAGCCCGTCAACCGTGCCGTCGACTGGATGACCGCCCACCTCTACTCCGGTGTCCCCGTCGTCGGCGGCACCGCCGACTGGGCCGCCCACTTCACCACCTGGATCCTCGACCCGGTCCGCGACGGCCTCCAGGCGCTGCCCTGGTGGTCCGTGCTGCTCGTCGTCGCCACCCTGGCCTGGCTGATCGGCACCTGGCGCACCGCCCTCACCGCGGTCCTCGCCATGGCCGCGATCGGCGTCCTCGGGGTGTGGACGCCCGCGTTGGACACGCTCTCGCAGGTCCTCGCGGCCGTCGCCGTCACCCTCGTCCTGGGCTTCGCGATCGCCGTCGCGGCGGCCCGCAGCGACCGCTTCGAGCGGATGCTGCGGCCCGTCCTGGACGTCTTCCAGACGATGCCGCAGTTCGTGTACCTGATCCCGGTCGTCGCCCTGTTCGGCGTGGGCCGCGCACCCGCCGCCGCGGCGGCCGTCGTCTACGCCCTGCCCGCCGTCGTCCGCATCACCACCCAGGGCCTGCGCCAGGTCGACCCGGCCGCCATGGAGTCCTCGCACTCGCTCGGCGCGACCAGCTGGCAGCAGCTGCGCCAGGTCCAGCTCCCGCTCGCCCGGCCCGCGCTGCTGCTCGCCGTCAACCAGGGCGTGGTCCTGGTCCTCGCCGTCGTCGTCATCGGCGGCCTGGTCGGCGGTGGCGCGCTCGGCTACGACACCGTCTTCGGCCTGGCCCAGGGCGACCTGGCCACCGGCCTGGTCGCCGGTGCCGCCATCGTCTGCCTCGGCCTGATGCTCGACCGGGTCACCCAGCCGACCGAACGCCGTACGGGGAAGGGAGCCTGACATGCGCGTCCGTACACTCGCCGCCGCCGGATCCCTGCTGCTGCTCACGGGCTGCGGTGCCGCCGACATGACCAAGCAGGCCTCGCCGTTCGCCAACGCCCACGGCTCCAAGAGCGTGACCCTGTCCGTGCAGTCCTGGGTCGGCGCACAGGCCAACGTGGCCGTCGCCCAGTACCTGCTGGAGCACCAGCTCGGCTACCGCGTCGACACCGTCCAGGTCGACGAGGTGCCCGCCTGGGACGCGCTCAGCCAGGGCCGGGTCGACGCGATCCTGGAGGACTGGGGCCACCCCGAGCAGGAACAGCGGTACGTCAAGGACAAGAAGACCATCACGCCGGGCGGCGGACTCGGGGTGACCGGGCACATCGGCTGGTTCGTCCCGACGTACTTCGCCAAGCAGCACCCGGACGTGACCAACTGGAAGAACCTCAACAAGTACGCCTCCCAGCTGCGCACCGCGGAGAGCGGCGGCAAGGGCCAGCTGATGGACGGCTCCCCGTCCTACGTCACCAACGACAAGGCGCTGGTGAAGAACCTCAAGCTGGACTACCAGGTGGTGTTCGCCGGCTCCGAGGCCGCGCAGATCACCCAGATCCGGCAGTTCGCCAAGGAGAAGAAGCCCTTCCTGACCTACTGGTACGCCCCCCAGTGGCTGTTCAAGAAGGTCCCGATGACCGAGGTGAAGCTGCCCCCCTACAAGGAGGGCTGCGACGCGGACCCGGCGAAGATCACCTGCGCCTATCCGCACACCCCGCTCCAGAAGTACCTCAACACGGACTTCGCCAAGTCCGGCGGCAAGGCGGCGGCCTTCCTGAAGAAGTTCAAGTGGACGACCGAGGACCAGAACGAGGTCTCCCTGATGATCGCCGACCAGAAGATGACGCCGGAGGACGCGGCGAAGAAGTGGGTGGACAGCCACGAGTCCACGTGGAAGGCGTGGCTGTCCTGAGTCCGTGGGAGGGCGTGGCTGTCGTGGCCGCCGCTGTCAGCGCCTGAGCTCGTCGGCGATCCCCTGGAGCGCCAGGGCGGCCCGGCGTTGCAGGCCCGGTCCGAAGGTGACGCGCGTGGCCCCGAGTTCACCGAGCGCGGTGGGCGAGGGGCCCTCGCCGTCCAGACGCCCGAACACATTGAGCGGCCCCTGGATCCCGGACCGCAGCAGGGGCAGTACGCCGGGCGGGGCGCCGATCGGATACACGCAGTCGGCGCCCGCGGCGACGTACAGCGCCGCCCGCTCGATCGCCCGCCCGGGATCGCCGTCGCCGTGGGCGAACGTGTCCACGCGCGCGTTGACGAACAGCCGGTCCCCGGCCGCGTACCGCACCTCGGCCAGCCACTCGGCGTGCTCACGCGGGTCCTTGAGCACCCCCTGGTGGGAGTCCTCCAGGTTGCAGCCCACGGCGCCCGCCTCCAGCAGGCGCTCCACCAACTCCTTGGGCGCCAGCCCGTATCCACCCTCCACGTCCGCCGACACGGGAATGTCCACGGCCCCGCAGACGCGCGCCACCGCGGCGAACATCTCGTCGGCCGGCGTGGACCCGTCCTGGTGGCCGAGCGCGGCCGCGATTCCCGCACTGGGCGTGGCGAGCGCCGGGAACCCGGCCTCCTCCAGCGCCCGCGCGCTGACCGCGTCCCAGGGACCGGGCAGGACGAGCGGATCGCCCGGCAGCCGGGTCCGGTGCAGGGCGCGGAAGATCTCCACCTTGTCCGACGTCACGACTCATGACCCCCCGGCGGGATCCGGCGGCCGACCATCACCCGGTTCCAGTTGTTGATGGCGACGACCAGGCCGATGAGATGGGCGAGTTCACGGTCGTCGAAGTGGTTCGCAGCCCGCTCGTACACCTCGTCCGGCACCCGGCCGTCCGTCAGGACGGTCACCGCCTCGGTCAGCGCGAGCGCGGCCCGCTCCCGCTCGTCGAAGACGCCCTCGGCCTCCTCCCACGCGGCGAGCAGATCCAACTGCTGTGCGCTCATGCCGAGTTCGCGCGCGATCGTGAGATGCATGTCGAGGCAGAACGCACAGTGGTTGAGCTGCGAGGCCCGGATCACGACGAGCTCGGCGAGGGCGGGATCACCGAGCCCCTTCTTCGCGGCCGCGCTGAGTGCGGACAGGGCGCGGGCGACCGCGGGGTCCAGGACGTCCGTACGGCTCACTCGTGCTTCCCCGCCTCGTAGTGGCCCGGGACCATCCGGCAGGTCACACCGAACCGGTTCCACGCGTTGATCACCGTGATCGCGGCGATCAGCTGGGCCAGCTCGGCCTCCTCGAAGTGCTTGGCCGCGTGGTCGTACACCTCGTCCGGCACGAAGCCGTCGGTGAGGACGGTGACCGCCTCGGTCAGTGCGAGGGCCGCCACCTCCTGCTCCGTGTAGAAGTGCCGCGACTCCTCCCACGCGCCGAGCTGGATGATCCGCTCGACGCTCTCCCCGGCCGCGAGGGCGTCCTTGGAGTGCATGTCGAGGCAGAACGCGCAGTGGTTGAGCTGCGAGGCACGGATCCTCACCAGCTCCAGCAACCGGGGGTCCAGACCCTTACGTGCGGCGGTGTCGAGGCGGAGCATCGCCTTGTAGACCTCGGGCGCGTGCTGGGCCCAGGCCAGGCGGGGGGCGGTTTCGGGGGAGTGGCGGGCGGGTTCCTGACGGGTGGTGCGGGCGGTCTCCTCTGTGGTCATGCCTCGACCCTAGGAGCCAGGCAGCCCAGGGGTATGGTCCACTTCCATGGCGAAACACTGGGCCATTTTCGGTATCGACCTGCATCTCGAACCCGCCGGGGGAGGCCTCCGGCGCGGCCTCACGGACGCCCTGCGCGAGGCCGTCCGCACCGGCCGCCTCGCCCCCGGCACCCGGCTGCCCTCCTCCCGCTCCCTCGCCGCCGACCTGGGCATCGCCCGCAACACGGTCGCCGACGCCTACGCCGACCTGGTCGCCGAGGGGTGGCTCAGCGCCCGCCAGGGCTCGGGCACACGGGTGGCCGAACGGGGGGTCGGGGTGGGGGGAGTGGGCGATGACGGTGCTGGTGCCGGTGCCGGTGCCGGTGCCGGTGCCGGTGCCGGTGCCGTGGGCGGGTTCGGTAGTGCGTTGCCCGGGCCTGTCTCCCGGCCCGGTGTCCCCGGCGCGTCCACGTCCCCCGACCCCGGCCACCGACGCACCCCCGGCCTCCCCGCCCCACCCGCACCCCGACCTCCCTACAACCTGATCCCCGGCACCCCCGACCTCGCGTCCTTCCCGCGCGCGGAGTGGCTCAAGGCCGCCCGTCGTGCCCTCGCCACCGCCCCCTACCAGGCCCTCGACTACGGCGACCCCCGCGGCCGCGTCGAACTGCGCACCGCCCTCGCCGACTACCTGGCCCGCGCCCGCGGGGTCCGCGCCGACCCCGACCGCATCGTGGTCTGCGCCGGGTTCTCGCACGGCCTGCGCCTCCTCGGCGCCCTGCTGCGGGCTCGCGACGCACGCACGGTCGCCGTGGAGTCGTACGGCCTCGACGTGCACTGGAACCTGCTCGCGGCCGCCGGTCTGCGCACCACCCCGCTGCCCTTCGACGAACGCGGTACCGCCCCGGGCCGGTTGACCGACCAGGACGCGGTGCTGCTCACCCCCGCGCACCAGTTCCCGATGGGCGGCACCCTGCACCGCGACCGTCGGGCGGCCGTGGTCGACTGGGCCCGCCGCACCGGGGGGCTGGTCGTCGAGGACGACTACGACGGGGAGTTCCGCTACGACCGCCAGCCCGTGGGCGCCCTCCAGGGCCTGGACCCCGACCACGTCGTCTACGCGGGCACGGCCAGCAAGTCCCTCGCGCCGGGACTCCGGCTCGGCTGGCTGGTACTGCCGTCCCACCTCATGGCGGAGGTCCTGCGGGCCAAGGGCGGTATCGACGCGTGCGGCTCCCTCGACCAGCTGACCCTCGCCGAGTTCCTGACCTCCGGCGCCTACGACCGTCATGTGCGTGCCGCCCGGCTGCGGTACCGGCGCCGCCGTGACGCGCTGGTCGCCGAGCTCGCCCGCCGGGCCCCGCAGGTCCGCGCCACCGGGATCGCGGCCGGTCTGCACGTGGTGCTGCGGCTGCCCCCGGGCACCGAACAGCAGGCGCTGCGGGCGGCCGCCTGGCACGGCCTGGCCGTCCACGGACTGCACCGGTTCCGACACCCGGAGGCCGCCGTCGAACCGGCCGACGCCCTCGTCGTGGGCTACGGCACCCCACCGGACCACGCCTGGTCAGGAGCGCTGGAAGCACTGTGCGCTGCGCTGCCCGAATAGCGCGGCCCGCTGCGGCCCGCTCACGGGACTCCGATTCCGTCCCGGTCGGCCTCCACCGGCGCCTCCCCGAACCTGGCCAGCGCCAACGCCCCCGCCACGGCCACCACGAACCCCAGGACCGCCACCCACGCCAGCCCCTCCCGCGTGCGGTCCCCGAGCCACACCACCCCCACCAGGGCGGGCCCGATCGTCTCCCCGATCACCATCCCGGCGGTCGCCGTGGTCACCGAACCCCGCTGGAGAGCCGACGTCAGTGAGAGAAAGGCCGCACCCCCACCGACGAGCAGCGCGTAGGTCGCCGGGTTGGTCACCAGATCCGACGGTGCCAGGGAGTCGATCAGCCGGACCGACACCTCCACGACGCCGAACCCGAACCCCGCCGCCAGCCCGAGCGCCAACGGCCGCCCCCGCTCCGGCAGGCGCCCGCCCAGCAGCGCGAGCACCAGCACCACCAGTGCCGTCCCGAGCATCGCGTACCCCAGGGCCGGCGGCCCGTCGCGGTCCCCTTCGGTCCCGGACGCGATCCCCAGCAGGGCCATCCCCGCGCACACCACTCCGACCGCACCCCACTCGGCCCCGCTCAGCCGGACCCTCAGCAGCCGCGCCGAGACCACCGCGGTCACCGCGAGACTCGACGCGAGTGCCGCGCCCACCGCGTAGATCGGGACCGACCGCAACGCGGCGATCTGGAGCAGGAACCCCAGCCCGTCCAACGCCAGTCCCGCGAGATAGCGCCACTGCCGCACCGCCCGCAGGAACAGCGTCACCGCGAACGCCGATCCCACCTCGCCGTCACCGCCTGCCGCATCCGCGGTCCGTGCTGCCATCGCCTGCAACACGGTGGCCGTCCCGAAGCAGACCGAGGCCCCGAGGGCGCACACCATTCCAAAGAACACAAAGTGACCTTAGGGGAGGAGGTGAAGGGTGGGCTGCTTTCAAGCGGGCTCTTACTGATCTCTAAGCTGTCCGCCACACACGCACACCGGACACACGGCCTGATCAACGGGGAGACACGGACATGGCGGACGCACGCCGACAACTTCGCTCCGGCACCATCGCACTCGGCGGCGTGGGACTGCTCGCCGCGGCCCTCACCGCCTGCTCCTCCGACCCCGACAAGCGGTGCGTCGACCGGGACAGCTACACCCTCGGCAAGGGCTACCAGGTCGTCGCCGACAAGAACTGCAAGTCCTCCACCTCCGTCAGGGGCACTTACTACTACGGCGGCAAGAAGAACGGCAGCTGGGTCACGGGCGGCTCCTTCACCAGGAAGTCCAAGGGATCCGGCAGTTCGTCGAGCAGCGGGGGCAGTGGCGGCAGCGGGGTCGACCGCGGCGGCTTCGGCAGCGGAGGCGGCGACGGCGACGGTGGTGGCACCGGCAAGGGCAGCTCCGGCGGCTGAGGGGCCGATCACCATGCGCCGACACACCATCACCCCCCGCCCTGGCTGGCAGCAGACCGTGGAATCCCAGGGGCTGATCTACCCGCTCACCCGCCACCCCGACGACTCCCTGCGGCCGTACTGGGACGAGAGCGCCTACTACTCCTTCACGCTCCCCGAGGTCGAGGCGCTGGAGGAGGTCGTCGAAGACCTCCACCGCATGTGTCTCACGGCAGCCGACCACATCGTCACCGCGAACCGCTTCGCCGACCTCGGCATCACCGACCCCCGCGTGGCCGAAGCGGTCGCCGAGTCCTGGCACCGGCGTGCCGAACTCCCTTCCGTCTACGGCCGCTTCGACCTCCGCCACGACGGCGACGGCCCGGCCAAACTCCTGGAGTACAACGCCGACACCCCCACCTCCCTCGTCGAGGCCGCCTCACCCCAGTGGTTCTGGATGGAGGAGCGCTTCCCGGACGCCGACCAGTGGAACTCCCTCCACGAACGCCTCGTCGCCGCCTGGAAGAAGCAGGCCGCCCTCCTTCCGCCCGGCAGCCCCCTGTACTTCGCGCACTCCTCCGCCGACGAGCTCGGCGAGGACCTCATGACGGTCGCCTACCTCAAGGAGACCGCCGAGCAGGCCGGCGTCACCACCGACTGGATCTCGATGGAGGAGATCGGCTGGGATCCGCTCTCCGGACGCTTCGTCGACAACCAACTCCGGTTCATCCGCAGCTGCTTCAAGCTCTACCCCTGGGAGTGGCTCACCACCGACCGCTTCGCCGACCACGTCCTCGACACGCTCGACAACGGCGGCGGCACCGGCAGCACCCTGTGGATCGAACCCGCCTGGAAGATGCTCCTCAGCAACAAGGCGCTGCTGGCCGTCCTCTGGGAGCTGTACCCGGACCACCCCAACCTCCTCCCCGCCCATCTCGACGGCCCCCGGGACCTGGCCACCACCACCGGCTACGTCGCCAAGCCCCTGCTGGGCCGCGAGGGCGCCGGAGTCACGGTCCACGAACCCGGCACGGCCTCACCCCTCCGCGAAGAGGCCTGCTGCTACCAGGAACTGGCCCCCCTGCCCGACTTCGACGGCAACCGTGTCGTCCTGGGCGCGTGGGTCGTCGAGGGCGAGTCGGCGGGCCTGGGCATCCGGGAGTCCTCGGGCCTGATCACCGACGAGTACGCACGCTTCCTGCCGCACGTGATTCTTTGAGCGGACGGTTCGTCCGAGCGGCCGATGCGTCTGAACGGGAGACCGGGACAGTGCCCCCGCCTCCGCACGGGCCCGCCAGGAAACGCGTTGTCGCCCCGTGCCCCCGCGCGCTTCTCCTGCTGGGCCCCGGACCCCGACCAGGTCGACCGCCTGGCCGACCTGCTGTTCTGACGTCGTCAACCGCCACGGCAGCGGGAACCGCGCGCCCCGCTGCCGTCGCTCGCATGGTGGACGCCGGCCCGGAGCCGTTGCGCCTGCCCGGTAGGCTGGCCGACAGGCCGTGACTGGCGCGCTGGGATGGGACGGACCATCGGGGAGCGGCCTGCGAGTGACCAAGTGCCGTGCGCCTGGGCCGAACCGTGATCCGTGACCGCTTCAAGCCACGCAGCCCGGAGGCCGCCATGTCAGAGCAGCAGCCCCTGTCCCCCGAGTCCACGGCCTTCCGCGCCGCCCTCGACGTGATCCGAGCCGTCGAGCCGCGCGTCGCCGACGCCATCGGCCAGGAGGTCCACGACCAGCGCGAGATGCTCAAGCTGATCGCCTCCGAGAACTACGCCTCCCCGGCCACCCTCCTCGCGATGGGCAACTGGTTCAGCGACAAGTACGCCGAGGGCACCGTAGGCCGCCGCTTCTACGCCGGCTGCCGCAACGTCGACACCGTCGAGTCGCTGGCCGCCGAACACGCCAAGGAGCTCTTCGGCGCCCGCCACGCCTACGTCCAGCCGCACTCCGGCATCGACGCCAACCTCGTCGCCTTCTGGTCCGTCCTCGCCCAGCGCGTCGAGGTCCCCGCCCTCGAGAAGGCCGGTGCCCGCCAGGTCAACGACCTCTCGGACGCCGACTGGGCCGAGCTCCGCCAGGCCTTCGGCAACCAGCGCATGCTCGGCATGTCCCTGGACGCCGGCGGCCACCTCACCCACGGCTTCCGCCCGAACATCTCCGGCAAGATGTTCGACCAGCGCTCCTACGGCACCGACCCGGCCACCGGCCTCGTCGACTACGAGGCTCTGCGCGCCTCGGCCCGCGAGTTCAAGCCGCTGATCATCGTCGCCGGCTACTCCGCCTACCCGCGGCTGGTGAACTTCCGGATCATGCGGGAGATCGCCGACGAGGTCGGCGCCACGCTCATGGTCGACATGGCCCACTTCGCCGGTCTCGTCGCCGGCAAGGTCCTCACCGGTGACTTCGACCCCGTCCCGCACGCCCAGATCGTCACCACCACCACTCACAAGTCCCTGCGCGGCCCGCGCGGCGGCATGGTGCTGTGCGACGACTCCCTCAAGGACCAGGTCGACCGCGGTTGCCCGATGGTCCTCGGCGGCCCGCTCCCGCACGTCATGGCCGCCAAGGCCGTCGCCCTCGCCGAGGCGCGTCAGCCCTCCTTCCAGGACTACGCCCAGCGCATCGTCGACAACTCCCGCGCCCTGGCCGAGGGCCTGATGCGCCGCGGCGCCACCCTGGTCACCGGCGGCACCGACAACCACCTCAACCTGATCGACGTGGCCTCCTCCTACGGCCTCACCGGCCGCCAGGCCGAGGCCGCCCTGCTGGAGTCGGGCATCGTCACCAACCGCAACGCGATCCCGGCCGACCCGAACGGCGCCTGGTACACCTCCGGCATCCGCATCGGCACCCCCGCCCTGACCACCCGGGGCCTCGGCACCGCCGAGATGGACGAGGTCGCAGGTCTCATCGACCGCGTCCTCACCACCACCGAGGCCGGCACCACCAAGTCGGGGGCGCCCTCCAAGGCCGCGCACATCCTCGACGCGAAGGTCGCGGACGAGATCTCCCACCGGGCCACCGAGCTCGTCGCCGGCTTCCCGCTCTACCCCGAGATCGACCTGGGCTGACCCCTCCTTCTCTTCAGGGCTCCTCCCGCGGTGGTCCGGCTCCCGGCCGGGCCGCCGCGCGGCGTATCAGCCGGGTGCCGCCGGCCCCGGCCGCGAATCCCACGGCGAGCCCCGGCACCGCCCACCAGACGTCGTGCCGACCGGCGCCCTCGTCCCGCCGGCCGCCCCCGGCATGTCCCCCGCCGGAACCGCCCGACAACCCTGCCCGGTCCAGCCGGTCGAAGACGGTCCGGTCCGCGCGGTGCCGGCGTGTGCCGTCTCGGGCGACGAACAACTGGTCCTGGCGCTCCAGGCCGGCGACAGCCGGCCCGCCGGAACGCACCGCCGCGTCGGCCGCCGGAGCCCCGAACGCGCTCACCGCCAGGACCGCCGGGGCCAGCGCCCATAACGCCCCGCGCGGCCCGAGCCGCAGTTCTCCCTGTCCGTTCCGCACCGCATCCCCCTCGATCGACACCGTCTCACCAACTCAAGCTCGCGAACCCCTCCCTTCGTCACACATGGCGCGGTCCGGCAGCGCCCACCAGCGGGAACCGGACCGAATCGGTTCCCACCCGTGGCGCTTCTGTTTCCGACTGGTTCCGGATCGGTCCCCGACACCTGAGAGAATGGTGAGCATGGCCTCTGATCGTCCCCGCGTGCTCTCCGGAATCCAGCCCACCGCAGGCTCGTTCCACCTCGGCAACTACCTCGGCGCCGTCCGCCAGTGGGTGGCCCTCCAGGAGACCCACGATGCGTTCTACATGGTCGTCGACCTGCACGCGATCACGGTCCCGCAGGACCCGAAGGAGCTCACGGCCAACACCCGCCTGGCCGCGGCCCAGCTCCTCGCCGCCGGTCTCGACCCCGAGCGCTGCACGCTCTTCGTCCAGAGCCACGTCCCCGAGCACGCCCAGCTCGCCTGGGTCATGAACTGCCTCACCGGATTCGGCGAGGCCTCCCGCATGACCCAGTTCAAGGACAAGTCCGCCCGTCAGGGCGCCGACAGCGCGAGCGTCGGCCTGTTCACGTACCCGATCCTCCAGGTCGCGGACATCCTGCTCTACCAGGCCAACGAGGTCCCGGTGGGCGAGGACCAGCGCCAGCACGTCGAGCTGACCCGCGACCTCGCCACGCGCTTCAACGGCCGCTTCGGGGAGACCTTCACGATCCCGAGGCCGTACATCCTCAAGGAGACGGCCAAGATCTACGACCTCCAGGACCCGTCGATCAAGATGAGCAAGTCGGCGTCCACGCCGAAGGGCCTCATCAACCTCCTCGACGAGCCGAAGGTCACCGCCAAGAAGGTCAAGAGCGCGGTCACCGACACCGACACCGTCATCCGCTACGACGCCGAGAACAAGCCCGGCGTCAGCAACCTGCTCACCATCCACTCGACCCTGACGGGCACGAGCATCCCGGAGCTGGAGCAGCAGTACGAGGGCAAGCTCTACGGTGCGCTCAAGACGGACCTCGCCGAGATCGTCGTCGACTTCGTGACGCCCTTCCGGGAGCGCACCCAGCAGTACCTGGACGACCCGGAGACGCTGGACTCGATCCTGGCCAAGGGCGCGGAGAAGGCCCGCGCGGTCGCCGCGGAGACCCTCTCCCAGACGTACGAGAAGGTCGGCTTCCTGCCCGCCAAGCACTGATCGCCGGGCGCACCACCGCACACCAGCACCACCGGGCAGAGCGCTGCACATCACTACGCCCGCGCCTGCCCACAGCACAGCCGTGGCCGTACAGTCGATAGCCGGACGGCTGGGAACGAATCCGACAGGACGACAGGGACGAACAGGAGACGACGTGGGGACCGTAACGATCGGTGTGTCGATCGCGGTCCCGGAGCCTCACGGCAGCCTGCTCCAGGAGCGGCGCGCGGGCTTCGGCGACGCCGCGGCTCATGGCATCCCCACCCATGTCACCCTGCTGCCGCCGACCGAGGTCGACAGCGGCGCGCTGCCCGCCATCGAGGCGCACCTCACCGAGGTCGCCGCGGCGGGCCGGCCCTTCCCGATGAAACTGTCCGGCACCGGCACCTTCCGGCCGCTGTCGCCGGTCGTGTACGTCCGGATCGCCCAGGGCGCCGAGGCCTGCACCTGGCTCCAGAAGCAGGTCCGTGACGCCTCCGGGCCGGTCGCACGGGAACTCCAGTTCCCGTACCACCCGCACGTCACGGTGGCGCACGGCATCGACGAAGCGGCCATGGACCGCGCCTTCGAGGAGCTCGCCGACTTCGAGGCCGCGTGGCCCTGCACTGGATTCGCGCTCTATGAGCAGGGCCCCGACGGGGTCTGGCGCAAGCTGCGGGAGTTCACGTTCGGGGGATCGATCGTGCCGCCCCAGGCGGGACGCGCGGACCGCGGCTCCTTGCCGACGAGCCAGCTGTAACTCCCATCACAGCCGACCGCAACGGCTGTAACCACAGTTACAGGGACAGCCGCCGGAACACCCCCCGCGGCACATGCCGCAGCGCCGACATCACCACCCGCAGCGCCCCCGGCACCCACACCGCCTCCGAGCGCCGCCGCAGCCCCAGTTCGATGGCCGTCGCGACCGCCTCCGGAGTGGTCGCGAGCGGCGCCTCCTCCAGCCCGGCCGTCATCCTGGACCGGACGAACCCGGGGCGTACGACCATGACGTGCACCCCGGTGCCGTGGAGCGCGTCGCCGAGGCCCTGGGTGAAGGTGTCGAGGCCGGCCTTGCTGGAGCCGTAGATGAAGTTGGCCCGGCGGGCCCGCTCCCCGGCGACGGAGGAGAGCACGACCAGCGAGCCGTGCCCCTGGGCCTGCAACGCGCGCGCGGAGACCAGTCCAGCCGAGACGGCGCCCGTGTAGTTGGTCTGCGCGACCCGCACCGCGGCGACCGGATCACGCTCGTCGTGGGCCTGGTCGCCGAGGATCCCGAAGGCGAGCAGCACCATGTCGATGTCGCCCTGAGCGAAGATCTTGCCGAGCACCGTCTCGTGCGACTCGGGGTCGAGCGCGTCGAAGGCGGCGGTGTGGACGTCGGCGCCCAGGGCGCGCAGCTCCGCGGCGGCGCTGTCCAGGGCGGGGGAGGGCCGCCCCGCCAGCCACACCGTGCGGGCGCGGCGGACGACGAGACGGCGGGCGGTGGCCAGCGCGATCTCCGACGTGCCGCCGAGGACGAGCAGGGACTGGGGGAGACCGAAGGCGTCTTTCACGAGCAGCTCCTTGGGGCGGCGGGGCGGCGGGGCGGCGGGACGGCGAACGGCAGGACCGTGATCGATGGCGAGGTCCGACGTGGGGCCGGCCGGTCCGGCTAGAGGGCGAGACGGCGGGACAGGTCCGAGGTGAACACCCCGCGCGGATCCAGCTCCGCGCGCAGCGCACGGAAGTCGTCCAGACGCGGGTACATGGTGGCGAGCAGCTCCGGCCGCAGCCGGGAGTCCTTGGCGAGGTAGACGCGCCCACCGGCCGCGGCCACCTCGTCGTCGATCTCGTCGAGGAGAGCGCCGAGGCCGGGAAGGCCGGCCGGGAGGTCCATGGCCAGAGTCCAGCCGGGCACCGGGAAGGACAGCCAGCCCGGGTCGGCGTCCCCGAACCGCTTCAGCACGGCGAGGAAGGACGGGCACCGGTGTCCGGAGACCCGCCGCACGATGCGGTGCAGCGCCTCCTCCTGGCCGTGTCCGACGACGAACTGGTACTGCACGAGGCCGGCGCGGCCGTAGACCCGGTTCCAGTGGGGCACGCCGTCCAGGGGGTGGAAGAAGGTGGGGATCCGCTGGAGGCGGCCGGTACGCGCGCGAGGCGACGTCCGGTACCAGAGCTCGTTGAACAGCCCCACGGTCGTGCGGTTGAGCAGCCCCTCGGGGAGGAACGCGGGCGGGGCCGGGAAGCGCGGGGTCCGGAAGGCCAGCGGATCCCTGAGCGCGCGTGCGCCGGACGGGTCCCTCCGCGCGCGTGCGCCGCCCTCCGGCGCCCCCGATGATCGCAGCGCCTCCAGCGAAGCGTGGTTCCCCTGTGTCAGCACCGCCCGTCCCGTGGCCGCGCCGCGGGCCAGCAGGTCGATCCAGGCGACCGAATAGCGGTACGCGTGATCCGTCGCCGTCAGACGGGCCATCAGGTCGTCGAGGTCACGCGCGCGTTCCGTGTCGACCGACATCAGGGAGGTCTCGACCGGCTGGAGCTGGACCGTCGCGGTGAGGATCACCCCGGTCAGTCCCATGCCGCCGGTGGTCGCGTCGAACAGGGGCGTGTCCCGCCGCACGGTGCGGATCTCGCCGTCGGCGGTGAGGAGTTCGAAGGACAGCACATGGCGGGAGAAGGAGCCGGACACATGGTGGTTCTTGCCGTGGACGTCAGCGCCGATCGCGCCGCCGACGGTGACATGGCGGGTGCCGGGCGTCACCGGCACGAACCAGCCGAGCGGCAGCAGCACCTCCATCAGCCGGTGCAGGGAGACGCCCGCGCCGCACAGCACGGTGCCGCCGTCGGCGTCGATCGCGTGGACACGGTCCAGGCCGGTCATGTCGAACACCGCGCCGCCCGCGTTCTGCGCCGCGTCCCCGTACGCCCGTCCCAGGCCCCGCGGGATGCCGCCGCGGGCCCCGCAGTCCCGGACGGCGGCCACGGCCTCCTCGTAGCTGCGTGGGCGGGTCGGACGGGCCGCGGTGGGGGCGGTGCGGCCCCAGCCCGTGAGGGGAACGGTCTCGGCAGACATGCCGGTGACCGTATCGCCGCTATGGCTGTGATTCGTTCGTAAACATCCCTTTCCTCCCCGAAATGGGTGATTAATGGGATGTCGCTCAATATTGCCGGAGTTCCGGTCGTGGTCCCGTGAACAGTGAGTCCCCATGGACGGCTTGGACGGCATGGACAGCATGGACGGCCACATTCTCTCGATGCTCCGGGCCCGGGGCGGCGGCGATCCGCGCGTGGCCGGGGTCGCGCGTGCCCTGTCCCTGGTCGGCGAACACGGGGCGCTGTGGCTCACGGTGGGGCTCGCCGGGGCGGCCCTGGACGGCCCACGTCGGGTCACCTGGTTGCGCGGTACGGCTCTGACCGCCGGCGCGCACCTTGTGAGCATGGGCGTGAAGAGGGTGGTGCGGCGTCCACGCCCGGCACACGTGGAGCCCCTGGTGCGTACGGCGGGGCGGCACTCCTTCCCCAGCTCCCACGCCACCTCCGCCGCGACCGCGGCCGTCGCCTTCGGCACGCTCGGCGCGCACTTCGTCCCGCCGCTCGCCGCCGCGATGTGCCTCTCCCGGCTGGTCGTGGGCGTCCACCACCCCTCGGACGTCCTTGCGGGCGCGGCCCTGGGCGCGCTCACGGCACGCCTGGGGGCGCGCTGGATGAGGGCAGGCAGCAAGAGGCCGGCAGGCAACCAGGAGCGCGCGTGACGGAGACAGCGCCCCTCGGCAACGCCACCCGCCCCCCGCTCCTGGAGCAGCGCACCCCTCACCGCCGTACCCCGCCGCCCCGGCCCCGCACCCTCACCGGCGTCCTCCGAGGGCTGCTCAGGGCGGGCAGACCCAAGCAGTGGGTCAAGAACGTCCTCGTCGTCGCCGCGCCCGCCGCCGCCGGCCGGCTCCTCGACCCGCACGCCCTTCCCCGACTCGCCCTCGTCTTCGCCCTCTTCACCGCCTGCGCCGCCGCCGTGTACCTGATCAACGACGCACGCGATGTCGAGGCCGACCGCGCCCACCCCGCCAAGCGCCACCGTCCGATCGCCGCCGGGCAGGTCCCGGTGCCCGTCGCCTACGCCGTCGGCGGCGCCCTGGCCGTCCTCACGCCGGCCGCGGCGGCCCGGCTGACCTCGCCCCCGGTAGCGGCACTCCTCGCGGCGTACGTCGGCATGCAACTGGCCTACTGCGTCAGCCTCAAGCACGTCCTCGTCGTCGATCTCGCGGTCGTCACGACCGGCTTCCTGATGCGGGCGGCGGCGGGCGGTCTGGCGCTCGGCATCCCGCTCTCGCGCTGGTTCCTGATCACGACCGGGTTCGGCGCGCTGTTCATGGTCTCGGCCAAGCGCTACTCCGAGGCCGTCCAGATGGCCGGGAACGCGGGCGCCACGCGCGCGTTGCTCACCGAGTACACCACCGGCTATCTGCGCTTCGTCTGGCAGCTCGCGGCCGGAGTCGCCGTGCTCGGCTACTGCCTGTGGGCCCTGGAGGACCACCACGGCCCGCACGGCGGCCTGCTGCCCTGGCGGCAACTGTCCGTGGTGGCCTTCATCCTGGCGATCCTCAGATACGCCGTCTTCGCCGACCGCGGCACGGCGGGCGAGCCCGAGGAGGTCGTCCTGCGCGACCGCGCCCTCGCCCTCATCGCCCTGACGTGGCTCGCGATGTACGGCCTGGCGGTCGCCAGATGGTGACGCCGACCGCCAGACGGTGACGCCCGCCGGGACCGGCGCCCGACACCGGCACCGGCACGGCTGACGGAACAACCCCGACACCGGCCCCCATACTCGTCACCACCCCACGATTTCGGGGTACCCGCACATCGGTCGTCCGCACGGAGGGCAAGATCCGATCATGGACTGGCTGAAGAAACTCCCCGTCGTCGGGCCGCTCTGGGTGCGCCTGACGGCCACGCACGCGTGGCGGTCGTACGAACGGCTGGACCGGGTGAAGTGGACCCGGCTGGCCGCGGCGATGACGTTCACCAGCTTCGTCGCGCTGTTCCCGCTGCTCACCGTGGCCGCCGCGATCGCCGCCGCCACGCTGAGCACCAAGCAGCAGGACGAGCTCCAGAACAAGATCGCCGACCAGGTCCCCGGCATCTCCGACCAGCTGGACGTCGGCGCCCTGGTGCAGAACGCCGGCACCGTCGGCCTGATCGCCGCCGGCGCCCTGCTGTTCACCGGCATCGGCTGGGCGGGGTCGACGCGCGAGTGCCTGCGCGCGGTGTGGGAGCTGCCCGACGAGGACGAGAACGCCATCCTGCGCAAGGTCAAGGACTTCGGCATCCTGGTCGGGCTCGGCGGCGCCGTCCTGGTGACGATCGCCATCTCCACGATCGCCTCCGCGATGGTGGGCTGGATCACCGACCAGGCCGGCATCGACCGCGAGGGCTGGGGCAGCCTGCTCCTCCAGGCCACCGCCTTCCTCGTCGCCGTACTCGCCGACTTCCTGCTCCTGCTGTACGTCCTGACCCTGCTGCCCGGCGTCGAACCGCACCGCCGCCGGCTGCTGGTCGCCGCGCTGACCGGCGCGGTCGGCTTCGAGCTCCTGAAGCTCCTGCTGAGCGGCTATATGCAGGGCGTGGCGACGAAGAGCATGTACGGCGCGTTCGGCGTCCCCGTCGCCCTGCTGCTGTGGATCAACTTCACGTCGAAACTGGTGCTGTTCTGCGCCGCGTGGACGGCCACGGGCAGCAAAGCGCAGGAGCTTGAGGAGCGCGAACTCGAGGACCAGGAACTCGAAGAACAAGCACTCGAAGAGCAGGAACTGGAAGAGCAGGAACTCGACGACCAGGCCCTCGAGGACCGGCGGCTCAAGGACGAGAAGAGCGGCGACGTACCAGATCGGGCAGCGGCCAGCGGCGGTTGACAAGGAACGCCCCGGCAGCGAGCAGCACCAGCAGCCCGCCCGTGATGCCGAGGGCCGTCCACACGCCCCCGGAGCCGCCGCCGGCCGCGGCGGACGCGACGTGCTTCGACGAGGCCCCTGAGCCGTCCGAGCCACCCGAGCCCCCGGACCCGCCCCCGGCCTCCCCCGAGGCCGCCGGCTGGGCGCCGGACCCCGCGGCGCCCTTCGGCGGCACCAGCTCACCGACCGGCTCCACCTTGCCGGCCGCCTTGAAGCCCCAGTCGAAGAGCTTGGCGGTCTCCTTGTAGACCTCGTTGTGCTCCTCCTTGGACGGGTTCATGACCGTCACGAGCAGCACCCTGCCATTGCGCTCGGCCACACCGGTGAAGGTGGCCCCGGCATTGGTGGTGTTGCCGTTCTTCACACCTGCGATGCCCTGGTACTGCGAGATGTCGTAATCGCCGCTCAGCAGCCGGTTGGTGTTGCGGATCTCGAAGGGCTTGCGGACGGTCTTGCCCTTCTTGTTCTTCGTCGTGGCTCCCGGGAACGCCGCGGTGACCGTCGAGCAGTACTCCCGGAAGTCCTTCTTCTGAAGCCCTGAGCGGGCGAAGAGGGTCAGGTCGTAGGCGGAGGAGACCTGGCCGGGAGCGTCGTAGCCGTCGGGGCTGACCACGTGCGTGTCGAGGGCCTGGAGCTCCTCGGCGTGCTCGTTCATCTCGGCGACGGTCTTGGCGACACCCTTGTTCATCGCCGACAGGACATGCACGGCGTCGTTGCCGGAGCGAAGGAAGACACCGAGCCACAGGTCGTGGACGGTGTAGGTCTCGTTCTCCTTTATCCCGACCATGCTGGAGCCCGCGCCGATGCCCGCGAGGTCGGAGGGCAGGACCTTGTGCTTCTCGGCCTTGGGGAACTTCGGCAGCACCGTGTCCGCGAAGAGCATCTTCATGGTGCTCGCCGGGGGCAGCCGCCAGTGCGCGTTGTGCGCGGCGAGCACATCGCCCGACTCGGCGTCCGTGACGATCCAGGAGCGCGCGGTGATGTCCTTGGGCAGGACCGGGACCCCGTTCGCCAGGTTGACCTGGGTGCCCGCGAGGCCGAGCCGCGCGCCGCCCACGGTCGACATCCTCGCCGGCGGAGTGACCGAGGGACTGGCGCTCGGTGAGGGGCCGCTGGGCGAGGGACCGGGGGCCGCGAGGGCGACGGGCGCGGTCAGCGCGAGGGACGACAGGGCGGCGGAGGTGACCAGCAGGGATCGCCTGATGGCCTTCTTCTGGGGAGCGGACACGTTCAGGAACGTACATGGCGCTGCGGGTGAAGTCCCACCGCTCAGCCCGCCCGGGCCGCCGGAAGGGGTAGCACCGCCCCGGCCGCCGTGCGGGGCAGCGCCACCCCGGCCGCCAGGAGGGGCAGCGGCCCGCGATACTGGACCCATGAAGCTCAGCCGCCCCGTCTCCTGGTTCCTGCTCGCCTTCGGGGTGTGGAGCTGGATCATCTGGATCACTTTCGTCAAGAACCTCGTCAAGGACGCCAGCGGACTCGCCTTCGACGACGCGGGCGACCCGACCGCGTACTTCTGGGTGCACCTGCTGCTGGCCGTCGTCTCCTTCGTACTGGGGACGGTCGTCGGGCTCATCGGGTTGCGTGGGTTGCGCGCACTGCGTGGGAACTCACAGCCGCCCCGCGAAGTTGACTCTGCGTGATCATTGTCTTCGCGCTGCTCGCCCTGACCGTCCTCGTGACGGCCAACTGGTACCTGTGGCGCCGTCTGTTCCGCGACACCACCCGCGGCCCCGGCCCGGCACGCAGGGTGGGTGCTGCGGTCATCGGCGGCGGCTGGGTGCTGGCGATCGGTGCCCTGGTCGCGGAGCGCACCGGCGCCCCCTTCTGGCTCCAGCGCGTGCTCGCGTGGCCCGGGTTCCTGTGGCTGGCGCTGTCGATCTACCTGCTGCTCGCGGTCGTGGCGGGTGAGGTCGTACGGCCCCTGCTGGGACGTCTCCTCGTGCGCTGGGACCGGCGCCGCGAGCCGCCCCTGACCGCCGTACCGCACCCGGAGCGGGTGCCGGCGGGAGCGGCATCCTCGGACGACGCGCCCGCGTCCGCCCCCGTGTCCGCCGCCCCGCCCGGGGACTCCGTCACCACCCCCTCCAGCGACCCCGCCCCCTCCCGCCGCCTCTTCGTCTCCCGCGTCGTCGCCGGTGCCGCCGCCGCGGCCGCCGTCGGGACCGTCGGCCTCGGCACCTACGGCGTCCTGCGCGGCCCCGGGGTCAAGCGCGTCACCGTGCCGCTGGCGAAGCTCCCGCGCGCGGCGCAGGGGTACCGGATCGCGGTGGTCAGCGACATCCACCTGAGCCCGGTGCTGGGGCGCGGCTTCGCCCAGAAGGTCGTCGACACCATCAACTCCACCCAGCCCGACCTGATCGCGGTCGTCGGCGACCTGGTCGACGGCAGTGTGAAGGACCTGGGCCCGGCGGCCGCCCCCCTCGCCGGGCTCCGGGCACGGCACGGCTCGTACTTCGTCACCGGCAACCACGAGTACTTCTCCGGTGCCGAGCAGTGGGTCGAGGAGGTGCGCCGACTGGGCCTGCGCCCGCTGGAGAACGCCCGTACGGAACTGCCGTGGTTCGACCTCGCCGGTGTCAACGACATCGCGGGCGAGAGCGAGGGCCAGGGCCCCGACTTCGCCAGGGCACTGGGCGACCGGGACACGGCACGCGCGTGCGTGCTCCTCGCCCACCAGCCGGTCCAGATCCACGACGCGGTCGACCACGGCGTCGACCTCCAGCTCTCCGGCCACACCCACGGCGGCCAGCTCTGGCCCGGCAACCTCGTCGCGGAGGCCGCGAACCCCACGGTCGCCGGTCTCGAGCGCTACGGCGACACCCAGCTCTACGTCAGCCGCGGCGCCGGCGCCTGGGGCCCGCCCACGCGCGTGGGCGCCCCCTCGGACATCACGGTGATCGAACTGGCGTCGAAGCAGACCTGAACCGCGCGCACGGCACCCCTTGTGCGAAACACCTGTGCAGACGCTGTGAAATGTGGCCGAAACAGCTTGCGGTAACGTCTTGCCCAACTCGACAAATCCCTCTTCCCCCAGCTGAAACTCCTGTGATTAGGTGATTCGCGCCACTAGGGGGTGGCGTGTGCACTGGGATCCGCAGGGGTCCGGGGAGGGCAAAACCGATGCGGTCGGTTCGCGTGCGGATTCTCGCGACGCTGCTTGTTCTGGGGGCCGTGGGAGTAGGCGGCTGGCAGCTGCTCCCGTCCGACGGGAGCACGGGCAGGACGATCAAGGTGGGGACGACCGACGAGGTCACCTCGCTCGATCCGGCCGGGGCCTACGACGCCGGTTCCTGGGCGCTGTTCAACAACGTCTTCCAGTCGCTGCTGGCCTTCGAGCCGGGCAGCGCCGCACCCGTGCCGGACGCCGCCCAGAGCTGCGGCTTCCAGGGCAGCGGCCTGCGCACCTACCGCTGTGTGCTGCGTGAGGGCCTGAAGTTCCCGAGCGGCCGCGAGATGACCGCCGAGGACGTCAAGTACTCCTTCGACCGGGTCAAGAAGATCAACTCGGACGTCGGTCCCGCCGCCCTCCTGGACACCCTCAAGTCGGTCCAGGCCAGTGGGCGCACGGTCACCTTCCAGCTGTCCTCGCCCGACGCCACCTTCCCGTTCAAGGTCGCCACGGGCGCCGGTGCCATCGTCGACAGCCACAAGTACCCCGCCGACTCGCTGCGCAAGGACAACGAGGTCGACGGCACCGGACCGTACGAGCTGACGTCGTACACGAAGGGCAAGAAGGCGGTCCTCGCACCCAACGGGAACTACCAGGGCGAGATCAAGAAGACCGGACGCCCGGTCGAACTCGACTACTACGGCGACTCGGCCAAGCTCAACAGCGCCTGGAAGGCCAGGCAGATCGACGTCGCCTACCGCCAGCTGCCGCCGAACGTGCTCGCCGGCCTCAATCCGAGCGACCCCGGCCAGCGCGTCTCGGAGGCCGACAGCTCCGAGATCCGCAACCTCTACCTCAACACCCGCGCGGGCAGGCCGCTGCACGAGACCAAGGTGCGCCAGGCGCTGGCCTGGCTGATCAACCGCGAGCAGCTGGCGGCCTCGGTGTACGAGGGGACCGTCGACCCGCTCTACTCGCTGATCCCGACCGGCATCACGGGCCACACCACGTCGTTCTTCGACGCCTACCCGCAGCCGGACATCAAGAAGGCCCGCGCGCTGCTCGCCCAGGCCGGTGTGTCCACCCCGGTCAGCTTCACCTACGGCTACGGGCTGAACAGCGGCTCCGCCGCCGCCGAGGCCAAGGAGCTCAAGCGGCAGCTGGAGGCGGGCGGCCTGTTCAAGGTGACGCTCAAGGGCTACGAGTGGACCGACTTCCAGAAGCGCTGGGCGAGCGGGAAGCTGGACGCCTACGCGGTCGGCTGGGTGGCCGACTACCCGGACCCGGACACCTACGGCTCCCCGCTCGTCGGCAGCGACGGCACCATGAACACCGGCTACAGCAGCAACGAGGTCGACCACCTCATTCAGGACAGCCAACGCTACGCCGACCGCAACGAGGCCGAACAGGACTTCCGCGACCTCCAGGCGGACATCGCCAAGGACGTCCCGGTCATCCCGCTCTGGCAAGCCAAGGACTATGTCGTCACCAGCGAGGACGTCGGCGGCGGCCAGTACCTCTCGGACGGCACCGGGGTCTTCCGCCTGTGGAGCCTGAACTGGATCTGAACCCGACGCGATCGCGCCATGTCCGGTGTGGCGGCTGACGCATTTCCACGGAACCGGCATTCGCCCGAGCGACGCCGGGCAGCCACTCGACGAAGCACCATGTGGCGGAGGTGTGCGTGGGGTGAGGAGCAGACGTGCTGAGACGCAACTCCTTCCGACTGCCCCGGCATCCGGCTTCCGTCGGTCTCGCCCGGCGCCGGGTCCGTGACCACCTGACCGACTGGGGGCACGGGCCGGACGATCCGGCGCTGGCCGACGCCGTCCTGCTGGTCTCGGAGCTGGCCACCAACGTGGTACGCCACGGGCCGCTCCTCGAGCGCGAGTTCGAGGTCGCGGTGACCGCCCTCGCCGACGGCTCCTGCCTCATAGAGGTCTCCGACGAGGGCCGTCTCGAACCCCGCCTGCGGGTCGTCGGCGAGTCCGAGGAGACCGGCCGCGGCCTGCACCTCGTCGAGAACATCGCCGCGGCCTGGGGCATCTGGACCCGCGGCAGACACGGCAAGACCGTCTGGGCCCTGGTCCTCGCCCACTGACTTCAGCGATACGGCCGTACACCCCCGCCCCTTCCCCCACCCACCCGGCCCCCGCCCCCGGCACCCCCACCAGCCGGAGCCCGGCGTCAGGCGTCGGACACCGGCCTCCCTTCCCGCAGCGTGACCGTCACCGCCAGCCCCTCGCCCGGGGCCGTACGGACCGCCACCTCGCCGCCGTGGGCCCGCACCACCCCCTGCACGATCGCCAGCCCGAGACCGCTGCCCGCGCCGCCGCCGGCCCGGAAGAACCGGTCGAAGACGCGCGCCGCGTCCTCCTCGCCCAGCCCCGGCCCCTGGTCCGCGACACACAGCCGTACGACCCCGTCCGCGCGCTCCACGCACAGCCGCACCGGCACCTCGGCGGGCGTGTGGGTGCGGACGTTGCCCACGAGGTTGCCCAGCACCTGTCTGAGCCCGGACTCGTCGGCCCGCACCAGCAGCGCGCCCTCGGCGGCGACCTCCACGGGCCGGTCGGGCTGCTGCACCCGCAGGTCCTCGGCCGCCTCCCGCACCAGCCGGCTCAGGTCGACGTTCCTGAAGCGCAGTTCGGGCTGCTGGTCGAGACGGGCGAGGGTGAGCAGCTCGTCCACCAGCCGCCCCATCCGGTCGGTCTCCGCGAGGACCCTGGTCCAGGCCCGCTTCCGCTCGTCCGGGTCGGAGAGCATGCCCTTGTCGTACAGCTGGAGGTAGCCGCGTATCGCGGACAGCGGGGTGCGCAGCTCGTGCGAGGCGTCGGCGACGAAGCTGCGCAACTGGGCCGCGCTGCGCTCGCGCGTGCGGTACGCCGACTCGACCTGGTGGAGCATGGAGTTGAGGGCGACCCGCAGCTGCTCGACCTCCAGGGTGGCCTCGCAGCTGGAGGGGATGCGCCGGGTCAGGTCGCCCTCGGCGATCGCCGACGAGGTCTCCACCATGTCCTCCAGCGGCCGCATCCGGCGCCGGACGCTGAACATCGTCAGACAGGCCAGCAGCGCGAGCAGCAGGCTGCCGATCGCGAGGTCGAGGCGGACGGCCTTGGCGACGCCCTGGTGCAGGACATCGGTGGGTGCGGCGAGCAGCGCGTACGTGCCGTCGCCGAGCCGGGCTGCCGTCGCGCGGTAGGTGGAGCCGTCGAGCGTGACGTCGTGCGGCCGGGAGGCGGCGGCGAGCGCGCTCGGGTCGCCCACCGCCTTCGCCAGGTCCCGCTGGGACTCGCTCGGATCGAAGCCGAGGATCCCGACCGGCTGACCCTTGCTGTCGACGGCCGCGAAGACGGTGCCCGTCGAACGGTCCTTGCCGTCCTGTGCGGGGATGAGCCGGTCGCGGACGAAGCTCAGCATGCTCAGCGAGTCGATCTCCCGGAGCGTGAGCTCCGAACCGCCCAGGGAGTCCCGGGTCTTGATGAGCTGGCTGTCGATCTGGTCTAGCAGGTAGTACCGCATGCCCATCACGCTCACGGCGGTCGCCGCGACGATGCCGATCGCGAGCAGTGCCACATTGGCCAGCGTCAGCTTGCCGCGCAGGGAGTGGATGCCGTGCCGGCGACGGGACAGGCGCAACGTCATGCGAGCCCGTATCCGACACCCCGCCGGGTGGTGATCACCGGCGGGCCCAGGACGTCCAGCTTGCGCCGCAGATAGCTGATGTAGGTCTCCACGACGGTCGACTCGGGCGGGGTGTGCTCGTACTGCCAGACATGGCGCAGGAGTTGCTCCTTGGGCACGATCCGGCCGCCGTTGCGCACCAGGAAGCGCAGCAGCGCGTACTCGGTGGGGGTCAGCTCGACCGTGCGGCCCTCGCGGTGCACCGAGTACGTCGTCTCGTCCAGCTCCAGGTCGCCGTAGCGCAGGGGCGGGCGCTGCGGCAGGACGTCGGCCGGGCGGGTGCGGCGCAGCACGGCGGTGATCCTGGCGATCACCTCGTCGATGTTGAACGGCTTGGTGATGTAGTCGTCGCCGAAGCCGAGCGCGCCGACGATCTCGGTGGGGGAGTCCCGCGCGGTGAGGAAGACCAGCGCCAGGCCGGGCGTGCGGGCGCGCAGTTCACGGCCGAGGGCGCGGCCGTCGCCGTCGGGCAGCATGACGTCGAGCAGGGCCACGTCCGGGCAGGTGCGGTCGGCGAGCGCGAGCGCCTCGCGGACGGAGCCCGCGACCATCACCTCGAACCGGTGGTAGCGCAGGGCGATGGCGAGGACGTCGGCGATGCTCTCCTCGTCCTCCACCACCAGCACGGTCCCCGGACTCTTCGTCTCTCCCCCAGTCATGCCCCCAGTATCGGCCGGGCCACTGACAGTCGGGCCGGTTCGCCCTTTGGAGTTCCTTGAGAGTCATGGGTGTCTCATGTCCACGCGCGTGTGCCGCCGCCGATCCTGTACCGCAGGACCTGGGGGACCGACCGACTACTGAGGAGAGTTGAGCGTGGCGGCATTGGCACGCTGGTGCTATCGGCACCGGCTGGTGGTCCTGTTGCTGTGGCTGGGGGCGCTGTTCGGGCTGGGCTTCTCGGCCTCGACGGCGGGCACGAACTACGCGAACGTGTTCTCCCTGCCCGACACGGACTCCAAGAGCGCGTACGACCTGATGGAGAAGGCCTTCCCGAACACCTCCGGCGACACCGACACGGTGGTCTGGAAGGTCGACGAGGGCTCCGTGCGGGACCAGGCGGTGCGGGACCGGATACGGCCCGTCCTGGACGACATCGCGAAGATGCCGGGCGTCGGGGCCGTGGCCAGTCCCTACGACGCTCGGGGGGCCGGGCAGGTCAGCAAGGACGGCACCATCGCGTACGCCCAGGTCACCTTCGTCAAGCGGGCCAACGAGGTGCCCAAGGAACTCGTCCAGGACGTCCTCGACACCGCGCAGGGGGCCGACCGGGCCGGTCTCCAGGTGGAACTGGGCGGCCAGGCGATCCAGCGGGTGCAGGAGCCGCCGCAGGGGCTGTCGGAGGGCGTCGGCATCGTCGCGGCCGCCGTCGTGCTGTTCCTGGCCTTCGGTTCGTTCTTCGCCATGACGCTGCCGATCGCGATCGCCGTTTTCGGCGTGGGCACGGGTCTGTTCGCCACCCAGCTGCTCAGCCACACCACCGACGTCCCCGACATCGCCCCGCTGCTGGCCTCCCTGATCGGCCTCGGCGTCGGCATCGACTACGCCCTGTTCATCGTCACCCGGCACCGCAAGGGCATCCAGCGGGGCCTGGACCCCGAGGAGGCGGCGGTCACCGCCCTCAACACCTCGGGCCGGGCGGTGCTGTTCGCGGGCGGCACGGTCTGCATCGCGCTGGCCGGCATGCTGGTGACGCGCCTGCGCTTCCTGGACGGCGTGGTGATCGGCACCTCGCTGACCGTGGTGCTGAGCGTCCTGGCCGCCACGACCCTGCTGCCGGCCCTGCTCGGCTTCCTCGGCCCGCGCGTGCTCAGCCGCCGCCAGCGGCGCAGGCTGGCCGCCCAGGGGCCGGAGTCCGAGGGTGCCTCGGGTCTCGCGGCCCGCTGGTCGACGGCCGTCGAGAAGCGCCCCCGCAGGATCGCCGCGCTCGCCCTGGTCTTCATGGCCGTGCTGGCCGTTCCCGTGCTATCGCTCCGCCTCGGCGCCACCGACCAGGGCAACGACGACGCCTCGACGACGACCAGGAAGGCCTACGACCTGCTCGCCGAGGGCTTCGGACCGGGCTTCAACGGACCGCTCCAGGTGGTCACCGAGGGCGGCGAGACGAGCGCCCTGGTCAAGGGCCTTGAGGACACGCCCGGCGTCGCACAGGTGGCCGCGTTGCCGCCCGCGCGGGGTGTGACGGTCATCCAGGTCGTGCCCACGACCTCACCCCAGTCCGTGGAGACGGACCGGCTGATCGACCGGCTGCGGGACGACGTCATCCCGGCCGCGGGCGTGGAGGCCCACGTGGGCGGGGTGACGGCCGTGTCCAAGGACTTCTCCACCGTCACGGGCGACCGTCTGCCGCTGTTCATCGCGACGATCATCGGCCTCGGCTTCCTGCTCCTGCTGGTCGCCTTCCGCTCGCTGGTGGTGCCGCTGACGGCCGCCCTGATGAACCTGATCGCCGCCGCGTCCTCCTTCGGCGTCCTGGTCGCGATCTTCCAGTGGGGCTGGGGCCTGGAACTGCTCGGCCTCGGCAAGGAGGGGCCCATCAACGCCTTCCTGCCGGTCATCATGCTGTCCCTGCTCTTCGGCCTCTCGATGGACTACCAGGTCTTCCTGGTGAGCCGTATGCACGAGGAGTGGGTGCACACCCGCGACAACGCGCGCGCGGTACGCGTCGGCCTCGCGGAGACCAGCCGGGTCATCAACTCCGCCGCCCTGATCATGGTCTGCGTGTTCATGGCGTTCGTCCTCAGCGGCGACTCGGGCGCCGCAGTGGCGGGTGTGGGCCTCGCCGCCGCCGTCGCCCTGGACGCGTTCATCCTGCGCACCGCCCTGGTACCGGCCGCGATGCATCTGCTCGGCAACGCCAACTGGTGGCTGCCCGGGTGGCTGGAGAAGCGGCTGCCGCACCTCGCGGTGGAACCGAAGGAGGAGGCGGTGCCCACCACGGCGACCGCTGCCGCCGACACCCGCGCCGGGGCCGGTGCGGACGGCGGCCCCGCCTCGGCCGTCCACGGCTACGTCCGTACGACGGAGGGGGACCCGGTGGAGGGCGCGTCCGTGACCCTGCTGTCGGCCGGGGGCCGTCAACTGGACCGCGTGGTAGCGCTGGCCGACGGTTCCTACATCGTCTCGGTCCCGGCACCGGGGACGTACCTGCTGGCGGCCACGGCCCCGTCGTACGGATCGCGCGCGCGGCAGGTCGTCGTGGGGGAGGGACCGCTGGTGTACGACGTCGAACTGGCCGAGGTCTCCGAGGACGAGGTCGACGCCGTCAACTGACGTGACTAGGACTTCCCGCCGGGGCTCGGCATCACCTTCGTCATCCCCGGCAGGAAGTCCGTGAACAGCTCGTGCACCTCCCGCACGAGCGGCCGCAGCACCCGGAAGCGGGCCAGCGACACGCCCCGTGCGGTGAGCCGGGCACCGCGCTCGGCGAGCCGGTAGCTGCGCTCGCGGCCCTCGGTGCGGTCGAAGATCCAGTACAGGACGAGACCCATCTGGGAGAGCCACAGCAACTCGGGCAGCACGTCCCGGAGTTCCTCGGGCACCTTGGTCCTCGTCGCGCCCCGCAGCACCTCCCGGTGCACCGAGATGGCCTCCACGCGCGCGTGCTCGGACTCCGGGGAGAAGGGGCTGAGCGGGCTGTCGGGATCGGCGGCGTTCTTGAAGAACTGCACCGCGAACTCGTGGTAGGGCTGCGCGATGTCCAGCCAGACCTTCAGCACCCCCGCGAGCCGCGCCTCCAGGTCGGTCTCCCGGGCCAGCACCTCCCGGACCGCCACCTGGTGCTCGGCGGCGATCCGGTCGTAGAAGCCCTGGATCAGGTGCTCCTTGCCCGCGAAGTAGTAGTACGCGTTGCCCACGGAGACCCCGGCCTCCTGGGCGATGGCCCGCATGGTCGTCTTGTCGTACCCCCGTTCCTGGAACAGCCGCATGGCCGTCTCCAGGATCAGCGCGCGAGTCTGCTCGGACTTGCTCGAAGCGCTCGGGGGAGCGCCCTCTTGGGGGCCGTGGTTGTTCTCTGGGTCGTTGTTCGCGGGGTTGTTGCTGGCGGGGTCGTTGTTCGCAGGCACGACAAGAGAGCCTAGCCAGTGGCACAGCCGTCGCCGGCACAGCCCGGCGGGGTGTGGAACCAGCCCCGGTGGGGGTCGTACGCCCAGCCGTCCGAGCGGCGGTACACCGTGCCGCCCCACTGGCCCTTCTGCCACTGCGCGCCCCGCCACTTGGCGGCGGCGAGCACCGCGCCCCTCGCGAGCCGCGCCCCGGACGGGGTGCTGAGCCGGTGGGCGAGCGGCCGGTGCTCGCGCAGCGCCCACAGGGTCACGATCCAGGCGGCCGTGTCG
Organism: Streptomyces sp. 351MFTsu5.1; assembly: GCF_000383655.1. NCBI lineage: Bacteria > Bacillati > Actinomycetota > Actinomycetes > Kitasatosporales > Streptomycetaceae > Streptomyces > Streptomyces sp. 351MFTsu5.1. The sequence goes on along the minus strand of NZ_KB911779.1, from coordinate 47,307 downwards.
CGGTAGACCTGCCCCGCGTCACCGACGACGGTGATCTCCTGCAGGGTGCCGCCGTGGTCGAGCCCCGGGAACCGCCGCCGGGCCTCCTCCGACCCCGCCGGGACCAGCTCCAGCGGCACCAGCTGCGGCTGTCGTACGAGCCAGCCGCGCAGGAAGGCGCACAGTGAGCACTGGGCGTCGTACAGGACGGTGAGCCGGCGGACCGGGGTGCGGTCCGCCGTGGTGCCGCCGTTCACGCCTGGACCCAGTCCTGGGGCGCGACCGGCGGCACCTGCTCCCGCTCCAGGGCACCCCGCCTGCGGATCCGGTTGAGGACGTACACGTTGGCCAGGTGCATCACGCCGAGCACCAGCAGCACCACGCCCAGCTTGGTCGACAGGGCCTCGAAGACGCCTCGGGTGTCCTCGATCGTCCCGTCGCCACTGAGGTACAGCGCGACGAACCCGAGGTTCACGAGGTAGAAGCCGACCACCAGGAGGTGGTTGACGGCGTCGGCGAGCTTCTCGTTGCCGCGCAGCACGTCGGCGAGGAAGACCCGTCCGTTGCGGCTGAGCGTGCGGGCCACCCAGACGGTCAGGGCGATGCTGACGACGAGGTAGATGACGTAGGCGACGACCGTGCGGTCCATGCGCCTCCCCCTTCTTGAACATGTTCAAAAAGCTGACAGGGGAGACTCTAGACCTGCTTTTGAACATGTTCAACTCATGGGGGGAGGGTGAAGCCCGGACAGGGCCTCAGGCTCGTCGGGCGAGCTCCGGGCGCTTGGTGTAGTCGGTGAACCCGAGGACGTTCCCCCAGGGGTCGGCGATCTCGGCCGTCCAGCCGGTGGCCACGGAGAAGACCTCGTCGAGCAGTTCGATGCCCGCCGTGCGCAGTTCCCGGGCGGCGGCCCGTGCGTCCGGAACCTCCAGCCACACGCGCGTGGCGGGCCACGGGGGCGGCCGGTGCCCGAGCGCCTCCTCCTGGCGGAGCAGGATCCCGGGCGTCTCGCCGCCGACCTTGAGCAGCGCGATCCCGGCCTCGTCGAGCCGGAAACCGACCGTGAAGCCCGCGCGCTCGTAGAAGGAGACGGCCTGGCCGAGGTTCCCGACGGGCAGCAGCACGTTGTCGAAACCGAGCAGTTCGTACGACTCATCATCTGACATGTCGTCAGATTAAGCCGGGAGTCATCGAACGGGCTTCTGCGACGCGGTGTCCGTCGGGCATGATGACCGGGCGCATTGTCGTCTTTTCGCGGGTCCTCCCGCTTAGGTCCCCAGGAGCAGTCCCCCTTGAGCGAGCAGCAGGGTCACGAGCAGCAGGATCCCCAGCAGGGGCCGCGGAAGGAGTCCCCGCAGGGCTTCCAGCAGCAGGCCTACCCGCAGCAAGGCCCCCCGCAGGGCCCGCCGCCCGGCCCTCAGCCGGGATACCCGCAGGGCCACCAGGAGCAGGGATACCCGCCCCCCGGCTACGCGCCTCCCGGGTTCCCGCCGCCGGGCTACTACCCGCCCCCGGGCACCTACACGGGAGATCCCAACGCCCCCTACGGCTACGACCCGTACGGGCGCCCGTACTCCGACAAGTCGAAGGTCATCGCGGGCATCCTCCAGCTCACCCTCGGCGGCTTCGGCGTCGGCCGCTTCTACCTCGGCAACGTCGGCATGGGGCTCGCACAGCTCTTCACCTGCGGCGGGCTCGGCGTCTGGTCGCTGATCGACGGCATCCTCCTGCTCACCGGGAACGACCACACCGATGAACACGGCCGGATCCTCCGCAGCTAGGACGGAGGGCGCCGGGACGGGGTCGTCGGCGCCCCGTTCACCCGTGCGGCGCTCCCCGCTCCGCCACCCCGCCGCGGCACCCTCGGCGGTGCTCGCCGCGGGAGCCGCCGGCGCGGCCTACCTCTACCGCACCGACCCGCACGAGCCGGGCCACCTCCTGCCGCAGTGCCCGTTCCGCATGCTCACCGGCCTGCTCTGCCCGGCCTGCGGCGGCACCCGCATGGTGTACGACCTGATGCACGGCCACTTCACCGAGGCCTGGCTGGACAACCGCGCCCTGCTGCTGGCCTCCCCGTACGCCCTGTACCTGCTGGCCCGTTGGTCATGGGAGGGCCTGCACGGCCGCCACTGGCGCCCCACACTGAGCCCTCGGGCCCAACTGATCGTCCTCGCGGTGGCGGTGGCGTGGACGGTGGCCCGCAACGTCGTCTAGCCCCGGACTTCACCGCTCGCCGCCGCCTCGCGGAAGAGAGCCAGCAGGGCGGCCGCCTCCGGGGCGCCCGCGTCGAAGAACTGCGTGGCCAGGGCGGGTGGTACGGCGGTTCCGTGCATGCGGACTTCATGGCAGCTGAAGCAGAACGCCGCCTCGAACAGCGCCAGGTCGAGAGTGTCGGCGTACGCCCGGACGCTCCAGCCCGGTGAGAATCCGCAGCGGTGCTGCTCGCTGCCGGGCAGGCTTTCGATCAGGGCCAGGACGTCGGCCGACTCGCTTCCGACCCAGTGGGCGACCACTCTGCCGGGATAGGGGGCTCCTCGCATCGTCGGGAGTTCGGAGATCCTCACGACCTCCAGCAACACAGCAGTGGCTACGGCTTCGGCGGGGAGCTGCATGTGCGTAGTCTGCCCACGGGCCCGTTGTCAGTGGTGGCTCGTACTGTCTCGGCATGGGAATCGTGATGTTCGTCGACGAGACGACAAGCGGGAGCCGCAGTGACGGCTGGGGGCTGGAGATCGCCGAGGAGCGGCTCACCGTGCGGGAGTTGATCCGGCGTCGGGTGTTCCAGGAGGTCGCCGAGTACAACGCGCGTACGCCCGCGGTCTTCCAGGGCCTGGTCCAGCCCGAGGACACCGAACGCGTGCTGAACGGCTACGCGCTGCGCACGCCCCGCCGCATAGACCCCGAGACCCAGACCGAGCTCGCCCTCAAGGCCTTCGCCGGCAACGGATTCCTGGTGCTGGTCGGCGACCGCCAGGTCACCGAGCCCGACGAGGAGATCGACCTGGTGCTCGGCACCGAGGTCACCTTCCTCAAGCTCGTCCCGCTGGTGGGTGGCTGACCATGGGCGAGATCCAGAGGTACAAGGAGCTGTTCGGCCGCCGGGTCGCCGAGGACGACCTGGAGGGGCTGGCCGTCGACCTGCTCAAGGCCACGCTCGCCAACAACGGCCACTGGACCGGCTTGTGGGACGGCGTAATGGACCGCGTGCGCCGGCTGCCCCCGGAGGGACGGTCACGGGTCGCCGACGGCCTCGTGACGCAGTACCACTCGGATGAGGCTGGCCCCAACGCCCGCGAGAACGCCCTGATCCTGCTCGGCATCGTCTCCCGCGACCTGCCGGCCCACGACCGCCTGGCCGCGGAGCGCCTGGCCCTGCTCGACCGGATCTCCCGCCAGCACTCCTTCTGGTACAGCGCCCACTACGAGAACCTCGTCGAGGCCGAGCTCGCCGCGGGCCGAACCATCCCTCCGGCGGTCGTCGCCACCGTGCGCCGCTCGGTCACCCACGCCTACCTGAACGAGGACCTGGTCCGGACGGCCAAGAAGCTGACCGAACCACCCGTCAACGTCGGTGAGGCCTGGGCCGACCAGGCCCTGCGGGACGCGTCCGACGACCCCGACTGGCGGGCCCTGCTGGCCCATGCCGCCACGGCGACCGCCGCCAAGCCCAACGCCAAGTGGGACCAGCGGGCCACCGCCCTGACCACCGCCCTGACCAGCTCCCTTGGCCCCGACCGCGTCCGCGGGACCGTGCTCACCTGGCTCGCCCTCGTCGGCCGCCCCCGCACCCTCGAACTGGAACGCGGCACCTACGAACCGGACGTCAACAGCGCCTACGACCCCTACAACGCCAACGCCCTCCGGGGCCTGGCCTGGCTGCTCTCCCTCCTCCCGCCCCACCCCGACACCGCCCGCGCCCTCGGCGCCCTGGTCGAGACCTCCCTCAAGAAGGTCGCCGGCCTGGGCCCCCGCAACCCGAAGGTCGCCAACGCCGGTGTCAACGCGCTGGCCCGCATCGACAGCGAGGCCGCTCTCGCCGAACTCGCCCGCCTGGCCACCCGGGTGACGTACAAGAACACCCTGAAGCTGCTCGACGCGGCCCTGGAGACCCGCGCCACGGCTCTCGGCCTCAGCCGCGAGGAGATCGAGGAACTCGCCGTACCCGCCTACGGCCTGACCGAGGTGGGACGCGCCGAGCACCGGCTCGGGGAGCTCACGGCCGTCCTCGAAGTCCAGGGCTCCAAGGCCGTGTTGAGCTGGCGCAACGCGAGCGGCAAGCCTGTGAAGAGTGTCCCCGCGGCCGTCCGCCGCGACCACTCCGAGGAGCTGAAGGAACTCAAGGCTGCCGCCAAGGACATCGACAAGATGCTCTCGGCCCAGAGCGAGCGCCTGGACCGCCAGTTCCTCGCGGACCGGACCTGGTCCTATGCCACCTGGCGCGAGCGCTACCTCGACCACCCCCTGGTCGGCACCCTCGCCCGGCGCCTCCTGTGGACGGTCGACGGCACCACGGTCGGCCACGCCGACGGCGCCCTGCGCACCCTCGCGGACACCCCGGTCACCGAGGGCGCCGAAGTACGCCTCTGGCACCCGGTGGACCACACGCCCGCCGAGATCGTCGCCTGGCGCGACTGGCTGGAGCGGCACGGCATCACGCAGCCCTTCAAGCAGGCCCACCGCGAGGTCTACCTGCTGACGGACGCCGAGCGCGCCACGGGCACCTACTCGAACCGTTTCGCGGCCCACGTCCTGCGCCAGCACCAGTTCCACTCCCTGGCGGCGGCGCGGGGCTGGCGCAACAAACTCCGGCTGGCCGTCGACGACGAGGCGCCACCGCCCTCCCGCAACCTCCCCCGGTGGGGCCTGCGGGCCGAGTACTGGATCGAGGGCGACGGCGGCGCGGACTACTCGGACATCACCGACTCCGGCAGCTACCTGCGCCTGCGCACCGACCAGGTCCGCTTCTACCCGATCGACGCCCCGGAGAACTCGGCGCACTGCGCGGGCGGCGAGTACCGCATGTGGCTGCGCGACGGCGCCGAACCGGTGGACCCCCTGCCCCTGACCGACATCCCGCCCCTGGTCCTGTCCGAGGTCCTGCGCGACGTCGACCTGTTCGTCGGCGTGGCCAGCGTCGGCAACGACCCCACCTGGCAGGACGGCGGCCCCGGCGGCCGCTTCCAGGAGTACTGGACGTCGTACGGCTTCGGAGAGCTCAACCAGAGCGCCGAGACCCGTCGGCTGCTCCTGGACCGCCTGATCCCGAGGCTCGCGATAGCCGACCGCTGCACCCTGGAGGGCCGCTTCCTCCACGTCAAGGGCGACCGCCACACCTACAAGATCCACCTGGGCTCGGGCAACATCCTGCGCACCCCGAACGACCAGTACCTCTGCATCGTCCCGAAGTCCGCCCCGGCCTCCCCGCAGACCGGCTATCTGCCCTACGAGGGCGACCGCATGCTGGCGGTCATCCTCAGCAAGGCGATGATGCTGGCGGCCGACACCAAGATCACCGACCCGACGATCCTGAGCCAGCTGTGACCGCCGTACGCGACGGCGGGGCGGGAAGCGCGAAGGGGGCCGCCGTCACGGGCTGAAGCGGGAGGGGGCCGCCGTCACAGGTTTCCGTAACCGTCCCTGACGACTTCGCGGGCCAGCGTGCCGCGGACCTCCGCCAGTTCCCCGGCGATCCGCTCCGTCCGGGAGCCGCCCGCGGTCACCGCGGCGGGTGCCGGCGCGCCGCTCAGCAGGAGCCGGCGGCGCAGGTGGGTCGGCGGGTGGGTGGCGTCGACGCTGTGCCCGCGGAGCGCCCCGACCCGCCGCTGCCGTTCGAACTCGGCCTCCGGCACGGAGTCCAGATGGGCGGCGAGCGCCTCCCACAGGCCGTCGCCGTCGTGCCGTCCGCCGCGGCCCGAACCGCGCATCCGGCGGCTGTTGGTCTCGCGGTGCAGGGTGGTGACGATCGAGTCGGTGACCATGAGACGGTCCATCAGGCCGACCGCGCCCTCGGTGGACCCGGCGCGGGCCGCCGCCGCGTCGGCCAGGTACTCACCGCGCTGGGAGGCCCGTGCGGTCAGCAGCTCGAGCAGTGCCAGGACGCCGGTGATGAGCAGACGCAGCGGGACACAGGCCAGGTTGGTGATGGCCTGGATCACGTTCGGGTTGGGCATCGGGCGTACGTAGTAGAGCCAGGTGCCCAGCGATCTGCACGCGGTGCCCACCACCATGCCGTGCCGGGTGTCGCCCTGGGTGAAGTGACCGAGCTCGTGCCCGAGGAGTGCGATCCGCTGCTGCGGGCTCAGCACCTCCCACAGCGGCAGCCCCAGGGTCAGGAGCCGCCGCCGCAGCCCGAGTTGGGTCACGCTCGCGTTGGCGTCGACGTCGACCACGACGGCGTCCACGCTCCGGGTGCCCAGGGCGGCGGCCACCTCGTCGACCAGTGCGTACAGCTCGGGCGCGTCCGCGCGCAGCAGGACGCGGTCGTCGTCGGACAGTCGGTTCAGCCTCGGCCGCAGCGACCAGGCCAGCGCCAGCAGGAACAGCCCGAACGCCATACCGAGCCCGCCCCAGCCACGGATCACGCCCAGCAGCCCGATCGCGGCGAGGACGAGGGTCAGGCCGTGCACGGCGAGCGCGAGCGCGACGGCGAGCAGACCGGGCACCGTACGCCCGCCCGACCCGCCCCTGCCCTCGCCGCTCAACTCGTCGAACAGGCGCACGCCGTACCGCTGGGCGATCCGGCGACGCACACCGTCCAGCCCGCGCTTGCGCCCGTCGGGCCCCTGCGGATCCACGTTCCAGTCACAGGCCGCGCACCACGTGGTGAACCGTCTGTCCGAACGGATCTCCACCCCGCACTGCGGGCACGACGACACGATCTCTTCTCCAGCGGTACGCACCGCTGCCTCCCCCGAACCCCTGGCCCCTCCCCAGGGGCCCCATCATGACCGCCGCAGTGGATCACGTCCGGCGCAGGTGCACAATCCCGTTTTCAGTCTCCTTTTCCGCAACCCCCCACGCGCCGGGTGCTGAGGGCGATGTCGTCCATGCGGATGTCGTACGACGAGGGGGTCGGGTCGGCCTGATAGAGCTGCCAGCCCAGCTTCAGCTTGTCGAAGGCCGGGAAGACGAAGTCGTCCGCGGTGCCCCCGTGCACCTTGGTGGAGACGGTCAGGTCGGACCGCTGCACGCCGTCGGAGTACACGGTGACGCGGTTGTCGCGGGCGTTCAGATGGAACTCGACGCACTGCCATGTCCCGGCGACCGCGGGTGAGGAGGTCTTCCAGGAGGTCCAGTCCCCGGTCGGCCCGAGATCCGACCCGACTCCCCAGAAGTTGCCGCCGTCGGTCGGCGCGTACTGGCCCCCGAGGGGCCGCACCAGCGTCGGCGAGTCCGCCCCCGACGCCTCGGCGACGGTCCAGTGGGCCCAGTCCGGCGCGGTGGGAAACCCCCCGACCCGCAGCCGCACCCGCCCCCAGAGACTGTTCCCGGGAGGCGAGAGCTTGTCGAACACGAGAAAGGCCCGACCGTTCCCCTCCGTACGAATCCGGAGCTCCCGCCCATGCCCCGTCCCACTCGGAACGACGGCCAACGTCCCACCGGCCGTATCCCCGACCCAGTCCCGCCCCTGCCCGACAGCCCCGAGCGGAAGCCGGTCGAAGTTCTCCCGGGCCAGCGTCACGTGCGTGCCGGGGGTGGCGGAGGCAGTGGGGGGTATCGCGAGGAGTACCGCGGCGACGCACAGCGCGGCGGCGGATTTTCTCTTGAGTGCCATGCCGCCAGCCTGAACCTCAGGCACCACAAGTCACAGTGCTCCCACCACAGTTGGCCAGATGGCGGCACCCACCGTGTCCTGATCATGCTCTTCGGGGGTGGCCGGATCTCCGTAAGTGATCACTCGTTGAGGTGAGGCGGCGGACGTTCCCGCTGGATACGCTGAAGCGACTCGCGAGACTCCGTCCCATGGGAGCAGTGATGAGCGCCGCATCCGACGACGGCATGGACGACGAGACGGCATACCGATGGCCGATCCCCCCTGCCGAAGGTTGGACCGCGGACGACCTAGACCGGATTCCGGGCCTCCCCCCGCACACGGAGTTGCTCGACGGGAGTCTCGTCTTCATGAGTCCGCAGACCCGATTCCACAGTCGGACGATGCGTCTGCTGGACAACGCGCTGCTGCACCAAGCGCCCGCTCACCTGGATGTGGACCGTGAGATGACGGTCAGGCTGGACGCGAAGAACCGCCCCGAGCCGGACATCGTGGTCTTCCCCGTGGACGCGGTCACCGGCCCGAACCAGACCTGGTACGAGCCCGAGCACGTACTCCTCGCTGTCGAGGTCGTGTCCGCGGACTCGCGCGAGCGGGACCGGGAGGTCAAGCCCCGAAAGTACGCGGCGGCCGGAGTCCCGCACTTCTGGCGGGTGGAGCAGGACGACAACAAAGGTCTCCCGGTCGTCTACGTCTACGAACTCGACCCGGCCACCAGGTCCTATGGCCTCACCGGCATCTTCCACGAGCGCCTCAAGGTCTCCGTCCCCTTCCCCGTCGACATCGACCTGACCACGGTGGACCAGCGACCGGGGCGGACGCCGGAGTCGACGAACGGGACGTGATCCTGGCCCGCCCCGGCTTCTCCCCTGCCGTCGGTGGCGTCCTGCACCCATACTGAGCGGGGTCGAGTGACACGCGGGGCAGATGAGCGGGGGCGGCTTCGTGCGGCGGGTGGTGACGGTGCAGCTGGTCCCGTGCGTCCTCTTCGTTGCCTCCTTCTGGGTCGTCCTCAAGGCCGGCGCCTTCACCGGACCCAGCCACTGGGAACGCGCTGTTCCCGGAACCCCGGCCGCGACCGCCGGAACCCTGACCGCGCTCATGGCGGGCACGGCCCTCCTGGCCCTGTTGCTCCAGCCCTTCCAGGTGCGGGCGGTGCGGGCACTGGAGGGGTACTGGTACCGCTGGTCGACGACAGCCGGGCTCGCAGGTGTGCTGGTCGAAGTGCAGCGCAGGCGTTGGGAGATGCTGCGCGAGCAGGCCGAGCGAGGGGCACGGGGCCCGATCGGCCGCGAGATGCGTGCCGAAGCCGGCCGAAGACTGAGCGCACGACCTCCCGCGGACGTTCTGTTGCCGACGGCACTTGGCAACGCGCTGAGGTCCGGCGAGCTCAGCGCGGGCGAGCGCTACGGCCTCTCCACGCTCTCCTCGTGGCCGCGCATCTATATGCAGATCTCGGATCGCATGGTGCATGCGTTGAGCTCGACGCGGGATGCGCTCGACACCGCCGTCAATCTGTGCTGGAGCTTCCTGGCAGTGGCTCTGACATGGGGAATCGCTTTCTACGACGAACCGCGGTCGTGGTGGTTGTGCGGCGCCGCACTGGTTCTCGCGAGTGTCGCTTACAAGGGGGCGGTGACAGCGGCTCAGGCCTACTCGGGACTGATGCACACGGTGTACGACCTGCACCGATTCGAACTGCTCAGCGCGCTGCACCACCCGTTGCCGCAGGACACCGTCGCGGAGAAGGAGATCTTCACCGAGGTCACCGCCCGGTTCACCGGCCGAGGACGGTCTCCCATGCGCTATCACCACACTGTGGACGGCTCACACACGTACGATGCCGACCGATCCGCACACGCCGAGAACATGGATGACGAACCCGCGTGAAGGGTCCGGGGGTTCGCCGGGCGAGGGTCCCGTCTCCGCTACGTGGGTCAGCAGGGCTCCCGAGGTTTTCACGTTCACCCAGCGGTCGCGCGGGACGGTCACTCGGACATGGCCGGCGATCGCGGTGACATGCACCGTGGTGCGGGTCACGGACGATGTCCGGGTCAGGTCGGCGCGCAGTTCGCCGAGCACCGCCCGCAGAGCGAGAATCCCGTCGGTGTCCTCGGGGACGACGACTCTTCCCGTCGTGAGCGTCCGGCTCCAGCGGCCGCCGCGGCTGTCGGGGACCACCGCACTGATGAGCAGCACTCCGGCGAGCGCGACCGCACCGGGCAGCGCGAGACCGGTGACGGCGTATGCACTTATGTCGTGAGCAGACACGAGTGCGACCGCTGCTGTCGCTGCCAGCAGGAAGGGAGCGAGGAGAGATGTCGGGGGTATCGCCGCTCGCAGCAGATTGACAGCGGAGAGGACCAGGAGCGCCCACGGCCACCATCTGGCGGCGAATTCCCAAGCCGAATGCGCTCGGTGTGAGGGATCGCCGGCGAGATAGCAGCCCACGGCCACGGCGATCAGTCCGATCCGCATTCTGCCCCGTGCCGCCGGGCGCCCATCCTCCGTCATCGTTCGCTGACTCCCACTCCCGCCGCATGTCGAGACGGCGCGCGGCGTCATCGTAGTGGGGAAGGAGATCGGCGCGATCGGCGGGCACGGCGAGGAGAACGGGAGCGGTCATCCGCGGCAGGGCTGATGAGCCTCCCACAGCCTTCGGTGCGCGCGGGCGGCTATTTCCGCGTCCATGAACCACATGACGACAGGGGGAAGTCCGTAGTACTGGCAGTTCGGGTCGTGGGCCATTGTTCTCCCCAGCGGGTCCGGGAACTCTGCGTCAGCTGCCGCACCGCAAGCCGGTAGCGTGGCCAGCCACCCGTCCAGGTCGGACTGCGTGTAGCCGGTCCAGCCGGCGGGCGGGGCAGGGACGATGAGCACCTCGCAATGCAGGCAGGTGGGCCCGGGGGGACCAACCTCCATGGTCGGTGGTGGAAATCCAGGCAGTTCGGTATGAGCCAGCATGTGTCAGCCCCTTTCTCTTCGGGTTTTCTCGATAAGCCCTCGTACTGATCTGTAGAGCCAGTTCGTTCGATGGTTGAGCGCCTTCATGTGCATGTACGTGACCCAGATCGCGTCGATCACGGTGGCGGCGCACACCACGGCGGCCGCAGCCCACCGCCACTTCGGCTGTTCACCGCAGACGGGTGGCACAAGAGCGGCAGCGATCCCGACCCCCAGCAGCATCGTGCCGACGTTGAAGGCGTGTACGGCTCTGAGTTGGTACCTGGTCCAGATCTTCTGGTCCCTCTTCTGGTCCGACCTCAGGCGCGTTTCGTAATCCTCCACATAGCCGGGCCCCAGCCAGGTCACGAGATCGTCGTAGGAGTAGAGATGGAGACGGGCGTAATAGGCGAGCTGAATACTGGCGACGAGTATGAGCGCCGCGATGACGAGGATCAGCAGGATGGGGCCGGGCCACCGGAACTCGTCGTCCGCGCCCCCGACCACTCCCGCCAACGAAAGGGCGGCGGCTGTGAACAGTGGGGCGGCGATGAAGAGAGCGGACGCACTGGCCGGACCGTAACCATAAGGCTTTGGCGCCTTCCAAGGATTTCTTCTGGAATCCGGGCCCCGGTATCCCGTCACGCCTCCCCCTTCGACAGCGCTACAGAACACGCGCTTCGGAGTGTGACGGTGAAGCGCCTGGACGCGCAGGGGCGCGAATTGGCCAAAACTGTAGGGTCCGGTGATTCAGCTGGGACGGGTGAGGGCCCCGTCCCAGGAAGGAACGGGGCCCTCGTTCGCGCAGGGCGGGGAAGGATCAGAAACGGCGCGTGATCAGTGCTCGCTTCACTTCCTGGATCGCCTTCGTGACCTCGATGCCGCGCGGGCAGGCGTCCGTGCAGTTGAAGGTCGTGCGGCAGCGCCAGACGCCGTCGCGGTCGTTGAGGATCTCCAGGCGCTGCTCGCCCGCCTCGTCACGGCTGTCGAAGATGAAGCGGTGGGCGTTCACGATGGCCGCCGGGCCGAAGTACTGGCCGTCGTTCCAGAAGACCGGGCACGAGGAGGTGCAGGCCGCGCAGAGGATGCACTTCGTGGTGTCGTCGAAGCGCTCGCGGTCCTCGGCCGTCTGAAGACGCTCACGCGTAGGCTCGTTGGTGTCCTTCGTGATCAGGAAGGGCATCACGTCGCGGTACGCCTGGAAGAACGGCTCCATGTCGACCACGAGGTCCTTCAGGACCGTCAGGCCCTTGATGGGCTCGACCGTGATCGGCTTCTCGGGGTTGAGGTCCTTGATCAGCGTCTTGCAGGCCAGACGGTTCTTGCCGTTGATCCGCATCGCGTCCGAGCCGCAGATGCCGTGGGCACAGGAGCGGCGGAAGGTCAGCGAGCCGTCCAGGTCCCACTTGATCTTGTGGAGGGCGTCCAGGACGCGCTCCTTCGGGTCGATCTCCAGCTGGAAGTCTTCCCAGACCGCCTCCGCCGAGACCTCGGCGTTGAAGCGGCGCACCCGGATGGTGACCGTGATGTACGGGGAGTCGGCGAAACCGGGCTCGGGCTCGCCGGCCGCGTCCTTCTTGTCCAGAACAGGGGTTGCCATCAGTACTTACGCTCCATCGGCTGGTAGCGGGTCTGGACGACCGGCTTGTAGTCGAGACGGATCGACTCGGCGCCGTCGTCGCCCACCTCGCGGTACGCCATGGTGTGGCGCATGAAGTTGACGTCGTCGCGGTTCGGGTAGTCCTCGCGGTAGTGACCGCCGCGGGACTCCTTGCGGGCCAGCGCGGAGACCGCCATGACCTCGGCGAGGTCCAGCAGGTTGCCGAGCTCGATCGCCTCCAGCAGGTCCGTGTTGAAACGACGGCCCTTGTCCTGGATCGCCACGTTCTTGTAGCGCTCACGCAGCTCGGCGATCTTCTCGACCGCCGTCTTGATCGTCTGCTCGGTGCGGAACACCATGACGTTGGCGTCCATGGTCTCCTGGAGCTCGCGGCGCAGGACCGCCACGCGCTCGGTGCCCGTCGAGTTGCGCAGCGCCTCGACCTGGCCGACGACCAGCGAGGCCGGGTCCTCCGGCAGCTCGACGAAGTCCGCCTTCTGGCTGTACTCGGCGGCGGCGATACCCGCACGGCGGCCGAACACGTTGATGTCCAGGAGGCTGTTCGTGCCCAGACGGTTCGCCCCGTGCACCGAGACGCACGCGACCTCGCCGGCCGCGTACAGGCCCGGGACGACGGTGGTGTTGTCCGCCAGGACCTCACCCTCGACGTTCGTCGGGATGCCGCCCATCGCGTAGTGCGCGGTGGGCTGGATCGGGATCGGGTCCGTGTACGGCTCGATACCGAGGTAGGTGCGCGCGAACTCCGTGATGTCCGGGAGCTTGGCGTCCAGCTGCTCCGGCGGGAGGTGCGTGAGGTCGAGGTAGACGTGGTCGCCCTCGGGACCGCAGCCGCGGCCCTCACGGATCTCCGTGTAGATGGAGCGGGACACGACGTCACGGGACGCGAGGTCCTTCATGACCGGCGCGTACTTCTCCATGAAGCGCTCGCCGTCCTTGTTGCGGAGGATGCCGCCCTCACCGCGGGCGCCCTCCGTCAGCAGGATGCCCATGCGCCAGATGCCGGTCGGGTGGAACTGGAAGAACTCCATGTCCTCCAGCGGCAGACCCCGGCGGTAGACGGCGGCCTGGCCGTCACCGGTCAGCGTGTGCGCGTTCGACGTCACCTTGAAGAACTTGCCGCAGCCGCCGGACGCGTAGATCACGGCCTTCGCCTGGAAGACGTGGATCTCGCCGGTCGCCAGCTCGTACGCCACCACACCGGCCGACCGCTTCACGCCGTCGACCTCGGTGATCAGCTGGTCCAGGACGTAGAACTCGTTGAAGAACTCCACGCCCTCCTTCACGCAGTTCTGGTACAGCGTCTGGAGGATCATGTGGCCGGTGCGGTCGGCCGCGTAGCAGGACCGGCGGACCGGGGCCTCGCCGTGGTTGCGGGAGTGCCCGCCGAAGCGGCGCTGGTCGATCGTGCCGTTCGGGGTGCGGTTGAACGGCAGGCCCATCTTCTCCAGGTCGAGGACCGAGTCGATGGCCTCCTTCGCCAGGATCTCGGCGGCGTCCTGGTCGACCAGGTAGTCACCGCCCTTGACCGTGTCGAAGGTGTGCCACTCCCAGTTGTCCTCCTCCACGTTGGCCAGCGCGGCGGCCATGCCGCCCTGCGCGGCGCCCGTGTGGGAGCGGGTGGGGTAGAGCTTCGTCAGCACGGCGGTACGGCTGCGCTTCGTCGACTCGATCGCGGCGCGCATGCCGGCGCCGCCCGCGCCGACGATGACGGTGTCGTACTTGTGGATCTTCATCAGGAATTCCTCAGCCCCGCGCCTAGCGGATGTTCGGGTCGAAGGTGAAGATCACCAGCGTGCCCAGCAGGATGGTGAACACCGTGGCCGTGTAGAGCAGGCCCTTGAGCCACAGCCGGGTGTTGGCGCGCTCCGCGTAGTCGTTGATGATCGTGCGCAGGCCGTTGGCGCCGTGCAGCATCGCGAGCCACAGCATCAGCAGGTCCCAGACCTGCCAGAACGGGGAGGCCCAGCGGCCGGCCACGAACGCGAAGCCGATCTTCGAGACGCCGCCGTCCAGCACGAGCTGGATCAGCAGGTGCCCGATGACCAGGACGACCAGCACGATGCCGGACAGCCGCATGAACAGCCACGCGGCCATCTCGAAGTTGCCGCGCGTGGACTTCGGGGTCTTCTTGGTGCGCTTGCGCGGAGCCTCGATCAGGGGCGCCGGGTTGTCGACGCCGTAACCGGAGGAGCCCTCGACGGGGCCGATGCCGGAAGCGGTGGTTTCAGTGGTCGCCATCGGTATCAGCTCCCGAACAGTTCACGAGCGGCGTGGCCGAGGACGGGGTAGATCGCCCCGATCATGAGTACGACCCACAGGCCCACCACGGACCAGAGCATCTGCTTCTGGTAGCGCGGGCCCTTCGACCAGAAGTCGACGGCGATGACGCGCAGGCCGTTGAGTGCGTGGAAGAGGATGGCGGCGACGAGGCCGTACTCCAGGCACGCGACGAGCGGGGTCTTGTACGTGGCTACGACCTTGTCGTAGTCCTCGGGCGAGACGCGGACGAGAGCGGTGTCCAGCACGTGAACGAACAGGAAGAAGAAGATGAGGACGCCGGTGACTCGGTGAGCCACCCAGGACCACATTCCTTCCCGGCCGCGGTACAGCGTTCCAGCCGGCACGGAAGTCCCTCCGGGAGCGGGGATTGGGGCCGCGCCGGCTTGGTCTGTCGGTCGGGCCCGGCCGGGTACGGTCCACCGGCCCCCAGCATGCTATCCAAGCGGTGGCTGAAGGCTTACGGGGGGCCTACCGGTGTGATCGAAGTGGCACGCGGATGGCGGAACTGGGCGGCTGATGGGGTGGTCTGAGCTGCTATGTGCCGGGTGCGGGTTGTGTGTGGCTGGTCGCGCCGTTCCCCGCGCCCCTCAACGAAGACACCAATCTGCCCCTCGCCAGACGGCGGAGCTCCTCTGCCGCCACCACCCGCTCCTCCTCCGGATCGTTTGTCAATCGTGACCGGATGCCCGCCAGGACGTGGTCCAGGGCCTCGTCGGACGGCAGGCCGTCCAGGCAGATGACGAACGCGTGGCCGAAGCGGGCCTCGTACGCGGCGTGGGCCGCCTCCATGGCCATGTGGGCCGGTGAGTAGGCCCCCTCCGGGAGCAGCGGAAGCGTCTCGGCCGCCAGCGCCTCCGACAGATCCACCGGCGTCAGGTCGTACGCCGCCTCGTCCGACGCGGCCAGCAGGGCCTCGACCGTCGGGTACGGGCGGTGAGTCGCGATCCGGTCCGCCCAGCGCCGACTGCGGAGGCAGTCCAGCAACAGCCCCAGGGCCTCGGCGGCGGGGGCGATGTTGAAGGCGTCCAGGACCGTGGGCAGGGACGGTATGGCCAGTCGGCCGGAAGTGTGTGTGGGCGTCACGTGTGTTTCGGCAGGGGAAGCTGTGAGCGGTGTGACGTCACGTTATCGAGTGTGGACATGACCTGTCCGACGGATGCCCGAATTTCACCCGCAAGGGAGAGTTTCGGAACGTGCGGTGGACGCGCCTTTTCTCCTGAGGCCCTAGCGTGGAGGGTGTGAGCCAGCACAGGAAGCGACCGGAGAAGCAGACGAGGCGGACGAGAGGGCTGATCACCGGAGCGCTCGCCGTGACCGTGGCGGCCGGCGTGGGTCTCGGGCTGTGGACGGGCCGCGACGACAGCGCCCCCGCCGGGTCCGCGCAGGCGGAGACGCAGGCGGGAGCCGATCAGCGCGCGTCGCTGTCGCCGTCGACCGCCTCGCCGAGGCGGAGCCCGACGCCGAGTCCCACCCGCTCGTACCCGCTGTCCACCACCCCGCGCACCATTCCGGCCGTCCGCGCCCACACCCCGGCGCGCGGCCCCGGCTGGCGGCCCGCCGCCGGGCGGCGCGTGGTCGTGAACGACGCCGGCCTCGCCGACGAGGGGCGGCTCGTCGCCGGTGAGCTGGGGCTGACGTACGCCGGGAAGAAGGACGACGTGCGCGCCGGGGACGTACGCCTGGCTCTCGACCACGGTGCCGGGGCGGCCCCGGAGTCGTACCGCATGACCGTGCGCGGCGGGCGGGTCGACATCAGCGGGCCGGACGACGCGGGCGTGTTCTACGGCACCCGCACGCTCAAGCAGGAGGTGCACGGGGGCGGTACGGCGCCGGAGGGCGTCGTACGGGACCAGCCGGCCAAGCCGGTGCGCGGGTTCTCCCTGGACATGGCCCGCAAGAGCTTCACGGCGGGCTGGATCGAGGACCGGGTCAGGGAGCTCGGTGACCTGAAGTACAACCGGCTCCAGCTGCATTTCTCCGACGACCAGGGGTTCCGGATCGCGTCCGACTCGCACCCCGAGATCGTCTCGAAGCAGCACCTGACGAAGGCGCAGGTGCGCAAGATCGTCGCGCTCGCGGCGCAGCGGCACATCGCCGTCGTACCGGAGATCGACTCGCCCGGGCATCTGGGCGCGGTCATCGCGGCCCACCCCGAGCTCCAGCTGCGCAGCGCGGCCGGGAACGCGCCGCAGGGGACCATCGACATCTCCAAGCCCGCGGCCGCCGAAATCGTCGACGATCTGCTGAAGGAGTACGCCGACCTGTTCCCCGGCTCCGACTGGCATCTCGGCGGGGACGAGTACCGGGCGCTGATGGTGTCGAACCCGGCGGCGACCTATCCGCAGCTCGCCACCGCCGCCCGGGCGGCCTACGGCGCCGGCGGGACCGTCGCGGACCTGACGACGGGGTGGCTCAACGACCGCGCCGACACCGTCCGGGCCGCCGGCAAGACACCGCTGGCCTGGAACGACGGCTTCTTCCGGGGCACGTCCGTGCGGCCGGCCGGCGACATCCGGGTCGCCTACTGGACGGGCAAGGAGATCGGCGCCCGGCAGCCGGTGGAGTACCTGAGCGCGGGCCGCAAGGTCGTCAACTACAACGACGAGTTCCTTTACTACGTCCTCGGGCAGCCCAACAAGTTCTTCTATCCCAGGGGCCAGCGGATCTACGAGCAGTGGACCCCGCGGGTGGTGCGCGGCACGACGGCCGTCTCCTCGAAGTACGACGGCCAGATCCTCGGCGGGTACTTCGCGGTCTGGTGCGACTTCCCGAACGCGCAGACGCAGGACCAGGTCGCGGCGGGCATCCGGATGCCGCTGCAGGCGACCGCCCAGAAGCTGTGGGATCCGCGCAAGCCCGCCCTGACCTGGACGCAGTTCAAGGCGCTCGGCGGCCGGCTGGGCTGAGCGGCCGGGAATTCGTGGTGGACGTACGGGGCCGGCGGACCGTATGTTCCGCATGCCGCGCGTGAGGCTCTGGGGAGAACCTGCGCGGCTGGGCGACTGTCGGGCTGCAGCTCGGCTCATTCACATCTCGGGGGACCACCATGCTCTGCACGCGCTGCCATCACTTCGAAGCGGCACCGGACGGCGTCCTGTGCACCGCGTGTGCCACGCCCGCCGGCTTCGCGGCCCCGCCCGGCGCGGGGGCGCCGAAGGTCTGGCTGCGCTCGCCGGTCGGGCTCGGGTGGGCGACCGCGGCCCTGCTGGGGCTGGCCGCCGCCGTCGACCTCTTCGCCGTCGTCGCGGACTACCTCCGGTACGACGTCACCGGTGACCTCGTCGCGGGTGACGGCGGGGCCGCGGTGCTGGACCGGGCCGACACGTCGGACGCGCTGACCGGGCTGGCGGCCGGCGCGCAGCTCGTCGTGCTGCTGGCCTGTGCCGTCGTCTTCGTGATCTGGCTCTGGCGGGTGCGGGTCAACGCCGAGGTGTTCGCCCCGGACGGGCACCGCAAGGCGCGCGGCTGGGTGATCGCGGGCTGGATCGTGCCGTTCGTGAGCCTGTGGTACCCGCGCAGGATCGTGCTCGACGTCTGGGACGCGAGCAGCGTGGGCGACCGGCCGAGGGGGCATGCGCTGGTCAACGTCTGGTGGACGCTGTGGCTCCTGACGAACGTCGTCGGGCGGTTCCTCGCCACCATGGCGGGGGAAGCCGGCACCTCCCAGGAGATCCACGACACCACGCGCCAGCTGCTGTACGCGGACGCGCTCGACCTCGCCGCCGCCCTGGTCGCCGCCGCGATGGTGCTGCGACTGACCCGGATGCAGGACGAGAAGGCCCGGTGGGGGCCCACGGTGCCCGCCGCGGTCTGACGGATTCGGTTCGTCCGGCCCCTGTGAACCGCCGTACGGATGTGGTGTATTCGGGCCCGAACCGTACCGAGCAGCCGGGGGGACCGGGGATGGGCTACTGGGGTTACTTCGTCGTGGGCCGCTCGGAGCGGCCGCTCGACGGACTGGACGCACTGGCCGGAGTCGACGGCCTGGTCCTGCGGGATTCGGCGCCCGACGGATGGCAGGTCTGGGAGTACGCGAGCGGTGAGGGCGAGGTCGGGAACATGAACTCCCTCGCCCGGGAGACCGGTTCGCCCGCGCTGTTCGGTTACGTCATGGACAGCGCGTCGGTGGTGGTCGAGGCGGTGGGCCCGGAGAGCGGGGGCTGGACGACCTGTCTGGCCCGCGACGCCATGACCCGGTATCTCGGGGCCGACGACTCCAACGGGGACGGACTCGCCCTGGACGACTACTTCCTGGAGCCCCGGGACGCGGCCGCGCGGGCGGTCGCCTGGGCGGCGGAGGCGGGGCACGCGGTGGCCGAGGAACCGCTCCTCGACGTACTGACCTCCGAACCCGACCCGTTGGCCGAAAACCTCTTCTTCCGTATGCTCGACCGACTCGGTGTGGTGCCCCTGTGACACTCCCGGGCCATCGCACGCAGTAAGGGAAAGTGCGGGTTCCGTGAGGGAGCGCCGCTCGCGAGGGAGGCGTGGATGAGTCTGGTGGAGCTGATCGGCCAGGCCGACGAGCGCGGGCTGGCGGCCAGCGGGTTGGCTTGTTTGGATCGCTGTGTACCGCTGCTCGGCGGCGACGACGAGGTCCTGCGCCCCCTGTGGGCCGACCTCGCGACCGACACCGGCAGCCCCGAACAGTGGGCCGGACTTCTGGACCAGGCTCGCGGAAAGCTGGGCGGAGGAGGGGAGTTCGGGTCAGTCGAGGGCGTCCCCGAGGGCGCCGGTGCCGACGAGGCCGTGTCCCTGGCCCGGCGGATGCTGGAGGCCGCGCCCGCCGCGCGGTCCGGTGCCGAGGTGCGGGCATGGGCCGACGCCTGCTCGGTCGCCGCGCTGCGGATCCACCAACTGCTCGATCCCCTGAAGGACACCGCCGGCTCCCTCGACGCCCGCCGCGAGGGCCGTACGGAGGGCATGTCGCCCCTCGTCGCCGCCGAACTCCGGCGCCAGATCACCGTCCTGGAACTCCTCGCCGGTCACGGCCCGGCCGGTGTGCGTCCCGCCCTGGAGGTTTCCACGGAAGGCCGCCGGGTGCTGCGCGCGGTGGTGTCACGGAGGAGCCGCCGGAGGGGCTGAAGGGACGGAGAGGGCCGGGGCGAGTGCCCTCACGGGAGCAGCCACTTGACGACCGCGTCCCCGTACCGGGCCGTCTGACCGTAGAACGCCGTCAGGTCCCGGTGCGCCGCCGCGAACACCCCCCGCGCCTCCCGCTCGGCACCCGCCCCGCCGTACCTCGGCAGCAACTCCTCACGGGCGAGCCGCCACAGGGCCTCGAAGTCGGTGGCCCCCAGGTAGGACGAGACCTGGTGCGTCCTGGCCGCGGTCAGCAGGAGGAAGGGCGGCTTGTCGTGGTCGGCGGGGTAGACCGGCAGTCCGCCCAGGACCACCTCGGCGCCGGAGTAGAGGAGTTCGTGGTCCAGGTAGGACTTGTCCAGCACCTCCTCACGGTGGCGGCCGATGCGTTCGCGTACGGCGTCCCAGTCGTCCTCGAACAGCCGTTGCAACCAGTTGGCGCTGTTGCGCAGGGCCGAGGGCGGCACCGCGCGGAGATGGAAGTAGTCACTCATCAGAGACAGCAGCGCACGGAGGCACCGAAGCGTCACTCCGGCGTCAACCACGGGAGCGAAAGGGTCCTGTGACCGTCCCAAGGGCGTTGCGGTGAAGGTGCGTCGGTCCTGCGCCGATGTCGCCGAAGTCCCCCGAATCGTGTGACGCGCGGCCCCTCCCGAGCGCTGTCACCCGTGTGACGACTGATGTGACCGCTCATGCGACAGCCCGTTCGACCGCCGACGTGACCACCCGCCGGGCCGACCGGCCCGCCGCCGCGGCCAGACCCGTGCGCTGGGCGGCGGACGCGGTGTCCGCCCTGCGTGAGGGTGCCCGGGTCCGGCTCGACTACTCGGCGCAGAGCCTGTGGCGGGTCGACCGGCTCATCGAGGAGATACGCCGGGAGGGAGCGCCCTACGCGGCCGTGGAGACCGTGCTGCGCGGGTTCGGCGCCTACGCCGGTGAGGTCGTGGTCCGTCAGACCGGTGCCGAGTGGTGGGCGAGCGGCGGCGAGCACTGGGTCCGCACGCCCGACGGCCGCCTGTGGGACCCGGTGAACGAGGCCCGCCGCTGTTTCGCCGGGGACGGCTCGCTGCGGCTGCTGTGCCGGGACGCGACGGGTGCCGTACGGCGATGACCGCGCTGACCGCTGCCGCCGCCCGGTGAACGCGGAACGGGCGCCCGCCCCCCCCGTGTTGTGGGGAGCGGGCGCCCGAGCCGATGAACCGGGTGCCGCGGACGGCTACTTGACGTAGACCAGGCCGTCCGTGGTGATCGTCGGGCGTCCGCTGGTGCCGACCACCACGATCTTGATCTTGTGCTGGGCGCTGCTCGACCAGGACTTGGTCCAGATCGCCTGGCGGTACTTGGTGGTCGAGGACTTCAGGTCCACGGTCGCGACCTTGGTGCCGTCCACGTAGACGTACGCCTGTCCCGAGGTGGACGCCCGCGAGACCACCCACGCGGCGGACCGGCCGGTGAACGTCCAGGTCAGGCTCGCGTTCTTGGAACCGCTGGAGTACGACTTCCCGCCGAGGTAGCTCGACGACGAACGGGAGGTCCAGGTGCCGGACTTCGTGGCCGAGGTCTCCTGGAGGATCACCGGCGTGAAGGCGGGCGACGAGGTGCGGGTGTTGCCCGCGATGTCGTACGCCGTCATCGACCAGGTGCTCGCCGCGCCGGACTTGGCGGTGCGGTTGGAGCTGGTGATGGTCGGGCCGAAGGTGGCCGTCGTCGGGGACACCAGGTTGACCTGCTTCAGCGCCTGCGCGTCGGTGGCCTTCCAGCCGAGGGTGACCGGGACGGCGGCGGTCTCGACCGTGCCGGTGCGCAGGGTGATCTTCGGGGTGGTGGCGAAGACCGGGGCGGTGGTGTCCGCGACGACCGTCAGCGCGGTGGTCGCGGGTGTGGTCCTGCCGGACTGGTGCACCGCCCGCACCGCGACCTTGTGGCTGCCCGCAGCCAGCGTCGTGTTCGCCGAGGCAGCCGTGCCCGGGACCGTCGTGACGACGTTGCCGTCGACCAGCAGCTCGAACTTCGAGATCAGCGAACCCGGCGTGGTCGTCGACCACTTCACGGTGATCGCGCCCTTGGTCCAGTACGTCGAGCCGGACAGGGTCGCGCCGGTCAGCGAGGTGACCTTCAGGCCCTGCACCGGGCCGGCCGCCCAGGCGCGGATGGTCGGGAGCTGGCCGTAGAGGCTGTTGCCGGGGCACTCGGTGGCGTAGCCGTCACGGTGAGCGGAGATCGCGTTGAAGGGGTAGGAGGTGCCGGACGTGAAGCTCGTACCGGCGAGGTTCTTCTGGGTCGCGCCCGCCTTCAGCTGGACCGTCGAGGCGGGGTCGACGCCGTACTGGCCGAGCTTCCAGGCCGCGATCCGGGCGACCGAGGTGAGGGCGGCGTTGGAGGCGCCCGCCGCGGTGTACTCGCCGATGACCGCGATGCCGGCGGACTCACGGTTCCAGCCGTAGGTGTGCGCGCCCAGGACCGGCTGGTCGACGCCGCCCTTGCGGCCCTCGAAGATCGTGCCGCACTTGTCGACCAGGAAGTTGTAGCCGAGGTCGTTCCAGCCGTTTCCGCCGGGGGCCGGGGCGGTGTGGTACGCGTAGATGGCCCGCACGATCGACGCCGACTCGGCGCAGGTGTAGTCGTTCGACCCGGCCGTGTGATGGACGAAGACGGCCTTCACATCCGTGTTGTACTCCGACGGGTCGGGGCTCAGCGACTCGTCGGCGCCCCAGTCGGCGCGCGAGACGATCGGCGGCTCGGGAACCGTGGACGCCGGGCCGGGGGACGTGGTGGCCGTGGGCGAAGGAGCCGTGGGGCTCGGGGTCACGTCCTCCGCGTAGGCGGCCGGCTCGGTCGCGGCGTCGGACGCTTCGGCGGCGGTCACGCCCGGGTCGACCAGGTTGACCCGCAGACCCGAGGGCAGCCCGGCGCTGGTGGTGCCGTCCTCGTGGACGACCTGGACCTCGACCCCGTCCGAGGGGCCCACCCACAGCGGCTCGGACGCGCCGCGTGCCCCGGCCCGCTCGTCGGGGTCCTCCACCGGGTCCGCGTCCGTCTCCAGGTCGCGCCAGGACGTCCACGCGCCGGTGTCGACGCTCCGGGTGCGTACCTGCGCCTTGCCGTCGAGCCGCTTGGTCGCCCCCGTCCAGGAGATCCCGAGCAGCGAGAACTGCTTGGTCTCGGTGCGCGGCAGCTCGCGCTCGCCGGTCTCGGGAGCCTTCAGCGCGAGGCCGTAGACCTTCACCGGCCGCTCGGCCGGACCCCCCGCCCCGTCGGTCGACGGACTGGCCACGGCGTAGGTCGCGATGCCGCCGCCTCCCAGGACCACCGCACCGAGCGTCAGCCACGCCCGTCGCTTCATGCTGAGCGGTCTGTACGCACGCCTGTTACGACGACTCACTACCTACCCCACCCCTTGGACTCCCGGAGTTCCCCTGAACCCGGTCACAGAAGTGCCACCTGTCGCACAGGTGGCACTCATACAGCGTCCCAACAATCTCAGACGTCACAGGAGTTGCTCACCGCAGCCTCCGGGACCGCTGCGCGACTGTGACACTTCCGTGCGCGCGGACGCTGTTGACCATGGGAGACATGGGCAAGGGCGAGGCCGCAGAACGCGTGTAATCGCCATGAACCGGTACGGACAGGAAAGTTCTTGGGCCAGGGAGGGGAACCCCGCCGCGCGCAGGCGTACGACGGGGAACTGGGCGCGGCCGTCGCGCGGGCCCAGGAGGGCGACGAGGCCGCGTTCGCGGTCGCCTACCGGTTGGTGCAGCCCGGACTGCTCGGGTATCTGCGCGGGCTGGTCGGGGACGACGCCGAGGACGTGGCATCCGACGCCTGGCTGGAGATCGCCCGGGACCTCGGGCGGTTCCGGGGCGACGGGGCCGGGTTCCGCGGCTGGAGCGCGACCATCGCCCGGCACCGGGCCCTGGACCATCTGCGCCGGCAGAAGGTGCGCCCCCGGTCGTCCGCGCTGGAGCAGGACATGCTGGACCTGCCCGGCCCGCACAGCACCCACGACCAGGCGCTGGAATCCCTCTCCACCGAGTACGCCCTCGACCTGGTCCGGGCGCTTCCGCGCGACCAGGCCGAGGCGGTCCTGCTCCGGGTCGTCGTCGGTCTCGACGGCCCGGCCGCCGCCCGTGTCCTCGGCAAACGCCCCGGCGCGGTGCGCACCGCGGCCTACCGCGGGCTGAAACGGCTGGCACAGCTGGTCGGCACCGAGAGTGTGACGGATGAGCGCCCCCGGACGCTGGGGGAGTCGACATGACAGGCGAGCACGGCACGGCGGACGGGAACGGACACGGCATGGGTGACGAGCGGCCGTACGGCGAGACGTCGCCCGCGCCCCAGCCGTCGTACGACCGGGACCGGCTCGAGAGGGTGCTCGGGGCCGCGCTCGGGGCCGCGCTTCTCGCGGCGAAGGAGGACGGGGAGGCCGAGCGGCGGGCCGTCGACGCCTACCGGGTGGCGAGGGACTCCGGGGCGCACCGGGCCCGGACCCGGCGGCGGGACGACTGGCGGCCCCGCCCGCAGCGGCGGCCTGGGCGGTCGTGGAAGGCGACGCTCTCCGTGCTGCTGGCGAGTCTCACCCTCGGCGGTGTCGCCTACGCGGCGATCGGCGCGGGGGGTGGCGGTCCGGCCAAGGGCGCGGCACGCGACGAGGGCGTACGTCCGGGCGTCACCGCCGGTGCCCCGGCCCCGTCGCCGACCGGCTCCCGGCCCGCCGCGCCCACTCCCGCCGACCGCCCGGCCACCGCGAAGGACACCCTGGCGCACTGCCGGGCGTACGAGAAGCTCCAGGGCCGTGGCAGGGCGCTCGACGCGACGGCGTACCGGAGGCTTGCGGCGGCTGCGGGGGGTGGGGCGAAGGTGAGGGCCTACTGCGCGGCGCTGAGCGACTCGGCCGGGGCCGACACGGGCGCGAAGCCGGGGAACGGGCAGGGGCAGGAGCAGGGCCAGGGGGCCTCGGGGGCGAACGGCTCGAACGGCTCGAAGGGGGCGACCGGGTCCAAGGGGTCGACCGGGTCCAAGGGGTCGAACGCGGACGCGAACCAGTCCCGCAAGCGCTGATCCCGTACGACTCCGGTTCCGGTACGACTCCCGGCACCGCGGAGACGGCCGAGGCCGCCACCCCTGGGCGGCCCAAGCCGCAGAGGGCCTCCGACCAAGCACTTCTGGCTGTTCCTGACCGCTATTGGTCGCGCGTTGGTCATGTGGCCAACCGTCGGTGTCGATCAGCGCGTCGCGGTTCGCCCTGGCAAGGACAGCGCCGGAAACCCGTGCGCGGCACGGTTACTGCCCACGTAGGAGCTGCGCGAGGGCCTCGGCCGGGGCGGTGTCCCTGTTCGGCGCGGCGGGTTCGATCCGGTTGCATGTGGCGCATGGCGCACCGCCATCGGGTCGGTGCCCTGTGTTGTGCGGTGCCGCGCGCTGCATCCGGTTCGGCGTGACCTTCATGCCGCAGCGTGCCCTCGGCGGCCGGCTGCGCGAGCTGCCCGGCACGTGTGTCACCCGCACGACGGTGACTGCGTGAGTTCAAGGTCGATAGCCCTGGCGCGCGGGTTCCAAGTCATGATCGCCGGTTACCCAAACCGGCGATTGTGCGGACCATTGATGCTGTTCGTATTCGGCTTTCCTGAGCGTGGCGGCACAGGAAGAGGAGGTTATGGGTGTCCAAGAGAGGTAGCGGCCAGGGGAGTACTCCGGTCGAAATCCCCAAAAGGGCAGGCCGAACACGTAGGGGGTGGCGGAACGCGATGCGGGGGTGGTTGTCGCGCGTTCCGACATGAAGTTCGGTGATTGGCTGGACAAGTGGTTCGGTGGCCTTCATCCGGCTCCACATAAAGCCGCACCTTGGGGCGAAGTCCGTTCGCCTCAGAGCCAGCAGATCAAGTCGCGGCAGCGCAAGTTCGTGACGCTCGATGACGCGGCGACCGCACGGTTCCTCGGGGACATTTGGAAGCCGTGCGGGCGGCGTGGCTGCGGGCCGCTGCATTTCTGCACACGTGATGCCCCCTTGTGGACGACGTGCACGGCGACGGGGGTGCGCCGCAGAGGCGCTGATGAAGGTGCTCAAAGTGCAGTGGGAGCGTCAGCAGATGTGGAAGGAGAAGCTCGGTTCGCTCAGCGCCCGGTGGCGCACCACAAGAGGGCGACTGGACCTTCCCGACCGGTGCCGTATCCACGACCGGCGGCACAGCAAGGTCCCCAACGACCTGGGCGCGGGGGAGAACCCGGTGGAGGTCTCCGCGAACGTGAGGCATCACTCGCCGGGCTGCACCATGGCCCAGTGCCCGCAAGCCGGCTTCCGGGACGGCTCAGCGCATCGGGCTGGGAAAGATCGCGTGATGCTCCTGACCCGTTAGCTGATCCGCTGGCGGGCCAGGCGCAGAAGTGCCGGGGTGTGGTTCTTCCCGCGGGCCCGGCAGCGGTCGTAGTAGGTGCGGGAGGCGGGATCGTGCAGGGCAGCGAACGCGGACAGGAACATCGCGCGTTCAGCTGCCGGTTGCCGCCGCTGGGCGCATGTTCGCCGTGGATCGAGGTCCCCGACGACTTGGTCGTCGGGGCAAGGCCGGCCTAGGAGGCGAGGTGAGCGGCAGCAGGCGGACTGCCGCTGGGCATGGCCGCGGCGGCGGCCTCGGCCCCGGTCCTCGGCATGTCCGCGACCTGGATACCTTGGCCGGCGCGGGCCCCGGTGCTCAGGACTTGAGTCGAGGGACCGCGCCAGGCACACGGGGTGGTCACGGCATCGAGAACCGCAGACCGCCGTCCTGCCTGATGGTGGCGGCGTTGATGTAGGCGTTCTCGACGAGATGGCAGGCCAGGGCCGCGAACTCCTCCGGCCGGCCCGAACGCGAGGGGTTCGGGATGCGGCGCTCGACCTGCTCCATGTACCCCGGGGGCAGGAAGTCGTTGATGGGGGTGTCGAAGGCGCCGGGTGCGATGGTGTTGACCCGGATGCCCCGCCCGCTGAGGTCGCGCGCCACGGGCAGCGTCATGCCCACCAGCGCCGCCTTGCTGGCGCTGTAGGCCGCGTGCCCGGCGACGCCGTCGAACGCGGAGACGGACGCCGTGTTGATCACTACCCCGCGCTCGCCGTCCTCCGGGTCGTTCTGCGCCATCGCGTGGATCGCCAGCCGCATGACGTTGAACGTCCCCATGAGGTTGACCTCGACGATCCGCCGGAACGTGACCAGGTCCGCCGGCCGCCCGTCCGGCAGCACCGCGACGTGCTCGATGATGCCCGCGGTGTTGACGTTGATGTGCACGGCGCCGAACCGCTCGACGGTCCCGGCGATGGCGCGCCCGACCGCGTCGGCATCGGTCGTGTCGGCCTCGAAGGCGATGCCGCCCAGCCGGTCGGCGATGCGCCGCCCAGCGTCGACGCGGCGGCCCAGAATGGCGACCCGGGCCCCCTTCGCAGCCAGTGCCTCGGCCGCGGCCAGGCCGAGACCGGACGTTCCGCCCGCGACGACCGCGGTCTTTCCGGCGATGTCCACCGGGGCCTCCTCCTCGAAGAGCCCTGGCCGCACACCGACGGGGGATTGCAGTGTGCGGCCAGGGCGGTCTTATGGGCTGTCAGGTACGAGTGGACTCCGCGGCCGCGAGTTCGGCCTCCCACCGCTCGTGACGGGCGATGAGCCGCCAGGCGCACACCGCTCCGAGCAGGTACATCACGCCCACCAGCAGGAAGGAGACGGAGGCGCCGGTGCCCCAGCCGGAGGTGGAGTGCAGGACTACTCCGATGGCGGCGATGCCGACCAGCGAGCCGATCTGACGGTTGGCGTTGAGCACGGAGCCCGCCACGTTGGCGTGCGCCGGGCCGGCCGCGTCCACCAGGGCGGCGGTCATGCCGGGAGAGATGATGCCGGCGCCGATGTTGGCGATGCCGATACCGATGGCGATCAGCCAGTAGGGCGTCGACGGCGAGATCGCGACCAAGGCGAGGGAGGCGATCCCGGCCACGGTCAGGAACACGGTCAGCAGCGGGCCGTTCGCGTAGCGGCCCGAGATCCGCGAGTACACCACGTTGGCCAGGGGCGACAGGATGGTGATCGGGATCAGCTCCAGGCCCGCGACGAACGGGCTGGCTCCCTGCGCGTGCTGGAAGAAGAGGCCCAGCAGGAAGATGCTGCCGAACAGCGCGAAGTTGAAGAAGAAGCCCACCAGGTTCGCTCCGGCGAAACCGGCGGAGCGGAACAGCGTCCAGGGCATCACGAGGTTCTCGGTCCGGCGTTCACGCCGTACGAGCAGCCCCGCGGCGATCACAGCGACGGCGTACGCGACGACGACCGGGCCGGCCGCCCAGCCGAGCTGCGGGCCCTCGATCAGTGCGAAGCTCACTGCGGCGAGGGTGACGATCCAGATGATGTGGCCGGGGACGGCCAGCTTCAGCGACTTGGTCTCCGGCGCAGCGATGAACCGCCGCGTCATCAGCATGCCGATGATGCCGATCGGCAGGTTCAGCAGGAAGATGCTCTGCCAGCCGAAGGCGGTCACCATCAGGCCGCCGAGGGTCGGCCCCACGCCGGAGGAGGTGGCCACGATCGCCGACCACAGGCCGAGCATCCGCGTGCGCTGCCGCTTCTCGGGGAATGAGGAGACGAGCAGCGACAGCGAACTGGGCATGAACAGCGCCGCGCCGGCTCCCTGCAGCAGCCGGGCCGCGATGAGGACCTCCGGCGAGGGGGACAGGGCGCAGGCCAGCGAGGCGATGAGAAACAGCCCCATGCCCCACATGTAGACGGTCTTCGCGCCCCTGCGGTTGGCGAGGCCGCCGGCGAGCATCAGCAGTGACGCGAAGGTCAGGATGTATCCGTCCACGATCCAGGTGAGCTGGGTCAGGCTCGCCCCGAGCCGCTCCTGGAGCGTCGCTCCGGCGACGTTGACGATCGTGACGTCAAGCGTGGCCATCACAAAGCCGGTGGCCAACGCGGCGATCTTCAGACCGCTCGACGCATTGGGTGAGCCCCCCTGGGCGCCGGTGGCCGGCGCCGCGCTGGTCTCGGCGGTTGTCATCGCTAATCGCACTCCTTGCAGGGGTGGGGCGGTCCGGTACGAGGACCGTCATGGGGGGATCCGATGGCCTCCCCGCGGCCGACGGCGCGCGTGAAAGCCCTATGGGGACGGCGAGTTGAGGCGGCCGTGCCTCTCAACTGAAGCCCATATGACGATGGCTGTCAAACGATGATGAGCATCGTCGTATGGCTTTCCTCGTCATATGACAGCCGTCGTACGATGTGCAGTGGAACAGGGAGGCATGAAGTGACCGCACGGACCGCCGAGGAACGCATCACCGACCATCCCGACGCTCAGGACATCACGCTGCAGGGCGTCCTGGAGGCCCTCGCCGACCCGGTGAGGCGCAGCATCGTCCGTCAGATCGCGGGCGCCGCCGACGAGAGAAAGTGCGGCACCTTCGACATCTCCGTGACGCGGTCCACCGGCACCCATCACTTTCGCGTGCTGCGCCAGTCCGGCATCATCCGGCAGTACTACATGGGTACGTCGAAGATGAACATCCTGCGCCGGGATGACCTCGACCGGGCATTTCCCGGCCTGCTGGACGCGGTCGTCGAGGCGGCCAACCGGGAGGTCGCCCGGCGCTGAGCCACCGGGCCTTCGCGCAGGCCCGGCTCAGTCGAGGGTGTTGAGCATGGCGGCGTCGAAGTCACGCAGCTCGTGGGTGCGCCCGGAGCGGACCGACTCCGCCCACGCGGGGTTCGCGACCAGCGCGCGCCCCACCGCGACGAGGTCGAACTCGCCCTGGGCCAGCCGCTCGGCGACCAGCTCGATGTCGGCTGTCTCGGCCCCCTTGCCCTCGACGTAGCCCAGGTAGTCGCTGTCCTTCAGCCCGACCGACCCGACCGTGATGGTGGGCTGCCCGGTCACCTTCTTCACCCAGCCTGCAAGGTTCAGAGGCGAACCCTCGAACTCGGGTCGCCAGAAGCGTCGCGTCGAGCAGTGGAACACATCGACCCCCGCCTCCACGAGCGGTGTGAGCAGCGCCTCCAGCTCCTTGGGACCGTCCGCGATACGTGCCGTGTAGTGCGCCACCTTCCACTGGGAGATGCGCAGGATGACGGGGAAGCCGGGGCCCGCCTCCGCACGGCAGGCGCGCACCACCTCGGCGCAGAACCGGATCCGGCCCGCCAGATCCCCGCCGTAGCGGTCGGTGCGGCGGTTGGTGACGTTCCAGAAGAACTGGTCGAAGAGATAGCCGTGCGCGGCGTGCAGTTCGATGCCGTCGAAGCCGATGCGCCGGGCGTCGGCGGCGGCCCGGCCGAATGCGTCGATCACATCCGCAATGTCCGACTCGGACATCGCACGTGCGGGAAGGCCGTCCGGGTCCATCCCGGAGGGGTCCACGCCGGACGGGCTCAGCAGCCCACCGGGCGGCTCGAAGAGTTCCACCCCCTTCGGGGCCGTACGGCGTGCCTCTTCCAGCGACCTGCCCCACAGCAGCGGGTCCTGGCCCACATGCCACAGCTGGGGGACGATTCTGCCTCCGGCGCCATGCACCGCGCGGGCCACCTCGGCCCAGCCGGCGAGCGCGTCGGCCCCGTGGAAGCGGGGCACCGACGGCCGGTTCCCTGCGGCGTGATGGCCGACGAACGTGCCCTCGGTGATGATCAGTCCTACGCCGTGCTCGGCACGGCGCGCGTAGTAGCGGGCGACGTCCGCGCCCGGCACACCGCCGGGGGAGAGGTCCCGGGACATCGGGGCCATGACGATACGGTTCTCCAGGGCCAGAGAACCCACCTTGAACGGAGTGAAGAGATGCTCGGCGGCGGTGGTGGGGCCCGTTGCAGTGCTCACGTGAGTGATGTCCTTCCGTCTCAGCCGGTGAACCCGGCGGCCACCCGCAGGTCAGCCGGAGTGAACATGTGAGGGAAGACCGCACCGCCGGGGTCGAGCGCGGCCGAGTCGTCCAGTCCACCCAGGTCGACGGGGACGAAGCCGGCGTCGTGCACCAGCTGGGCGACCACGTCCTTGGCCCCGGCGTCGTCGCCCGCCAGCGCCATGCCCCAGAAGTGACGCTGCCGGGTGCCCCGCGACCACAGCAGTTCGTCCATGACATGGGTGAACGCCCTGACCACCGTGGCGTCCGGCAGCAGCTTGGCGGTGTGCCGCCCCTGGGTGAGCCCGCCGCCGAGGGTGGAGACCACACGCCCGTCCTCGGTGAGGACCACGGGGTTGGTGGCATCGATGACGATCTTCCCGGCCAGCCGGTCGCCGATCGTGTCCAGCAGCTCCTCCAGGGCGGGATGCGGCACGGACAGCAGGACGACGTCCGAGACCTGTGCGGCTTCGGCGAGCGTCGCCGCGCGTGCCCCGCCGTCCAGCGAGGCGACGAAGGGGGAGAGGTGCTCGGGGGAGCGGGAGCCGAAGGTCACCGTGTGGCCGGCGGCCACCCAGTGGCGGCCGATCGGCTGCCCGACATTTCCCGCGCCCAGGATGCCGAGCCGGCGCGATGCGTGCGAGGTGGATTCAGTCATGACGGCAAGGTCCCTTTGCAGAGGTCGGATTCGGGGCGTGGAGCGCTGTGCCACCGGCGCCTCGCCGGTGGCACAGCACGGCCTCAGGCAGCGGCCCGGGCCGCTGCCGCGTTGCGCTCGGCCTCGCTACGGACGTCGAGACGGGCGTAGTCCTCACCCGCCGCGGCGATGGCCTCCTCGATGGACATCACCTTCGGGAAGCCGAAGCGCTCGGTGATGGCCTCCAGACGCTCGGGGATCGAGCCGCCGATGATGTGAACGGGGATCTTGAGCTCCTCCTGCAGCACGCTGAGCAGGAGCTGGTCCGACATCTCCCGGAAGCGCTCGTTGACCGGCCGGTGCCCGTTGGGGTCGAGCGGGAACTCGATCGGCAGATGGACGAAGGCGTCGTACGTCTCCTTGGCGTACTGCTTCAGCGCGACGCCCAGCTGCGACACCACCTGCTCATAGAAGCGGATCTCGTCGGTCTTCTCCACGGAGTCGAGACCGATGGACTCGTTCGGGTTGATGCCGACGGTGACGCGCACGGTGGCGTAGGTCCACTCGTGCAGCGAGGAGCCGTCGGAAATGTATCCGCCCGGCAGGTGGCTCTCGTGGACGGCGCGTTCGACGTACCGCCGCATCACCAGCTGGATGAGTTCCGCGGCATTGCACTCCTCGAGGGTTTTGCCGGGCACTGCGTGCGGCAGGATCTCGCGCATCGTCTTGGCGTGCGTACGCGGAATGCCCGTCAGGTGGGCCAGTGCCATCGTGGTGAGCGTCTTGCCGGAGGAATACGTCCCGGAAATGGCAAGCTTCATTGTGCGTTCGCCTCTCTGCAGGAAATGGAGGAAACCGGTGGCCGGGGCGCAGCAGTTCGGGTTCGGAGCCGGTGGGGTGATATCACCGCCGTTACCACCGGGCATTGCACACCGGAAAGTCACGCGCCATCAGGCCGGCCAACAGGGGGCCCGATCAATTACGTTGGCGCCGCCATACGTATTGCAGACTAGCGAACGAAAAAGCGGCGCCGCCAGCATTACCGATTGCACAGCGGACGGGTGACGGAATACGCCGCGGGACATCGGGCCGCACCGCCGTGTGCGACTGGCGCCGGCCCTCGGTTGCACACGAGGGCCGCGGCACGGACACGGTTCGAGGGGACGGAACCGGGGCACTAGCCGAGATCGAGGGCGGTCCGCAGGATCTCCCAGGGCCGGTCCGGATCCACCTCGACACCCTGCGTCGTCTCCCAGGGCGGCAGATGCGAAGTCCCGTACACCAGAGCAAGAATGAGGTACGCGACGGTCTCCGCCGGATACGGCCGGCCCAGTCCCTTCTCCTCCTGGGCCCTGCGCACGCTTCTGACCAGCTCACGGCGGATTCCCTCGAACAAGCCCGGCGGGCCGCTCGGTGAGAGTTCACAGTCGGCGGCCAGGCGCAGCGCCGCCCGGAAGCGCACGTTGGTCTCCAACTGGCCGCGTAGCTCACGGATCAGGTCGGCGAGGATCGTGTCGGCGGGGACGGCGAGCTCGGACGCGTCGCCGCTCATCCGCCGCCACTGCTGGGCGCTTTCGACGACCAGGGCGGACGCGAGATGGCGTTTGGACGGGAAGTGCCCGTACAGGGCGCCCTTGGTCATGCCCGTCCGTGCGACCACGGCATCGAGTTTCGTGGCCGCGTAGCCGTGGACGGCGAACTCCTCCGCCGCTGCATCCAGCAGCCTTGCTCTCGTCTGCCGCGCTCTGACCTGTTTCACCACCGAAGTACCTCTCCTCGTTTCCTTCACGGAGAGTAAACATACCTGACTGAAGGTATATTATCGACCTCGAAGAGGAGGCAGCGCACCGCTCGTCGCGCGCTGCCTCCTCAGTGGGTATCCCGCCGTCAGGACCCGAGCACGACTTCCGCGTACTCGGTGGCCGCGCCCTCGGCCCGGAGGGCGGCGTGCGAGGCGGCGGTGGTCACGTCCCGCCAGCACCGCTGCAGCGCGGACCCCTCCGCGTGGGCCCGCGCGCCGGCGGCCCGGAACAGCCGGTCGGCCGCCTCGGCGCACAGCTGGACGGCCAGCACCGCGTCACGCCGGTTCTCGGCGGCGAGCAGCGGCGTCACCTCGGCGTGGTCGGCGCGGAACGCGGCACGCTCCAGCAGCAGCCCGGCGGCGTCGATCTCGCCCGCGGAACGGGCGAGCACCCGCGCCGCCTCCGCCGACCGCCCCTGGGTGAATCCGGCCGTCCGGCAGGCCGCCAGGGCCTCGCCGAAGGCGGCCAGCGCGCCCCGCGCCGCCCCCAACACCGGCGCCGCGAACATCAGGGCGCCCACCATCAGATAGGGGACCGTGTGGCAGCGGTCGGCACCGGCCAGAGGGTGGCGCAGGTCCTCCAGAGTGAACGTGAGATGCGCTGGCACCTCCGCCCCAGCCACCTCGACCGCGTGGCTGCCCGTCGCCCGCATGCCCAGCGAGCGCCAGGTGTCCAGGACCTCCACCTCGGCGCGCGGGACGGCGAGGATACGGTGCTCCGGCTGTCCCGACTCGTGCGTCCGGCAGGCCAGCAGCAACCACCGGGCGTGGTCGGCACCACTGGCGAAGGCCCAACGGCCCCGGATCCGCCAGCCGTTCGCCGTCCGCTCTGCCTCGCCCTGCGGCGGCATGATGGAGGCGGCGATGGCAACATCCGGCGACTCGCCCCACAGTGCACGCCTGCCCTCCTCGGGGAGGTAGGCGGCCAGCCGCCCGTGCGCCGCGAAGAGTGTGGCGCACCAGGCGGTGGACGCACACGTCTGGGCCAGCCTCGCCGAGGCGGACAGCAGCGAGGAGAACCCGCCGGCCGCGCCACCGAGGTCCCGTGGGACGAAGTGCCGGGCGAATCCGCCCGCCACCACGGCCGCGGCGGTCTCCGTGCTCAGCCGGTGGTGGGCCTGCATCTCGTCGAGGTCCCGGTGGGCGACCTTCGCCGCGTGCTCGATCCGGTCCGCGGGCAGTTCGGCGGCGTTCATGAGGACACCTCGCCGTTTCCGCAAGGGCAGGAGGCTTCCCCGAAACGGGCCGTGGCCAGTACCGCGCTCCCCTGCACCGCGGTCACCTCCACCACCGCTGCTCCGGCCGTCCGCTGTCCTTGCCCCGGCAACTGGGCGCTGATCCGCACCGGTGCGTCCAGCTCGCCGAATGCGCCGTAGCTCGCCGTGGCGGCGTCGAGCGAGGGACGGAAGGGCAGCTTGGCGGCGTGCGCCGCCTGCCGGAACGCCTCCAGTAACAGGATGCCGGGTATGTGGTCCGACTCGTGGTCGAACAGCACGGGGTGGTCCCGGTTCATGTGCAGCCACCAGTCGCGCCCGGTACGCTCCTGCCCCTCGGCGAGCAGCACGTGCTCCTCGTGGGCGTATCCCACCTCCCGCGGAGCCAGCGGGCGCGGGGCCCGGGGCGCCGCGCCCGTCACCAGGTCCGCCGGGGAACGCGTCGTCCGGGTGCGGATCAGGTGGTAGCGCCGGGGATCCAGCACCTCCCAGCGCATACCGGCCCGGCCGAGGGCGAGGCCGTCGACGTACATCACGGCGTCGAGGGCCATGCCGAAGCGGCGCGGAGCGGTCGTGGTGGGAGTGCAGGTGACGTCGAGGGTGACCGGAAGCGGGGCCCCGCGCCAGGCCGGCAGCCCCCGCCGGTCGGTGTCGAAGTAGAGCGTGGAGAGGAGGAAGGGATGGCCCGGCGGTATGCCGTAATAGGTGTGAGAGAGGTGGATCAGCGCCTGCCGTATCGTCTCCACCAGCAACAGCGGGTCGCCCGGCGCGCGCCCGCCCTGATGGTGCAGGAAGCGGTCGCGGGGCCAGAGCGCGGCGACCGTGAACCGGTGATCGCTTTGTTGTACGGCGTCGGTCAGGAGCACCTCGCCCGCCGCCGCCTTGTGCACCTTCGCGGGTGGCAGAGGGCGGGTGAACGAAAGGCGCGGGCCCGGTGCGTACGCCGTGATCCGGGAAGACAGCGATGGCGTGGTCAGCGTGTCGGTGAGCATGCGGGAAGTCGCCTCCAGGGTGAGACGCCGCCCAGGGCAGGACTGGTCACCCTCCCCCGTGCGACGCATGTCCCGGCCGAAAGACCGGTGCACAACAGGGGGAGAAATATACCTGAGGGAAGGTATATTGCGAGGGGCTTGATTGATCCTTGAAGGAGCGGAAATCTGTGAGACACACCAGGCCGGCCACCGCGGGTCAACCGGTGGAGCCCGGCGGCAAACCCCGGAAGTCCCCCGTCGTGCGCGGTCCGGACCCGCGCCAGGACCGGGCCGTGCGCACGCGGGCGCACATCCTGCGGTGCGCGGCGGAGATCTTCGCCGTACGCGGCTATCCGTATACGTCCATCACGGACGTTGCTCAGCAGGTCGGCATGACCAAGGGGGCGGTCTACTTCCACTTCCCGAACAAGGAGTCCCTGGCCGTCGCGGTGGTGGAGGAGCTCTACTCGCGCTGGCCCCTCACGCTGGAGGAGGTCCGCGCCAAGGGGCTGTCCCCGCTGGACACGGCCATCGAGATGTTCAACCAGGCCACCGAAGCCTTCCAGAGCGACCCGATCATCCAGGCCGGCACCCGGCTGCAGAACGAGCGGGCCTTCATCGACGCCGACCTGCCCGCGCCCTACCTGGACTGGACGAACCTCATCTCCTCCCTGCTGCGTGAGGCGCAGGTCATGGGGCAGCTCCGGGACGGCGTGGACCCGGACGAGGCGGCTCGGGTGACCGTGGCGGCGTTCTTCGGCATGCAGCACATCTCGGACAATCTCTACCTGCGTGCAGACATAAGGGAGCGCTGGCGAGAGGTCCGCGACCTGCTCTTTCCGGCCCTGCGCGCCCGGCCCGACCAGCGCTGACCCGCCGCGCAGCCCCATGACTGGAGCCCCTGTGACCGAGCCTGTCCGCCTCGTGTTCAGCGACGTCGACGAGACGCTGATCCACTGCAAGAGCATGTTCGACTTCCTCGACTTCCACTTCGTCCGGACACACGGACCGCGCGGCGCCCTGCGCGCCCGCGACGTGCGGGAGAACCTCGCCGCACTGACCGCAGGCGGGACGCCGCGCGAGCACGCCAACCGCGCCTACTACCGGGCGTGGGCGGGGGAGCCGGCCCACGAGGTCGCCGCCTCGGGGGCCGACTGGTTCGCGGAGCGCTCGGCGGACGAGCGCTTCTATGTCCGCGCGACACGCGACGCTCTGCTGGGGCACCGGGCCGATGGTGCCGCCATCGTCCTGGTGTCCGGCTCGTTCCCGGCGATCCTCGATCCGATCGCGGCGGACGTCGGGGCGGCCCACGTGGTGTGCAGCCTGCCCGAAGCGCGGGGCGGCGTGCTGACCGGCGAACTCGTCGGCGAGCCGATCATCGGCGAGGAGAAGCGGACCGCTGTCCAGCGGCTGTTGCGCGCCCACCCGCACATCGACGCGGCGGACTGCCACGCGTACGGCGACCACGTCTCGGACCTACCCATGCTCACCGAGGTCGGGCACCCGGTCGTCGTCGGAGATCCCGACCTGGCGCGTCGGTTGCCCGGTAGCCGCCTCCTGCCGACGGATGCCGGTACCCCCTCGCCGGTGGGCGACTGACCCCCGATGGGTCCGTCCCCTCGCTGGTAACAGAGATTTCACTCTCCGAAACAAACATACCTTCCTCAAGGTATGTTTCTCGTGGCATGATGATGCGAACACCAAAGGTTCGGTGTCAGTCCGTCCTGGCCCACACCCACGACACCCGGGTGCGGCGTGAGTTGGCGGGGCTCCTCACGAGGCGGGCCCCGCCGGTCGCCGCAGGTGGACACCGGGTTCACGCCGAAAGTCGGAGGAAAGTCCTGTGAATCGTGAGACCGCACCCGATCGCCCCGCCGCGCGACCGGAGCTGAACACCGGTTCTCCGGAGGCGCAATGGGCGCCGACCCTCTCGCCGGTGGAGTCGGTCCCGATCGACGCGCTGCTGCCAGGAGACTCGCCCCGCATCGCCGGGGAGTCCCCGGAGCACCTCAGATCCCTTGCGGAGGCCGCGGAGCCGCTGCCCCCGATCACCGTCCACCGCCCCACCATGCGAGTGATCGACGGCATGCACCGGCTCCGGGTTGCCGCCGAGCAGGGCAGGACCCACATACCCGCGCGGTTCTTCGACGGCGCGGAACGAGATGCCTTCGCCCTGTCCGTGCAGCACAACACACGCCACGGCCTGCCGCTGTCCACAGCAGACCGGACCGCGGCCGCCACCCGCATCCTCACCTCCCACCCCGAGTGGTCGGACCGGATGGTCGCCTCGATCACCGGCCTGTCCACGAAGTCGGTACGGGCGCTGCGGCGCACCGAGACCGAGCTGATACCGCAGGCCACCACCCGGCTGGGGCGGGACGGAAGGCTGCGTCCGGTGGACAGTTCGCCGGGACGCCTGCGCGCGAGCGAACTGCTCAGGGCGAACCCGCAGGCTTCTCTGCGCGCCGTCGCCGGCGAGGCCGGTATCTCCCCGGGGACCGTGCGCGACGTGCGGGACCGGCTGAGGCGGGGCGAGGATCCGCTGCCCGCCAAGCGTCGCCCCGCCGCGGGCCGGACTCCGGCCGCCCCGGTGAGCTGCAGTGGCCGGCCGTCCCGGAACCGGCAGCAGGACCCCGTGTCCGCCCTGGAGCGGCTGACGAACGACCCCGCTCTCCGACTGACTGAGAGCGGCCGTCACCTGCTGCGGCTGCTGGCCGCCAACATCATGGGGGAGGAGCACCGGGACCGGCTGCTGCGCGACATCCCGCCGCACTGTGCCGACCGTATCTCCCAGCTCGCCCTGGAATGCGCGGAGGGCTGGTGGCGCATCGCTCAGCAGGTCGACGGCGGGCAGGGACGCCCGCGGAGCGGCGCGGCGGACGGTGACGCACCCCGCGCGGCAGGTCCGCTCGTCCCGGCCGGCCCCGGGAGGGGCGTTGTCGCGGCAGCCGTCTGACCCGGCCGACCCCTCGTGCCGTACGGACCGCGCGGCCGGGCCGTGCAACCGGGGCCGGTCCGCGGTCGCACACCGGCCGGCGCCCCCGCCGGGGAGGCCGGAGGGCCCGGCCGGGCCGATCCCGATGTTCGGCTTCCATCCCGCGGGCGGCGGCACGGCCTTCTTCTCCGGCTGGCAGCGCGCCCTGGGGGAGCGGGTCCGGGTCGTCCCGGTACGGCTCCCGGGGCGCGACGTGAGCGCCGCGAGCCACCGGCACCGCCTGCTGTCCTCACTCGTGGCGGCCGTGGACGACCACCTCGGGCCGCAGTTGGAGCAGCCGTACCTGCTCTACGGCCACAGCATGGGCGCACTGATCGCCTACCACCTCGCCCGGCTGCGCGCGGCGACCGGCCGCCGGCTGCCCGAACAACTGCTGGTCGGTGCGTACCCGGCCCCGCACCTACCGCATCCGCTGCATCGGGCAGGACAGCTGACTGATCCCGAACTGACCGAGCTGCTGCTGGACTTCGCCGCACTGCCCGCCGCGCTGCGCGGTGACCGGCGCTGGCTTGTCGACCGCATCGCGCTCGTCCGGGCCGACATCGCTCTGTGCGAGAGCCAGGGCCTCGACGGGCCGCGGCCGCCGCTTCCCTGCCCGGTCGAGGTCTTCACCGGAGTCGGCGATCCCCTGGTGACGGTTCCGGCCGCGGCGGCCTGGGCCACGCACACGGACCGCGCCTGCACCCTGCACACGCTGCTCGGCGGGCATTTCTTCCCCCGCGAATCCAAGAAGCAATTCTTCGGCGCGCTCAATAGCGTGATGACTCGGCTGACTTCGCGGTCCTGACCTGCCACCACTCCGCATTGGCGGCAGAATTTCCGGCGCTTTCCGTGGCGTTCGCGCGCCATAATTCTCGACTGTGCGGCGTCCACCCTGAGAAAGGTTGCGGCCGCGACGGAGAACGGGGCAGAGTTATCCCGTATCCACCGGGCCGAGCGCCCGAACTAAACGCCATCACCCCTGAACCGGAATGCGGATTCACTCCTTCGAAATACCGGTTCCGCAGCAGGGCCGATCGGCATCGCTTTCCCAGGCATTCGCCTACCCGAAGATTTCCGGACTCGCAGGAGACTTGGATGGACCACACCCCGCGCCAGAACTCCCGCGGGCGCGCCACCGAGCTGCACGCGATCCGTGAACACGCCCGGCGGGGACCCGGCGAGCGCGCCACCCGCACCCAGCACGACAAAGGCAAGCTGACCGCACGGGAGCGCATCGACCTCCTGCTGGACGACGGCTCCTTCCACGAGGTCGAGCTGCTGCGCAGGCACCGCGCGACCGGCTTCGGCATGGAGGCGAGGAGGCCGCACACCGACGGAGTGATCACTGGCTGGGGCACCGTCCACGGCCGTAGCGTCTTCGTCTACGCCCATGACTTCCGGATCTTCGGTGGCGCCCTCGGCGAGGCGCACGCAGCCAAGATCCACAAGATCATGGACATGGCCCTCAAGGCAGGTGCGCCCCTGGTGTCGCTCAACGACGGCGCGGGCGCCCGCATTCAGGAGGGTGTCGTGGCCCTCGCGGGCTACGGCGGCATCTTCCGGCGCAACACCGAAGCGAGTGGGGTCATCCCGCAGATCTCGGTGATGCTCGGCCCCTGCGCGGGCGGCGCCGCCTACAGCCCGGCACTCACCGACTTCGTGTTCATGGTCCGCGACACCTCCCAGATGTTCATCACCGGCCCGGACGTGGTCAGGGCGGTGACCGGCGAAGAGGTCAGCACGAACGCCCTTGGCGGCGCCGACGTGCACGCCGGGACCAGCGGTGTGTGCCACTTCGCCCACGACGACGAGCAGACCTGCCTGGAGGAGGTCCGCTACCTGCTCTCCCTTCTCCCGGCCAACAACAGGGAGCACCCACCGTCGATCACCTGCGACGACCCGCCAGGCCGGGACGGCTCCGCGCTTCTCGACCTGGTCCCGGCCGACGGCAGCCGGCCGTACGACATGCGCGCGGTCGTCGAGGAGATCGTCGATGGCGGCGAGTACCTGGAACTGCATGAACGCTGGGCCACCAACGTGATCGTCGCGTTGGCCCGGCTCGGCGGCGAGGTGGTGGGCGTTGTCGCCAGCCAGCCGCTGTCGCTGGCCGGTGTCCTGGACATCGAGGCTTCCGAGAAGGCGGCCCGCTTCGTCCAGATGTGCGACGCCTTCAACATCCCCCTCGTCACCCTGATCGACGTCCCAGGCTTCCTGCCAGGCGTCGACCAGGAGCACGGCGGCATCATCCGGCATGGCGCCAAGCTGCTGTACGCCTACTGCAACGCGACCGTGCCGCGGGTGTCGGTGGTGCTGCGCAAAGCCTACGGCGGTGCCTACATCGTCATGGACTCCCAGTCCATCGGAGCCGACCTCACCTACGCCTGGCCCACCAACGAGATCGCGGTGATGGGCGCCGAGGGCGCCGCCAACATCGTCTTCCGCAAGCAGATCGCCGAGGCACCCGACCCCGCGGTCATGAGGGCCCGCATGGTCAAGGAGTACGCGGCCGAGCTGATGCACCCGTACTACGCGGCCGAACGGGGTCTGGTGGACGACGTGATCGACCCGGCCGCCACCCGCGAGGTGCTCATCCGCTCCCTGGAGATGCTCCGCAGCAAGCACGCCGACCTGCCCGCACGCAAGCACGGCAACCCGCCGCAGTAGCGCCCGTACGGCTTCCCGTTCCTTCCCTCTTGGAGACGACGACAGTGATCACTGCCGACAGCGGCCCGATCCGCGTGGAAAAGGGCCAGGCCGACGCGGAGGAACTGGCCGCCCTCACCGCGGTCCTGCTCGCCCGCGCCGCCCGCCGCATCCCCGCGCCGGCCTTCCGCCGCACCGTCCGCCGGTTTACTCCGCGGCCCGCCTTCCACGGCGCCCACAGCTGGCAGCGCTGACCCACCGCTCGCACACCGAAGAAGGAGGCACCCATGGGACGCACCGGAGTGGCGAGCCGCGGCCGCGGGAGCGCCAAGAGGACTGAGCGACGGCCGGAAGCCGTGGAGCTCGTACAACTGCTCACGCCGGAAGGCGAGTTGAAGGACCATCCCGACCACGCCGTCGAGCTGGAGCCCCAGGAACTGCGCGATCTGTACGAGGACATGGTCCTGGCCAGGCTCGTCGACGCCGAGGGCATCCTGCTGCAGCGCCAGGGCGAACTGGGCCTGTGGCCCTCGCTCCTGGGCCAGGA
This sequence comes from Streptomyces sp. 351MFTsu5.1, assembly GCF_000383655.1. NCBI lineage: Bacteria > Bacillati > Actinomycetota > Actinomycetes > Kitasatosporales > Streptomycetaceae > Streptomyces > Streptomyces sp. 351MFTsu5.1. The sequence goes on along the minus strand of NZ_KB911779.1, from coordinate 6,013 downwards.
GGCCGCCCAGGTCGGTTCGGGCCGGGCCCTGGCCCCCGACGACCACGCGTTCCCCAGCTACCGGGACCACGGTGTCGCGCTCTGCCGTGACATGGACCCCGCGGACCTCTTCGCCCTGTTCCGCGGTGTCAACAACGGCGGCTGGGATCCCGCCGCGCACAACTTCCACCTCTACACCCTCGTCATCGGCTCCCAGACCCTGCACGCGACGGGCTATGCCATGGGCCTGACCAAGGACGGGGCGGACAGTGCCGTGATCGTCTACTTCGGGGACGGCGCGACCGCCCAGGGAGACGTCAGCGAGGCGTTCAACTTCGCCGCGCTGCACGACGCCCCCGTGGTGTTCTTCTGCCAGAACAACCAGTGGGCGATCTCCGAGCCGACCGAGAAGCAGACCCGGGTGCCGCTCTACCGGCGCGCCCAGGGCTTCGGCTTCCCCGGCGTGCGGGTGGACGGCAACGACGTGCTGGCCTGCCTGGCGGTCACCAGGTGGGCGCTGGAGCGCGCTCGCAACGGCGAGGGACCGACGCTGATCGAGGCGTTCACCTACAGGATGGGCGCGCACACCACCTCCGACGATCCCACCCGCTACCGGGACGCCGCGGAACTCGCCGAGTGGAGCGCAAAGGACCCCATCGCCCGACTCAAGGCCCTCCTGACCGACCGGGGCTGGGCCGACGACGCGTACTTCGCGGACGTCGACGACCGGTGCGGGCGGGCGGCACGTGCGGTACGCGAGCGTGTGCGCGCCATGCCCGACCCGGAGCCGGGCCTGATGTTCCGGCACATCCACGCGGACGGCCACGCGCTGGTGGACGAGGAGCATGCCCAGTTCACCGCCTACAACGCCGAGTTCGCAGCCTCGGAGGGATGCTGAGATGCCGGGACACACCTCTGGTACGGCGCCGGGCACACCCCTGGCGAAGGCGATCAACGAAGCTCTGCGCGCCAGCCTGGAGGCCGACCCCAAGGTCCTCGTCATGGGCGAGGACGTCGGCAGGCTCGGTGGTGTCTTCCGGGTGACCGACGGCCTGCAGAAGGACTTCGGCGAGGACCGGGTCGTCGACACCCCGCTCGCCGAGTCGGGCATCGTCGGCACCGCGATCGGTCTCGCCCTGCGCGGCTACCGCCCGGTGGTGGAGATCCAGTTCGACGGCTTCGTCTTCCCGGCCTACGACCAGATCGTCACCCAGCTCGCGAAGATGCACGCCCGTTCTCTGGGCAAGGTCAGGATGCCGGTCGTCATCCGCATCCCCTACGGCGGCGGCATCGGCGCGGTCGAGCACCACTCCGAGTCCCCGGAAACACTGTTCGCGCACGTGGCGGGCCTGAAGGTGGTCTCTCCGTCCAACGCCTCGGACGCGTACTGGATGCTGCGCCAGGCCATCACCGGGAACGACCCGGTCATCTACTTCGAACCCAAGCGCCGCTACTACGAGCGGGGCACGGTGGACACCTCGGCGACCGACCTCCCGCTGCACCGGGCCAGGGTGGTCAGGCCGGGCAATGACCTGACCCTGGTCGGCTACGGACCCGCCGTTCGCACCTGCCTGGAGGCCGCCGACGAGGCCGAACACCAAGGCCGCAGCATCGAAGTGCTCGACCTGCGCTCCATCTCCCCACTGGACTTCGACACCGTCCAGACCTCGGTGGAGAAGACCCGCCGCCTGGTCGTGGTGCACGAGGCGCCCGTGTTCTTCGGCTCGGGCGCGGAGATCGCGGCCCGCATCACCGAACGCTGCTTCTACCGCTTGGAGGCCCCGGTGCTGCGGGTCGGCGGTTACCACATGCCCTATCCCCCCTCGCGGTTCGAGGAGGAGTACCTGCCGGACCTGGACCGTGTCCTGTACGCGGTCGATCGTGCCATGGCGTTCTAAGGCGAGGAATCGTGACGACAACTGCGCAGCTCATCAGCGAGTTCAAACTGCCCGACGTGGGCGAGGGGCTCGTCGACGCCGAGATCCTCAAGTGGTACGTCCAGCCGGGCGACACCGTGACCGATGGCCAGGTCATCTGCGAGGTGGAGACCGCCAAGGCGGCCGTCGAACTGCCCATCCCCTACGACGGCGTGGTCCGCGAGCTGCACGTCTCCGAGGGCACCACGGTCCCCGTCGGCGCCGTGATCGTCTCGGTGGACACCGGTCCCGGCACGGACGAGGCTGCGGAGGGCCGGCAGCCAGTGCTGGTCGGTTACGGCGTGGCGGCTTCCTCCGCCAAGCGGCGCCCGCGCAAGAGCCCGGAGGTCACGGTCCCGGCGCCGGCGGTCCAGAGCGATATGAACGGCCACACCATGGCGGACGACCGGACCCGCCCGCTGGCCAAGCCGCCGGTGCGCAAACTGGCCAGAGACCTGGGCGTCGACCTCGCCACGGTCGCACCGTCCGGCCCGGACGGTGTCATCACCCGCGAGGACGTGTACGCGGCGGCAGCCTCGGCGCCTACGGTCACCGAGGCACCGGTGAGCGCCCCCGCGCCCGCAGCTCCTGTGGCGTCGTACGAGGGTGTGCGTGAGACCCGGATCCCGGTCAAGGGTGTCCGCAAGGCGACGGCGGCGGCGATGGTCGGCTCGGCATTCACCGCGCCGCACGTCACGGAGTTCGTGACGGTGGACGTCACCCGCACCCTGCGGCTGGTGAAGGAACTCAGGCAAGACAAGGAGTTCGCCGGCCTGCGGGTGAACCCGCTGCTGCTGATTGCCAAGGCGCTGCTGGTCGCCATCAAACGCAACCCGGAGATCAACGCGTCCTGGGACGAGGCGAACCAGGAGATCGTGCTCAAGCACTACGTCAGCCTGGGCATCGCCGCGGCCACCCCGCGCGGCCTGATCGTCCCGAACATCAAGGACGCCCACGACAAGACGCTCCCGCAGCTGGCCGAGGCCCTGGGCGAGCTGGTGTCGACGGCGAGGGAGGGCAAGACGTCCCCGGCGGCCATGCAGGGCGGCACTGTGACCATCACCAATGTCGGCGTCTTCGGCGTCGACACGGGCACGCCCATCCTCAACCCCGGCGAATCCGCGATCCTCGCGGTCGGCGCGATCAAGCTCCAGCCCTGGGTCCACAAGGGCAAGGTGAAGCCACGCCAGGTCACCACGCTGGCACTGAGCTTCGATCACCGCATCGTCGACGGCGAACTCGGCTCCAAGGTCCTCGCCGACATCGCGGCCGTCCTCGAACATCCCCGTCGCCTTCTCTTCTGGGGCTGATCTCCGATGCTGCTGACGGGTGCGCAGTCCCTCATCCGCTCTCTTGAGGAGGCCGGCGCTGAGACGGTGTTCGGTATTCCGGGTGGAGCGATCCTTCCGGCGTACGACCCGTTGATGGACTCGACACGGGTGCGTCATGTCCTGGTCCGTCATGAGCAGGGTGCCGGGCATGCGGCGACCGGTTACGCGCAGGCCACCGGGAAGGTGGGTGTCTGCATGGCGACGTCGGGTCCGGGTGCGACGAATCTGGTGACGCCGATCGCGGACGCCCACATGGACTCGGTGCCGCTCGTGGCGATCACCGGGCAGGTGGCCTCCAAGGCGATCGGCACGGACGCCTTCCAGGAGGCGGACATCGTGGGCATCACCATGCCGGTGACCAAGCACAACTTCCTGGTCACGAAGGCGGAGGACATTCCGCGGGTGATCGCGCAGGCGTTCCACATCGCTTCCACCGGCCGTCCGGGTCCGGTGCTGGTGGACATCGCCAAGGACGCGTTGCAGGCGCGGACGACGTTCAGCTGGCCGCCGGTGATGGATCTGCCGGGCTACCGGCCGGTGAGCCGACCGCATGCGAAACAGATCCGTGAGGCGGCCGGGCTGATCACGTCGGCGAAGCGGCCGGTGCTCTATGTCGGCGGTGGTGTCCTGAAGGCGCGGGCGACGGCGGAGCTGAAGGTACTCGCGGAGCTGACCGGGGCGCCGGTGACGACCACCCTGATGGCACTGGGCGCGTTCCCGGACAGTCACCCGCTGCATGTGGGGATGCCGGGCATGCACGGCAGCGTCGCGGCGGTCGCCGCCCTGCAGAAGGCGGATCTCATCGTGGCCCTGGGCGCCCGTTTCGACGACCGGGTCACCGGCAGGCTGGACAGCTTCGCCCCGCACGCCAAGATCGTCCACGCCGACATCGACCCCGCCGAGATCGGCAAGAACCGCGCCGCCGACGTGCCGATCGTCGGTGACGCCCGCGAGGTCATCGCCGACCTGGTCCAGGCCGTCCAGAAGGAGCACAGCGAGAGCCACAAGGGGGATTACACCGCTTGGTGGAGTGATCTGAACCGCTGGCGTGAGACGTACCCGCTGGGCTACGAGCAGCCGGAGGACGGTTCGCTGTCGCCGCAGCAGGTGATCGAGCGGATCGGGCAGCTGGCGCCGGAGGGCACGATCTTCGCGGCGGGGGTGGGTCAGCATCAGATGTGGGCAGCGCACTTCATCCAGTACGACCGACCTGCCACCTGGCTGAATTCCGGTGGCGCCGGAACGATGGGGTACGCGGTCCCGGCCGCGATGGGCGCCAAGGCCGGCATGCCGGGCAACACCGTCTGGGCGATCGACGGTGACGGCTGCTTCCAGATGACCAATCAGGAGCTGACCACCTGTGCCCTGAACAACATCCCGATCAAGGTCGCCGTCATCAACAACGGGGCCCTGGGGATGGTCCGTCAATGGCAGACGTTGTTCTACAACCAGCGCTACTCCAACACCGTCCTGCACAGCGGCCAAGCCATGGGCACCCGCATCCCCGACTTCGTCAACCTGGCCGAAGCCATGGGCTGTTACGCGATCCGCTGCGAGGACCCGGCCGACCTCGACAAGGTCATCGAAGAGGCGAACTCCATCAACGACCGCCCGGTCGTCGTCGACTTCATCGTCCACGAGGACGCGATGGTGTGGCCGATGGTCGCCGCCGGCACCTCCAACGACGACATCTTGACCGCGCGGGACGTCCGCCCCGACTTCGGCGACAACCAAGACGACTGAGAGGGAACCGAGTCATCACCATGTCCAAGCACACGCTCTCCGTCCTGGTGGAGAACACCCCGGGCATCCTCGCTCGGATCGCCGCCCTGTTCTCCCGCCGCGGCTTCAACATCGACTCGCTCGCGGTCGGTGTCACTGAGCACCCCGACATCTCCCGCATCACCCTTGTCGTCGACGGCGAGGCAACCCCGCTGGAGCAGGTGATCAAACAGACCAGCAAGCTCGTCGAGGTGCTCCGGGCCGCGGAGATCCCGCCGGACAATGCCATCGCGCGCGAACTCGTTCTGGTGAAGGTCCGCGCCGACAACGGGACGCGCTCGCAGATCGTCGAGATCGTCCAGTTGTTCCGCGCCAAGACCGTCGACGTCTCCCCGCAGGTCGTCACGATCGAGGCCACGGGCAGCGCCGACAAGCTGTCCGCGATGCTCAGGATGCTGGAGCCATACGGCATCAAGGAACTGGTCCAGTCCGGCACGATCGCCATCGGCCGCGGAGCCCGGACCGTCAGCCGACCGCACTGGAACTCCACCGCCAGCCCTGACTGGCCTGCCATCGCCTGACCACTCGCACGCCGTATCCCAACCGCTGCGAAACGGAGCAACCTCCCATGAAAGCCGAGCTGTTCTACGACGCCGACGCCGACCTGTCCATCATCCAGGGCCGCAAGGTCGCGGTCATCGGTTACGGCAGCCAGGGCCACGCCCACGCGCTGTCGCTCCGTGACTCGGGTGTCGACGTGCGTGTCGGTCTGCACGAGGGCTCCAAGTCCAAGGCCAAGGCCGAGGAGCAGGGCCTGCGCGTGGTGACGCCGTCCGAGGCCGCCGCCGAGGCCGACGTCATCATGATCCTGGTCCCGGACCCGATCCAGGCCCAGGTCTACGAGGAGTCCGTCAAGGACAACCTGAGCGACGGCGACGCGCTGTTCTTCGGTCACGGCCTGAACATCCGCTTCGACTTCATCAAGCCGCCGGCGGGCGTCGACGTCTGCATGGTCGCCCCCAAGGGCCCCGGTCACCTCGTGCGCCGCCAGTACGAGGAGGGCCG